>NZ_JBJFZS010000035.1:0-37185 GCF_045032595.1 Ornithinimicrobium jinqii
GCTGCGGCTCGGTGGGCTGCGGCTCGGTGGGCTGCGGCTCGGTGGGCTGCGGCTCGGTGGGCTGCGGCTCGGTGGGCTGCGGCTCGGTCGGGACCGGCTCGGTCGGGACCGGCTCGGTCGGGACCGGCTCGGTCGGGACCGGCTCGGTCGGGACCGGCTCGGTCGGGACCGGCTCGGTCGGGACCGGCTCGGTCGGGACCGGCTCGGTCGGCTCCGGCTCGGTCGGGACCGGCTCATCGGTGCACGAGGGGACCGTGATCGTGTTGGTGTCGAGGGTGACCGCCCCGTTGCGGGCTAGCAGTTGACCCTGGACCGTCGCTCCGGTGGTAGCGGTGATGGACGTGAGCGCCATGACCGTCCCGGCGAAGGCGGTGGTGGTTCCGATGGTCGCCGAACTTGTGACCTGCCAGAAGACGTCGCAGGCGTTCGCACCGTTGATGAACACGATCGAGCTGCTCGACCCCGTGATCAGGGTGCTGGCGGACTGGAAGATGAAGACCGGGTCCGTCTCGTTCGCTCCGTCAAGGGTCAGCTGTCCGTTGAGGGCGAGCGTGGCCCCGGTGTAGACCCCTGGTGTGAGCGTCTGCCCCGCCAGGTCCGCCGTGACAGTCACGTCGGTCGGGCGTCCCGCAGCGTCGTTGTAGGCAGTCGTCAAGTCGTCCTGGGCCGTGTTGGCAACCGCGTCGCCCGGGTGCACCTCACCGTTCACCAGGCCGGGAGGAAATCCTGTGATGGCGGTACCAGGGAAGACGCCCAGGTCCCCGTTGATCACCGAAGGGCCGGTGTTCGTCACCGTCGAGCCACCAAGAACGGCATAACTGGCCGCGGTCCCGAGTCCCACGCGCTCCACGGCGGAGACTGGACCAACCCCTGTCGCCACGACAAGCGCCAGCGTGATACCCAGGCCGAGCAGCATCGCGAAAAACTTACGAGGGACGAAGGATTGTTGAGCGACGGCGTGTGATGGCATTGATGCCCCAGACTGAGCAAGGCGAGGAACGAGCAGGACGGCAATTCGAACACGAAGCGCGTCCGATGTCAATTTCCGTGGAGCCGTCTGCCAGACCGTGCGATGCGCATTTGATGACGGTCGACGTACGGTATTAACGGCACGGACATCTTACCGCTACTTTCACATGCATTAGCCCAGGTTCTGGTCAAGATTTGACAGGTTTGGTCAAGATTTGACAGGTCGTGGACGCCGTCCCGTCGACCCGAGCCGTCTGCTGGTCATCCGGCGGCGCGACGCCTCCCCCGTGCGGAGCCGGCCGCCCTAGCATGGGGCACCCAGCACTCAGGAGGCACCATGGGCGAGACGCCCGGACGACCCACGGACAACCAGGTCGCCAAGGACAGCGAGGGGCAGGTCGACCCTGCCGCCGTCCGTGTCGAGGAGGAGGTCGTCGAGTCGTTCCGGGGAACCGTCGAGAAGGGAGCCGAGCGGCTGCACCGCAGCTGGCGGGTCCTCATCACGACCGGTCTCTTCGGGGGTATGGAGATCGGCCTTGGGATCCTGGCCTATCTCGCGGTGCTGCACGAGACGGACAACCACCTCCTGGCCGGGCTGGCCTTCGGGATCGGCCTCGTGGCGCTGTACCTGGCGCACAGCGAGCTGTTCACCGAGGGTTTCCTTCTGCCGATCATGGCCCTCTTCGCCCGGCGGGGAACGACGCTGCAGCTGCTGCGGCTCTGGGGGGTCACGCTCCTGACGAACCTCGTCGGCGGCTGGGTGTTCATGTGGCTTGTCGTGCAGGCCTTCCCTGAGTTCGGCGAGGTGCTGACCGAGCGTGCACGACACTTCGTCGACGCGCCGCTGGACGTCCGGGCGGTCGCGCTGTCCCTGCTCGGCGGCATCGTCATCACCGTCCTGACGCGGATGCAGGAGGGGACCGACTCGGACGGGGTGAAGGTGGTCGCAGCCTTCTCGGCCGGCTTCCTCCTGGCAGGGCTGAGCCTGTTCCACTCCGTCCTGGACTCGATCATCATCTTCGGCGCGATCCACGCCGAAGGCTCGGTCTCGTATGCCGAGTGGCTGGCCTGGTTCTGGTATGTCGTGCCCCTCAACGTGCTGGGCGGCCTGGTCTTCGTCACGGCGTTGCGACTGGTGCGCGCCAGCGAGCTGCCGGAGGCGCCGGGGCCGGACAACCGGGTCGAGAAGGAGGGGTCCGACGCCCGCTGAGCTTGCCGCTGCGAGATGGGTCGAGGAAGACCTTGTGCTGAGGGACCCGGGCACGCGCTTGGGGGCGTTCCTCGGCCCGGCGCCCGGCCCTGCGAAACCCGAGCGAAGATCCAGAGCCGTGCTGCTGCCTCACCGGTCGCGCTCGGTCATGTAGGGGATCACGTCACGGACGAAACGCCGCGCCGGGGAGTCGGGCAACCCGCCGAACGCCTCCTCGAAAGCCAGCGCTGCAGCCCGGGCGATGCCCCGGCCGAACTCGTCCGCGAACTCGATGCTGCCGTGGTCGCGCATCATGCTGATGATCGGAGCGACGATCTCGACAGAACGCTGGCCGGGTTCCAGTGCCAGGAAGCGGACCACCCGGTCGCGGTCGCCCGGAGCCGCCGAGGCCAGCAGGTGGATCAGCATGAGCGTGCGCTTGCCCTCCCGGAGGTCCCCCAGAGCCTCCTTGCCGTACACAGCCTCGGACCCGGTGAGGTTCAGCACGTCGTCACGGATCTGGAAGGCCGCCCCCAGGAAGAAGCCGAAGCGCATCATCAGCGTGGGGTCAACCTCTCCCCGGGCGCCGATGAGCGCCCCCACGCGCAGTGGCAGCAGGGTGGTGTACCAACAGGTCTTCTGCATGATGAGGTCGAGGTAGTCGTCCGGACCGAGGTCGATGCATCCGTCGCGCTGCCACCCCAGCTCGCGCGCCTGACCGTTCACCGTCTGACGCGCCATGACGTCGAACTCGGACCAGACCCGGGCCGCCAGGCGTGGACCCAGCAGCCGCTCGTTCTCGCGCAGCGCACCCAGCGCGACCACGGCCAGGCCGTCTCCCGCGTTGATCGCCAGGGCCCTGCCGTAGCGGCGGTGCAACGTCGGCTCCCCCCGGCGTAGCTCGCTGTCGTCCTCGACGTCGTCGTGCACCAGCAGAGCGGTGTGGATGAGCTCGATGGCCGCGGCCGAGGGGACAGCGTGGTCCTCCTGCCCTCCGAAGGCGGAGCAGGTCGCCAGGCACAGCGCCGGACGCAGTCCCTTGCCACCACGGTCGAGGTACTCACCGGCGGGAGCCAGCAGGTAGGGCGAGAGGCCGTCGCCGTCGAGGTAGGAGGCCGCGGCCCGACGGGCGGCCCCGCCGTAGCGCTCCAGGCGATCGACGAACTCGTGCGAGGGCGTGCTCAGGCTCATCGCTCTCCTGCCAGCACCTCGAGATGGAGAGGCAGGGCCTGGCGCGGGGTCGACGTGCTGGTCACCAGCGCGTGGAAGTGCTCCGGCGGTGTGCCCTGCGGCACCAGGATCCGCACCGTGATCTCGGCGGACCCGCCCGCGTCGACGTATGCGGCACCCGCGGGCTCCACCTCGACCGCCCCGGGGGGCAGCAGGTACCCACCGGACGACCCCAGGCTGCTCACGCGGACCGTCGCCCAGACCGGGACCGTCGTGGGGTTGTGCACCCACGCGGATGCCTGGGACCGCCCACCGGGGCTGGTCGGCGGCAGGTCCAGGGCCTCACCTCCGGTGGCCGGCGGTGCCTCACCCGTGACCAGGAGCGCCCCGAGGAGGTCGAACGACGCCGACCCGGCCCGCACCATCCGCTCGGCGTTCCTCGACAGGGGGCTGCCGGCGGGGTCGTCGTCGGACGCGTCGGTCCCCGGGCGAGGCCGCTGCCCGAGGTAGCCGTCGACCGTCTGGATGTAACGCTCGGCGACAGCGGCAGCAGAGGCCAGACCGAAGGCCTGCACCTCGCTGATGAGATGTAGGGCGCGGGCTGCGGCCTCGCTGCCGACGCTCACGCCGCCCCCTCCGGATGCGGGTCGGCCCGCAGCGCTCCGGACCGGATGGCACGGGCCGCAAGCACTCCCGACCGGACCGCAGCCTCGAGGCAACCGGCGTCCAGTCCGCACGCCGTCCAGTCGCCGGCGACGGCCAGGTTGGTCAGCCCCGTGCCGTCGGGGGCCATCCGGTGCGGACCGGTCCCCGGCAGTGACTGGACGTAGCGGTCGGACGGGTCCAGGTTGGCGCGCAGGTACTGCGCTGCCAGCCGGTCCGCACCGTGTCGCCCCTCGTCGTCGCGCAGCAGGTCCCAACGAAAACCTGCCCCGTCGACCGCCTCCGGCCACAGGCCGCTCACCTCTTCGTCGAGGAAGCGTGTCAGGGTCTCGCGGACGAACCGCTCCCCGGTGGCGGCGTCCGGGGCCTCCGGCATCGCGCCGCAGAAGTAGGCCAAGGCCTGGGGCGGCGCGGACGTGGGCCAGCCTTCGCGCGGCAAGAGGTGCGGCATCGACGCCCACGTGTCGAAGGTGTCTCCGAACCCGCTCAACGTGACGCCGGTCGGCCCGCGCCAGCCGAGGTCCGCCTCCGGGACCTCCAGCCACAGCTGGGCGGCCATCGTGGCCACGGTGGCGACCTCGGTGGTCATCAGCTTCCACGCCGGGAGGGTCGCCACGAGGTCGGCGGCGACGAGCGGCACCATCCCGAGCGAGACCGCCAGCACGCCCACGTCGAAGTCCCGACCGGCACGGAGCACCTCTGGGACGCCGGCGGCGGGTGCGAGCGGGGGGTGCGTCTCCAGATCTGGGCCCGGCTCACCCTCGAGCTGGTCGGTGAGGGGTCCGGCGGGCCAGCACGGCAGCCCCTTGTGGCGTACGAGCGGCTCATACTGAAGGCGCCCGGCGGCCGGCTCCGCCTGCCGGGTGAGCTCGATCGAGGCGACGTCGCGGCCCCCGGGTGACAGCTGCAGCCGGTCGAGGCGTCGGAAGAAGCGGAACTGCACCCCGCGGCGCACCAGAGCCTCGTAGAGGGGCGCGAAGACGACCTCACCCATCCCGGCCTGCATCCGCCAGAAGATCGCCCCCTTGCAGTCGAAGAGCATCCGGCTGGCGAGCTGCAGCCCCAGACCGGCGGCGAACCGGGGTCTGGAGCGGTCGCCCTCCTCGTAGGCGAACGCCAGGTCGTACATGCCCCGCACGATGGGTGAGTCCAGTGTCGCCGGTGCCGCGCCGTGCTGCGCGAGCCAGTCCCGGTAGTCCAGGTGGTCGATGCGCTCGTAGCCGCGTCCCGACAGCAGTCCGTCGGCGAGCATCCCCACCAGGGTGGCGGACACCAGGTCGACCAGCTCCCACGTGCGTCGCGCCTCGGCGCTGCTGAGCATGATCGACCGCATCTCGGCCCGCCAGGCCCGCAGCATCCGGGCGATCGGGCCGACCATGCTCTCGTCGAGGCCAGCGGCGCCGACGACGTGGGCACCCCGCTCGACGAGCTCTGCCAGCGCGGCGAGGGAGGTCAGACCACCCGCCCGGAGCAGGAGGGTGGGGTCGACGGACGGGCCCCGCGGCCGCGGTGAGGTGCTGAGGTAGACCTCGGCCGCCGCGTCCGACCCGCGGAGCACGCCGTGGAAGTCCGCGAGGAGTCTCACCGCGCGCACGGCGACGTCCATCGGCCGGAGCGGTCGGTCCTCGGCGCCGAGCTCTCCAGGGAGCAGGTCGTTGCCGGTGAGACGGGTGACGAAGGGCGTCAGGGTCGACCCGTGGCGGTCGACGAGGCCGATGTCCCCGGACGGGACGAAGGCGTCGCGCCAGGTGCGCAGCGGACAGGCCGGGTCGGTGGTGCCGCGGTCGAGCTCGGCGTAGACCTCCCGCATCACCCGGAAGGTCGCGTCGTAGTAGCCCAGGAGCACGTGCAGGCCGTGCTCCTCGATACGGGCGTGCTCGCCCCTGCTGCTGGCCCCCTTGCCCCCCAGTCGCCACCCGCGCTGGTAGACGGTGACGGACTCGAACCGATCCCGCCAGGGCCCGGACGTCAGCTCCCAGGCGGTGGTCAGACCCGCCATGCCGCCACCGAGGACGACGACCCGTTCCCCGGCCATGGGTCAGCCGGACAGGATCAGGTCGGCGGCGACGGTCTCGGCGGAGGTGAAGGTCCTCGGCACCGCGCTCCTGGCCGCCGTCAGCAGGTCCAACCAGTCCGGTGGCCGGTGCTCCACTGCCACGTGGGCGAGGTCGACGGCCGCCCGCAACCGGGAGACGACGGCACCCTGCTCGGTCGCGACGGCGACAGCCGCGACGAGGTCCGCGGCCGTCTCGTCGGACTCGCCCCCCCGGGCCGACGAGAACGCGGCCCGGCGGCGCAGGATCTCAGGCACGTGCAGCATCTCCCCGGTCTTGTGGGCGACCTGCAACGCGTCGTTGATCAGCTCGTGGGCGCGCTGCGCGTCCCCGGCCTGAGCCGTCATCCTGGCCAGGGAGAGCAGAAACGAGGCGAGGAAGGCTTCGTGGCCCATGAGCCGGAGCGTCCCGACGGTGTCCTCCAGGAAACGTCGGCTGGGCGCGTCGTCGGGTCGCCCGCTGACGTAGGCAGACCCGAGCACGACCCAGTACGCGTACCCGTGCTTCTGACCGATCGCCACCACCTCGGCACCGAGTGCGCGTGCCTCGTCGTCCTCCCCCCGGAACTGGCGGACCCAGGCGGCGTAGGTCTTGACGAAGCCGACGGTGAACGGGCCACGGGGGAAACCCACCTCCTCAGCCCGTCGGATCGCCTCCTCCTCGTGCCTGGCGGCTGCGGCGTCCTCACCGCGCAGGGACGCGATGCAGGCCAGCCCCATCTCCGCGGCCGCGAGCGGGTCGTTGGGTAGGGGCCAGTAGGGCGAGACGATCTCGGCGTCCTGCGGCCGGGCCCGAAACCCGCTCACCGAGCGCTCCAGCAAGCTCTGGGCCGCCGCGAGGTTGCCGAGATAGAGCTGCACGAACCCGGCGCAGTCGTCGACCTCGGGCTGGAACCAGGAGAAGGCCGGGTCACGCGTCATCGTCAGGAGCCGCTGGGTCAGACCGAGGGCTGTGGGGACGTCGCCGTTGGTGAGCCGGTAGGCGTAGATACCGACCACCGACGGCAGCACCTCGGGCCTGGGGCCGAGACCTTCGGCGAGCTCCTCGGCCCGGGCATGGTCGGCCTTGACCTCCGGTGCGGCATACCCGCGCACGGAGCTCACGCTGAAGACTCTGAGCATCCTCGCTCCGAGCTCGCCGAGGTCCCGCTCCTCGGAAGTGGGCATGGCCTCGTAGAGCTCCACCGCCCGGGACAGCAGCCGGGTCGCCTCCGTGTGCGCACCCCGAGCCTGGGACGCCTGCGCCGCCACCACGTAGGTGGCCGCTGCCCGGACGTCGAGACCGGCCAGGTCCAGGTGGGCCGCCACCAGCGCGGGCTCGTTGCCCATCTCGGTCATCACGTCAGCGACGGAGGCGTGCGTGCTGCGCCGCACGTCGAGCACCTGGGTCTCATAGGCGGCGTCGCGCATGAGGGCGTGCCGGAACCGGTAGGCGCCCGCGGTGGGGGCAGGCTCGACAATGCCCTCGTCGACAAGAAGCCGGATCTGTGCCTCCACCACCTCTGCGTCCCCGACGACCGCCGAGACGACGGAGGCCCGGAAGGCCGGCCCGATGGTGGCCGCGACCTGGACGACCCGCAGGTTGACCCCGGGAGCCCTCAGGCGCCATGTGAAGAGCTCCTGCAACCGTAGGGGCATGGGCTCGGTGCGGCTCTCCGCCAGCCACGAGCGGGTGAGCTCCTCGACGAACAAGGGGTTGCCCTCGGCCTGCTCGACGATCTCGGCGCAGTGTTCTTCGTCAAGCTCCCGGCCAAGGATGAGGTTGCCGACCAACTGCCGCGCGGCCGTGTCGTCCAGTCGTCTCAGCTCGACGACGTCGACGTCTCCGCGCCACGGCACGCTGCCGGGTTCACGGGTCGTGGCCACCGTGAGGAGGGACGGCGGAGCCTGGCCGACCACCCGGTGCAGCAGCTCGATGGTCGACGGGTCGGCCCAGTGCAGGTCCTCCACGACGAGGAGGTGGGGGGTCCGTGCCGCCAGGGCGCCCATCCACTCCACGAGGCGTACCAGGGTGAGCTCGAGAAGGGCGCTCGGGTCGAGCTCGAGAGCGGGGTAGGCCGGGTCCGCGGGGAGTTGCAGGAGCGGGCCCAGGACGGGCACGAAGCCCGCCACTTCCAGACCGAGCGAGTCAAGGTGCCGCTCCAGCGTGGCCCGCACCGTGGCGCTGTCCCCTGGGAGGTCCGCGACCCCGAGCGTGCGCTCCAGCATCCTGGCCACCGGCCACAGGGGGACGTTGGCGTAGTAGGGCAGGCATCCCGCCCCGAGCACCTCGCCTCCTCCTGCCTGCACCCGGTCGAGCAGCTCGACGACGAGGCGGGACTTGCCGATGCCCGCCTCGCCGGCGACGAGGAAGAAGGCTCCGGGCTGCGCCGGGTGCTGAAGGACCGCCTCCCACGCGGTGAGCATCCGGTGGGCCGGCTCCTCCCGTCCGACGAGACCGGCCTGCCGGTATCGGTCTGCGGTGAACCGGGCAGCGGCGTACCGCGGGCGTTCGACGGCGAAGATCTCCACCGGGCGGGAGATCCCGCGCAGCTGACGCTCGCCGAGCGAACGCAGGAAGAAGTCGGCGTCGACGAGCTGCCGGGTGACGTCGCTGATGATCACCGTGCCCGGCTCCCCGACGCCCTGGATCCGGGCCGCGAGGTTGGGGGTCACACCCAGGATGGAGTCCCCGGCGCTGAGCGCGGCCTCCCCCCGTTGGCCGGTGACGACGACCCGGCCGGTGTGGATGCCGACGCGCACGTCGGCCGAGGCGCCGACCCGGCGCTGCAGCTCTGCTCGTCCGTCGTGCATCGCCACGACCATGTCGAGCCCGGCGAGCACCGCACGGCGGGCGTCGTCCTCGTGGGGCCGGGGGTAGCCGAACCCGGCGAGGACCCCGTCTCCGTAGAACTGGATGAGCGAACCGCCGTAGCGCTGGACAGCCTCGCCCGCCGTCATCCGGTAGAAGGCGAAGAGGTCCCGCATCTGCTCGGGCTCCACCCGCTCCGAGAGCTGCGTCGAACCCACCAGGTCGGAGAAGAGGAGCGTCATGAGCGCCCGCTCCCCCCACGGCCCTGCCCGTCGGGCCGCGACCCGGCCAAGGATCGATGCGGCGCGCTCGTTGTCGTCGTCGACCGCTCGTACCTCTTCTGCGGTGGCCTGCGCCTGCTCGAGATCACCGGCCACCAGCGACGCCTCCGCCGAGCTCAGCAACCGCTCGAGCAGTCGGCTCAGCCTCGACTCTGCGGACGTGCCGACCTCCACCACGGCGTCAGACCGGGCTCGACCGGGAGATGTAGAGCTGGACGGGCACCGGAGATGCCTCGGGCCGCGACGTGACCTGCCCGACGTAGAGCCCGGGCGACAGCGACCCGGTCGGCACGGTCAGGCGCACCCCGCGTGCGGTCCCCCCGATCGTCTCTACGTCGGTGGTGATGTCGCCCGCCGGGATGAGGGCTCCCCCTGCCTCGATCGACACGAGGTCGGAGACGCTCGGAGAGTCCTCCGTCGCGAGGTTCTCCAGGAGGATGACCGTGCCTTCGGTGGCCTCGGTGCTGACCTGAGCCGGTTGGGCGCCGGGTGCGGCGGCGGGGCCGGTGCTGCTGGCGGCCTGAGCACCCGTCCGTGAGCTGTCAGGTGGCAAGATCCCCTCCTCCATGCCCTTCTTTGCGACCTCGCCCATCGTCTCCAGCCCGAAGGTCCATGCCTGCGCCCAGTCCTTGGCCAGCTGGGAGAAGAGTCGACGGCCGTTGTCCGCCAGGTCCTTGGTGGTGGCGCCGGGCGCGGCCTTCTTGCCCATGTCCTCGAAGAGGTCGAGATAGCTGCGGGCGGACTCGCCCATGAAGTCGATCCACTCCTCGGAGGCGTCCAACCACGGGCAGCGGTCCTTGCCGCTGTCGACGTCCTCGCCAGTCGTGGTCGCAGGCCCGGGGGTCGTGGGTGTGCTGGTCCCCCCTCCCTGGACGGCTGCCTTCACCCAGTCGGTCCAGAACGGGCAGACCAGGCCGGCGAGCGTGTCCCACAGCGACTTCTTGAAGCCGACGATCTTCAGGGCCTTGACACGGCGCACAGGCCCCACGTCGTTGACGAGCAGGAACCCTCGGTCCACGTCGATCTCGTCGTCGAGGCTCAGTGCCAGGTCGTAGGTCATGCCGGCCGCGCGGTCGCCCTCCCGCCAGTAGTCACAGTGCAGCAGAGTGTGCACCCTGGTCACGAGCTGGACCTCCTCGCGGAAGATGGCGTGCCAGTGCACGTCCCCCGGCGGACCGAGGTCCACCGGTCGTGTCGCCCCGACGAGGTCCATGGCCTTGAAGAGCAACGGTCCCCGCTGGGGCCAGTTGCGAGGGTCTATCCACTCGGCGACCTTCTCGAACGGCGCGTCGGTCTCGAACTCTGAGAAGACCCACGTGGCTTCGAGACCACCGATCTGCACGGTCCGCACCGTGCAGACGTCCTCGCCCACGAAGGCCGCCTCCTCATGCGGGAGCGCCCGACCGGACCGAAGGGTGGAGAACCGCACATCTTCGCCCGCGGAGTGCCTGAGGTCCTCCAGGAGGTGGTCGGTGGCAACGCCGTCTCGGGCTGAGGCCACCGAGTCAGCGAGCTCGCGGTAGGCCTGCTCCTCGGTCTCCCACTCCGGGAACCCGGCCCGGGCCAGGTCGCCGAGCACACCGAGCCGCGCCGAGACGGGGACGTCGTCGGTCGATGCCGCCGCCAGCGTGCGCAGGGCGGGACCCGTCGCGACCCGCCGGAAGCCCGGGATCAGGCCAGGGTCGGGGAGGTGGTCGGCGGCGCGGGCATGGAGGCTGAGAAGAGCGGAGTGCTGCTCGTCCACGGCCTGCCCGCCGGGCGACGTTGTCGGACGCTCGGTCATTGCTCACCCACCTTGGTGTCCCCACCACCGAGTGACCGGTGCCTTCTCGGCGGCCTGATGTTCCTCGGAGTCTACGACTGAGAGGGGGCTGCGTCGACAGTCTTTCGTGAATCCGTCGGTCCCACCCAGCAGGTGCTCACCGTCGACCCGTCCCTCGGGGTGGTCGTCGGCCGGTCACCGCAGGTCAGCGATGTCCGCGCGGACACCGACGCGCTGACCGAGTCCTTGTGGTGGAACGACGAAGGCCGACCGACGCTGGTGCGTCGGCCGGCCCCTCGCAGGCCCGTCGGCCCATGGCCGCGAGGCCAGCGCTGAGTGCGGATTCGTCAGGCGTTGTCGCGGGCAGCGAAGCTCTCACGGCTGCCGGACTTCGCCAGGCCGCGGGCGATCATGTAGCCGATGGTGAGGAAGGTGATGTAACGCATCGCCTGCTCGGCGCCGAAGGGGTCACCCTCCCCGCCGCCGTCGGTGCCGTTGTCCCCGACGACGAAGGCCGTGATGACGATGGCGGCGACGGCGGCCAGGTAGACGAAGAACTCGGTGGTCTTCGTGGACGCCTTGGTCTCGGTGCCCAGACGGGCAGCGACGTGGTTGTGGGTAGCGTGGTCAGTGGTGTTCGACATGAGTTGTCCTTTGTTGAAGTCGAGTGCTGTGCTCGCACGTGATCGAAAGCGCAGGTGCAGCGCAGGCCGGGGGCGTCCGTGACGGATCGCCATTCCGCGACCTGTCTGAATCCAAACGGTACTCGGGAAATTTTGGGTATCACACCAATTGTTTCACCCCCAAGGGTGAGAAGAGCTCCCAGTATTGAGGGCGCAGGTGAGGCAGATAACGGAAAAATTGGGGCGGCGCCCAAGCGGGCCCCCTCGACACCCGTAGCACGCGAGCTCACTGTCCTCCCTCAGCGGCGAACCCAGGCGGCGCACTGCCGCCGAAATATCAGAGCCTCGCCCGGCTGACACGGCTCGGTCCCCTGCGCAGGCGGGAGGCTGGCTTCGGTTAAGGTCGGTCGACGAAGGAATGATCGACGAGGGGGGCGTGTGGCGTTGCATATTCCGCGCAGGGTCACAGTGGTCTACGGGACACGGCCCGAGGCGATCAAGTGCGCGCCGTTGGTTCTGGGGCTGCTCGAAGACCCCAACTTTGAGGTTCGTGTCGTGCTGACCGGTCAGCACGGCGAAGTTCTGGACCAGGTGAACCAGGTGTTCGGCATCGTCCCTGACCACGACCTGAAGATCCACCGTCCCGGGCAGACCCTGGTGGACGTTGCCGTGCGTACCCTGCAGGGGGTCTCCGAGGACCTCGTGGACGTCCGGCCCGACGCCGTCGTCGTCCAGGGCGACACGTCCTCTGCACTGGCGGCGGGCTTAGCCGCCTTCTACGCCAGAGTTCCTGTCGTTCACCTCGAGGCGGGACTGCGCACGGGGGACCTGGCGGCGCCATTTCCTGAGGAGGGGAACCGCGCCCTGCTGACGCAGGTGGCCGCCCTGCACCTGGCCCCCACGAGCGGCAACCGAGACAACCTGCTGCGGGCGGGTGTCGAGCCTGAGCGAATCGTCGTCACCGGCAACTCGGTCATCGACGCTCTGCACCTCGTCATCGCGGCCAACCGACCCTGGTGCGACCCCAGACTTCGGGACCTGGCTGCCCTCGACCGGCCGCTCGTCCTCGTCACTGCTCACCGTCGCGAGTCCTGGGGCGCGGCAATGGAGTCGATCGCCCGCGCGGTGGCGACCATCGCCACAGACCACCGCGACCACGACATCGTCCTTCCCCTGCACCCAAACCCGCAGGTTGCTGCAGTGCTGCGCCGCCACCTGGAGGATGCCCCCAACGTCCACCTCATCGAGCCCGCGACATATGGCGACTTCTGTCAGCTTCTGCAGCGCGCCAGCTTGGTGCTCACCGACAGCGGTGGTGTCCAGGAGGAAGGTCCGGCCCTGGGCAAGCCCGTCCTTGTCATGCGCTCAAGCACCGAACGCCCGGAGGCTCTGCAGTACGGAACCGTTCGCCTGGTGGGGGTGGACGAAGCGCGGATCGTCTCGCAGGTGTCGCGCCTTCTTGGGGACGAAGCCGCACGGGATGCGATGGGGCGGGCGGTCAACCCTTACGGGGACGGACGCGCGGTCGCCCGCAGCGTCGCCGCCCTCCGGCACTGGTTCAACCTTGGGCCAAGGCCCGAGGACTTCTCTCCCCTGCTGCCGGCGGGTCGGGCCTCCTGATGATGCTACGGACGACGCTGCGGGCGGTCGGAGACCTCGCCGTGACCCTGGGCGCACTCACCCTCCTCTTCGTCGTGTGGCAGGGGTGGTGGACCGACGTGCAGGCCAACGCGCAGGCCGAGGATCTGCTGGTGCAGGTGCGTGGCGAGCTGGACGACCCACCGCAGGCACTCCCGGACCAACGCGCCGCGAGGGATCGCGCGCCAGAGCGGGTCGTGGAACCGCCCGCCTCGTCGATCGTGCACGACCAGGCGATCGGCGTCGTCCATCTGCCGACGATCGGTGAGGTACGGGTGGTCAAGGAGGGAACGAGCCCCGATGTTCTCAACGAAGGGGTGCTGGGGCACTACCCGGGCACTGGTGCCCCGGGAGCCGTGGGCAACTTCGCCGTGGCCGGCCATCGCACGACCTACGGACGGCCTCTGTGGCACCTGGAAGAGTTGAAGGATGGCGACCCGATCGTCGTGGAGACGGAGGGCGGCTACCACGTGTACCGCATCGAGGGTCTCGAGGTGGTCGAGCCCACCCGCTGGCAGGTCCTCGCCCCCGTCCCTGGGGACCCTGAGGCGTCTGCGAGCGTAGCGTCGATGGTCCTCACCGCGTGCCACCCCAAGTTCAGCGCGGAGGAGCGCCTCGTTGCGCACGCAGTGCTGGAGCGGTCCGTCCCCCGTGACCAAGGACCTCCCCCCGAGATCCGCGCCGACAACCGGACGGGTCGCCGCTGATGTACGGCTGGATCTGGCGGGTGACGCCTGGGCCGACGTGGCTGCGAGTCACGCTGGTAGGGCTGCTCGGCGTCGCGGCGGTGCTGGTGCTGTTCCAGGTCGTCTTCCCCGCGCTCGCACCTCACCTGCCGTTCAACGACGGCACCGTGGACTCCCCCGGCACCTGACCTCGGAGTCCGGTCACAGCCGGGGCGTCGATGACGCCCGGCGACCCGCGGTGCTGGGTCGCCGGGCGTCAACTGCAGCTGCTGGATCGGTCAGGCGACCGACCCGCGGCGGTGACGTGCGATCAGTGCCGTACCGGCCCCGACGACGGCCAGCGTGCCCAGCGCCACAGGCACACCGGCAAGCGGGACGACCGGCACGATGGCCAGGTCTGCGCTGGGGCCACACGTGACGTTGGCAAGCTCGACATCGGCCAGGGCGTCGCCGAGGGCGTCCACGCTGATGGCCGTCACCGACAACCCGCCGTAGTACCCGTCACCCTCTTCGGCCGGGTCGAGCGGCACCTGCTCGTTGAGGATGACCTCGACGAGCGGTGAGAGAAGGGCAGCCACGGTGGGGTCCAGGACATCCAGCAGGTTCGTGTTCGGGGCCACGTCTGTGTCCAGGGCGACGACGAGGTCGGGGAGCAGCAGCGGCTGCTCCACGATCAGACGGGCGTTGACCAGCTCGACGCCACCCGACGTGGTGCCGTCGGCCAGGCCGGCACAGGTTGCGCTGATGGCGTCGGCCTCGATGCGCGCGCTGACCAGGCCCGCGACATCGACCAGGTTGAGCACGACGGGGCTGTTGCCCGGGGTGACGCACCCGGCAGGGTCCCCGATCTCGACCGCCCCACCTTCGCCCGCGACGCCGGCACAGGCGGCACTGGTGCCGTCGTTGTTCGCGACCGCCACCTCTCCGAGCACTCCTGCGCTCAGGACGTCCTGCCCGGCCAGGAGCGCGACCAGCGGCTGCTCGGACGCGCTGACGCTCTCCTCACTCCCGTCGTTCTCGGCGACCTCGGTCCCGGTGTCGACCACGAGCGCGGGGTCCAGGACGCTGAGGTAGAGAGCCGTCGCGCTGGCCTGCGTCGCGTAGGGCGAACCCATGGCGCCAGTGGCGGCCAGCACGGACGCCACGCCGGCGGCGGTCGTGGCCAGCGCCAGGCGTCGCGCGGTGGATCTGGTTCTCGGGGTGGTCATGTCTCTCCTTGGTGAGATGCGTGAGCGGTGCTGCCGGCTTCCTCGCCGGCACCCCCGCCGAGGTTGGTTGGGACTGGTACTGCGACGGGAGCGTCCCCGCCCGGAATCCCTGGTAGACCCGTGCGGTCTTGACCCAGTCGCTCCTGCTCCGTGCCATGCGGACCAGGGCCCGCCACACGGAGATGATCATGAGGTAGCTGTACAACCAGTACGCCAGGCCGAGCAGCAGTGCCTGCACGCGACCCGTCCCCGGCTCGGCCTTGAGCCGGTAGACCGGGCCCCAGAGGGCCAGGGGCCCGATCCCAAAGACCAGGATCAGCGGGATCAGCCCCCACGCCCCACCGGCGAACCAGCCAGCGACTCCCCCGGTGGAACTGAGGGCGTAGCTGAGCACGAACGCCCACGCCGCGGTGTAGACCACCGACCCGACGAGCTGCGTCCAGGGGATCAGCAGGAAGTAGCAGATCTCCAGGGCAGCTGGGGTGGTGATGCGCCGCGAGCGCAGCACCGTGCCCAGGTAGCGCAGGCACTGCATGCCTCCCTGTGCCCACCTGGTGCGTTGCCGCACCAGGGAGCGGATGGAGGGCAGCCCCTCCTGCGCGACCCAGACGTCGTTGCAGTACTCGTTCCTGCGCCCGGTGAGCAACACGTGCAGGCCCAGCTCGAAGTCTTCCAGCAGCGCGCCGTGCCAGGGAGTGCCGTGATCCTGCGCGATCTCGTCGAGGACCGAGAGCCGGGTGAACTGGCCGTTCCCGCCCATGCCGACCGATCCGATCGTGTGCCGCAGGTGCTGCATGGCCGCGATGACGGTGCGGAACTCCAGATCTTGGAGAGTGACGAGCAACCGCCTCAGCCGTGCAGCAGGCGCCGGGTCGGAGGCGTCGATCCGGCCGTCGACACCCCTGTTGACCATCCGCACCTGCACCTGCGCAGCGCCGACAGCCGGGTCCCCGAACATCGAGGGGCCGCTCAGCGCGACGAACGCGTCGGGGGCCAGCACACCGTCGGCATCGATGACTCCCACGATGACCCGCTCACGCAGCCTGCGGTACGCAGGCCCGTGGGCCGAGCGCAGATACCTGCGCACCTCTCGCCAGCCTGCGTTCAGCGCGGCCCCCTTCCCCAGCCTCGCCTCGGGCGCGGTGCGGAGGATCACGTGGACGAGAGGATCCGCCTCGGCAAGTCCCTCAAGGATGGCGAGGGTCGAATCCCCCGAATCGTCGTCGATCGCCCACACGTGCGCAGTCGGGTGCATCTGCCGCAACCGGGTCACGGTCCGGTGAACCACCGCCTCCTCGTCGAGGCACGGTACGAGGAGGTGCCACTCCATGGTGCCGGGATCACCGGGAGCCGTCGGCTCCTGACGCATGAAAGGCAGCAGGATCGCCAGGACGTAACCCAGGAAAGTGATGCACAGCGCGAGAGCCAGGACATCGACCCACGGCCCCAGTTCGAGCGGACTCATAGAGCTCCGGGGGTGCGGACCGTCGGCTCACGAAGCACCAACCGCACAAAGAGGACGACGGCAGCGACGAATCCTATGGTGCTGATCGCCGAACCCAGAAAGATATGACTGACCTCGTAGCCACGCTCAAAGCCCATCGTGCGCATCATCGCGACGATGGTGGCGATCCTCAACTGGTTGGCGACCATGAAGACGAGTGCTAGCGCACCTACCCCGATCAGCACCGACCGATAGCTCAGCGGGCGCATCCACGCCGCAGCCGCGGAACCCGCGAGGAAGAGCGCGGTCAACGGTGCCACGCTGCAACCGAGGCTGAACGCCACACCCACCCACCGACCCTGCAGGGGGAAGATCACAGCCTGCCCGAGCGCGTCAGCGCGCACACCCACCAGGTTGAGGACCAGCGCCTGTGCGGACGCCTCGAACGACCTGACGGCCTGACCCGCGAGAAGGAGCACGACCGCAGCGAACAACAGGACAACAGCTGTGCCTCGCGAGGGCCTCCGGTGCGACTGCCCACCGGGCGACAGGAGGGGCCCGCGGTTTGCGATGTCGAGGTCACGATCAGAAGGGTTCTCGGAGCGATGCCTACCCACGACTAGCGCTCGGCGCTGCGGACTGAAGCGAATCGGTACGCCAGAAGTCCAGCTACCAGAAGCATGACCCCGACCAACGCATATGCGAAAAGAGGGGCGCCGGTGTATGCGAGGCTTCCCCCACCTATGACGGCACTTCCGCCACCTACCTTGTACATGCAGCGACTCCCCACTTGTGACTCAATGTCGTTCCCGACTCGGCCCGTGAACAGTAGCCCAGGAGAGAGGGCAGACTGCGCCACTTTGCCAAACTGTTACATCGTCCTCGGAACCCGCCGACGGACGCACATGCCACCGTGCGCATTCGTGCCGCACAAGGCCACAATGCCGTGTCTCGACATACACCAGATTTTCAGTTCCCGCATGTCGAGGGCGCCCTCTGCGCGCGGTCTCCGGAGCGCTCGGGAAGCGGAGCCCGTCCCCTTGGCCTCAACCGACCGAGCAGACGAGAAAGCAGCTGCGGTTGGATGGGGCAGCGGATGCTCGCGCGACCGGCGCTGGCCCCCGCCCCGGCCTCTGAAAGGACTTCTCCATGTTGCAGGGCATTCCGCTTCACCCTCTCGCGGTCCACTTCGGTGTCGTCCTTGCCTGCTCGCTGCCGCCGCCCTGCTCGTGTCCGCGGTCCTGCCGCGCTTCCGACACTGGTTGGGCTGGGGGCTGCCGGCCCTGGGTATCCTCGGAGCCGTCGCGCTGCGCGTGACCGAGAGCCTCGGAGAGGTCCTGGAGGAGACGAGCGCTGCCTACCAGACGGAGACCGTCCACGACCATGCCGAGTGGGGCGAGCAGGCAGGGACGGCCGGCCTGTTCCTTGCCGGGGTCAGCCTCCTGATGTGGTTCCTGACCTCCCCCTACGCCCGGGGGCGCTGGACCTCCGGCTGGCCCGCCTGGCTGACGCGCGTGACCCAGGTGGTCGCCGTGGCCGTGGCCCTGCTGACCACGGCGGCCGTCACCCTCGCGGGGCACTCGGGCGCAGCCTCGGTCTGGACCGGCTGATCAGTCCCTCGGCGGAGGGTGGACCGGCCCGCCGGTCAATCAGCCGGGGGGCACCAGCGGTGTGGCGTCCGCCGCGCACCCGAGAGGATCCAGTCCCAACCGGTCGGTCACGGTCCGCAGCGTGGAGCAGTGGTCCCGGGGCTCGGTGATCTCCGTGCCGGCCAGGCTGGGGTGCAGGACGAGTGTGGGGATCTGGTTGCCCTGCCGGCTGTGCGCCTCGTCCCAGGTGATGACGACCAGGAGGGACCCCGACGCGTAGTCGGGCCCAGCCAGGAGTCGGGGCAGCCACTCCTGCAACCAGAGGTCCCCCACCGCCACCCGCTCCCCCGTGCACGGGGCTCCTCCGTGCATGTCGTTGCAGCGGTCCGGCACGACCAGCGAGAAGGCGGGCAGGCCCGCGTCGATGGCCTCGCTCAGCGCCCCCGCGTCGGGGGTGCCCAGAGGCACCTGCCAGCGCTGGCAGCGGTCCAGCTCGCTGGTGTAGTACGGCGCGGCGGTGTGCCGCACCAAGTAGCGGTCGTCCGAGGTGTCACTCCGCCGACAGGGTGTGTCCATCGACTCCGCAAAGACCCGCCACTGTCGCCCTGCGTCGGAGATCGAGGAGAAGATGCTGGGCCCGTCGAGCATGTGCGCCTCCGGGTCAGCGTTGTCGCAGATCCCGTGGGTGGAACCGCTGGTGATGAGCAGGTAGGCGGGCAGCGACGGGCAGTCTGCGGGGTAGCCGGCGTTCATGTCGGTCACCGTCGCGCCCTGCTCCCGCACCGGAGGCTCGGTCGTGGGCGGCTGGCACGAGGCCGCCAGGAGCACCACAGCGAGGCCGAGGCCTGCTCGAGCTGGCGGCCGGAGGCCCATCTCTTAAGGTTTGCACACCCTCGGGACAGGCGAGCGAAGGCCCTTGCGTCAGGACAGTCTCTCTCCTATCGTCAGTAGTAGAGAGGTGGCGCGCGACCCGGTCATGAACAATTCCCAGACGGTCCCATGGGCTGACCGTCCGTTGCCCAGCCAGGGGCGTGGAGGGTCGTCGTGTACGCCCGCATGATCGTCCGGGACTTCCGCCGCAACCGCACTGTCACCCTCATCCTCGTGCTGCTGATGATGCTCTCGGTGGTCCTGGCCACCGCCAGCGCTGGGACACTGGTCCGGTTGGTCGGAGCCTCGAGCAGTCTGATGACCCAGGCCGAGGCGCCGCACGTGGCGCAGCTGCACGCGGGTCCCTACGACCAGGAGCAGGTCGACGCCTGGGCAATCGGTCGACCCGAGGTGGCCCACCACCAGAGCATGCTGCTGCTGGGCATCGGCGGTGCGGACCTCTTCTTCGACGGCGTGGCCCAGACCGACAACATCCAGCAGAACTCGCTGGTGGTGCCCAACACGGAGCGGGACCTGCTGCTCGACCTGGACAACGCGCCGATCACCGAGGTGGAACCGGGCACGATCGTGCTGCCGGTCATCTACCAGGTGGAGGCGGGTCTGGAGGTCGGGGACCCCGTGAAGATCACTGCCCCGGACGGCTACGCCACGGAGCTCACGATCGGCGCCTTCGCCCGCGACTCGATCATGAACCCCGCGGTGACCAGCTCCAAGCGCCTCGCGGTGTCCGCGACGGACCTGGAGGAGGTGCGTGCGCACACCGGTGAGATCGAGCAGCTCATCGAGTTCTGGCTGCACGACCCCGCCAGCCAGAGCGCCGCCTTCCAGAAGGCCTACCAGGACTCAGGGATGCCCGCCGCCGGTCAGATGGTGGACGCCGCGGCGTTCCGTATGTTCACCATGGTCGGTGACGGGATGGTGGCCGCCGTCGTCATCCTCGTGGCCGTGCTTCTGCTCGTCGTCGGGATGCTGTGCCTGAGGTTCTCGTTCCTGACCGCCGCCGAGCAGGACTACCGCGAGATCGGCGTCCTCAAGGCGATCGGCGTCCCCGGACGCAGCGTGAAGAGGATCTACCTGACCAAGTACGCCCTGCTGGCTGGGATCGCCACGGTCCTGGGCCTGCCCGCAGGGCTGGCCCTGACCCCCGTGCTCACCCGCAACATCACCCGCTACATGGGCTCGGTCCCCAGCGTCTGGAACTGGGTGGCCCCCGTCCTGGCGGCCCTGGCTGCACTCACCCTTCTCGTGCTCTTCGTGCTCGTGCTGCTCCGCCGCTTCGACAAGATCAGCGCCGTCGCCGCGCTCAGCGCGGGGACCGCCGGCCGGCGGCCCAGGACGGGTATGCGGTTGCACCGATCGCGGATGCCGGTGCAGTTCCGCCTCGGTCTGATGGACGTGGTGGGCCGCTGGCCGACCTACCTGCTGCTGTTCCTCGTCTTCGCCGTGAGCACCTTCATCATCATCGTGCCCATCAGCTCGGCTGCCACGGCCAGCGCGCCCGGTTTCATCAACTACATGGGCACCGGCCGGGTCGACGTGCGGATCGACCTGCGGCACGCGACCCCCTCCTCGGCGGAGCACTTCGAACGCCTCGTCGATCAGCTGGAGACCGACCCCGACGTCACCGCCCTCGCCCCGATGGTCACCACCCGCAACGACACCCTCGACAAGGACGGGAACACGGCCAGCCTCTACGTCGAGAACGGTGACCACACACTGCTCCCGCTCACCTACGCCGAGGGTCGGGCACCCGTGGACGGCACCGAGATCGCGCTGTCCCTGCTCGCGATGAACCAGACGGGGCGCCAGGTGGGCGACACCCTGCCCGTCCGGGTGGGGACCCAGACGCGGGACCTGTCGGTCGTCGGGAGCTACCAGGACATCACCAACGGTGGGAAGACGGCCAAGTCCGTGCTGCCCACCGGCGAGGACGACGTCATGTGGTACATGGCCGGGGTCGAGCTGGCCCCGGGAACGGACGCCGGCGACATGGCCTCCGCCTACGCGGCGGAGTTCGCCCCCGCGACCGTCGCCGACATCGAGCAGTGGCGGGTCCAGACCCTCGGCCCGATCGCCGAGCAGATCACCATCACCGCCGTCGTCGCCGCCGTCGTGGCGCTCGCCCTAGCCGCCCTGATGACCGCCCTGTTCGTCCGGATGCTCCTGGCCCGCGACGCGGGACAGATCGCCGTCCAGCGCGCGGTCGGCGCCGACGACCCCGGCCTGCGGCGCCAGTACCTGACCAGGGTGCTGCTGGTGCTCTTGCTCGGCGTGATCGTCGGGACCGTGGCGGCCAACACCCTGGGCCAGGGCCTGTTCAACCTCATGTTCGAGGGGATGTTCGGAGGTTTCGAGTCGGTGGGACAGGGGACCAGCCGGATCGACTTCGCGGTCGACCCGCTGCTCACCTACCTGGCTCTGCCCGCGGCGCTGCTGGCGACCGTGGCCCTGAGCACGAGCGCGAGCTCCCGCTCCATCTCCGAGGCCCGCATCTCCACCCTCACCACCGAGTAGGCGACCGCCATGACCACCGACCCACCTCTCCTCGAGGCCACCGGACTCACCAGGTCCTTCTCCGGGCAGACCGTGCTGCACGGCGTCGACCTGCGGGTCCGCGACGGCGATTTCCTGTCGGTGATGGGACCCTCAGGGTCCGGCAAGTCCACCCTTCTCTACACCATCAGCGGGATGGACACCATGAGTGCTGGTGCTGTCCGGTTCTCCGGTCAGGACCTCGCCGCGATGAGCCAGAAGGAGCTGTCCCGCCTGCGGCTGACCAGCATGGGGTTCATCTTCCAGCACGTGCACCTGCTCAAGAACCTGTGCCTGCTCGACAACGTCGTCCTGCCCGCCTACCTGGCCGGGCTCGCGCCCCGCGCCGCGCTCAACGACCGCGCGCTGAAGCTCATGGAGCGCACCGGGGTCGCCGAACTGGCGGACCGGGACGTCTCCGAAGCCTCAGGAGGACAGCTGCAGCGGATCGGCATCTGCCGCGCACTCATCAACTCCCCCACCATCCTCTTCGGGGACGAACCCACCGGCGCGCTCGACTCCGCCGCCGCGACCGAGATCATGGACATCCTCGCCGAGCTCAACGCCGACGGCACCACGGTCATGCTCGTGACCCACGACCCCCGGATCGCCGCCCGCACCGAACGGGTGCTGTCCATGGTCGACGGCCGCATCGTCGGCGACCGCCGCCAGGGCCGGTACGACGGCACCCGCCTCGACCAGCGACAGACCGAGCTGAGCCAATGGTTGATGGACGGCGAGCCGGTCGGTGTGCGATGAGTCAGACCCACACCCTCCGCCCTGCCTCGCCACCTGCTCAGGGGCCAACTCAGGAACCCTCCGTCCGGCGGAGATCGTCCCCCCTTGGAACACTCCTCGCCGCAGCGCTGCTGGCGGTAACCGCCTTCGCCGGGACCGCACCACTGCTCTCCCCGGCCACCCCGTCCCAGGATGCCGTCGCCGGCTTCTCGCTCGAGCGCGCGCGCGAGGACCTGGCCGTTGTGGCGGCTTCCCCGCATCCGATGGGCAGCGCCGAGCAGGCCGTCGTGAAGGAGTACCTGGTGCAAGAGCTGACCGCTATGGGGCTCGAGCCGCAGGTGGACGAAGAGACGGTCACGATGGCCCCGGACCCGCCCCACTCCGTGTGGACCGGCACGGTGAGCAACGTCATCGCCCGGGTCGAGGGCACAGGCCCGGACGCGGATCAGGCGGTCCTGCTGGCCGCGCACTACGACTCCGTTCCCACCGCCGCCGGGGCAGGCGACAACGGAGCTGGCGTGGTCAGTGTGCTCGCGGCGATGCGGACGCTGGCCTCTGGCCCACCGCCCCGACACGACGTCGTCGCAGCCTTCGTGGACGGCGAGGAGCACGAGATGCTCGGCGCGCTGGCGCTGGTCGAGTCGGCTACGTGGATGACCGACGTGCGGGTGGCCGTGAACACCGAAGGCGTCGGCAACGCCGGGCGAGTGACCCCGGCGCTGACCAGCCCCGACAACGGCTGGGCGCTGACCCAGTACCTCGACGCGGTTCCCTCGCCTGTGGTGTACACAGCGTTTGGCGCGCCACTGAACGCCACCGGGCAAGGAGCTGACCTTGGCCGGTACCAGGAGGTCGTGCCCGCCGGTCTCGAGCTGGTCATCGTCGGGGGTCTGCCCGCTTACCACGCGGGCACCGACACCCCAGCCGGCATGCACGAGGGCACCCTCGCCGAGTACGGCACCACGGTGGTCCGGCTGGCCCAACAGCTGGCAGAAACGGACCTGGACTCGGTCCAGTCGGCCAACCTCGTAGCCTTCACCGTCATCAACGGTGTCACGGTGGCGTACCCCTCGACGTGGTCCCTGCCTCTGGCCATCGCCGCTCTTGTGGCCGTGGCGGGGGCGATCGGTGTTGCTTGGCAGCGCCGTCGGGTCCGCCTGCGCCGGGTAGTCCTTTCATGGCTTGGTCTGGGCCTCGCCGGACTTGTCGGGAGCCTCGCCGCGACCGGACTGTGGCTCGCAGCGCGCCTGATCGACCCTCGCTTGTCCGACGCGCTCAACGGGGGTGTCTACGACCGCACGGCATACGTTCTTGCGGCTGTCGCAGCGGGGGCGACCGGAATGCTGCTCGTCATCTGGCCGCTGCGGCGTCGCTGCGGAGCACTCGAAATGGTGGCAGGGGCGCTGGTCGGATGGAGCCTCGTGGCGCTGCTCCTCGCTGTCGTCCTCCCGGACGCCGCGTACGCCGCTACGTGGCCCCTCCTGGCGGCGACCGTCGGGTTCGTCGTCCTCGCCGCTCGGGAACGTTCCCCAAGGGTGACCCTGGCCACGGTGACCCTGGCCGCGCTCCCGACCGTGCTGCTGATCAGTCCCCTCGTGACCTTGTACTTCATGCTGGCGGCCCGCTTCGAGCTGATGCTGCCGGTGGCCACTCCACTGCCGATGCTGTGGGTCGGGCTGGCCCTCACGATGGTCCTTCCGCTGCTTCTCATGGCCCGACCTCGCGTCGGCTGGCGACCGGCCGCAGCCGTCGGCGCTCTGGCCGTGGCCCTCGCCGCCGTCGGAGTCGTCGCGAGCGCAGCCAGCAGCGGGCCCCGGCCCGACCTGTTGGTCTACCACGCTGATGCCGATGCCGGGACCGCGCGATGGGTAGCTATCCCAGCGGAACCGGACGCCTACACCGGCCAAGTCATCCACAGCGAGTGGACCTCTACACAGTTCGAGGCCTCCCCGTTCCACGAAGCAGGTGTCACGAGCTCAGGCAGCACGGTCCCTGCTCCGACGATCCCGACAGAGCAGCTGAACTTGCCACAGGTGACGATCATCTCGGATGTCACCACCCTCGAAGCACGGGACGTCTCGGTCGAGGTCACCCCACCGGCCGGGGCCTACGCACTGACCATGGACGCGGGCAGCGGGGCCGGCATCCGTGGCATCGCAGTCAACGGCCAGGACGTGCCAGAAGCCGTGAGCGGAGCACCTGCCTCGGTGCGGGTTGTCGCCTTCAGCCCGGCGGGGAGCATCCCTGTCGCGGTGTCGGTGCCGGCCGGTGCGGACGTCGAGCTGGCGATCGGCTGCTACACCCTCGGTCTCGAGGGATCGCCCGCCACGGACCTTCAGCCGCGGCCACCCACCTTGACCACAGGTGTCCATGAAGTCACCGACAGCATCCTCATCACCACGGTCACCCGGCTGCCCGACAACGGCACCGGCCAGCGGTGATGCCGTGGGAGGTTGTCCCGCGGTCGGGCGGGAAGGCTGGCTGCCAGCCGCAGTCAGCAACCCAGGACTGCGGCAACAGCGGCGTCCGCAAACAGGAAGACGCGACGGCGCAGACGCCGCCAGAGCTGGTGCGCTCGATCACCTGGGATCAGGGCACCGAGATGGAAAAGGCACCGTTCCACGCCCTCGCACCCCCCCGGGACCAGCGTGTTCACGATCTGCCAGGAACAGTCCGAGGATCAACCCAGCGCACCCCAGGATGGTCAAGGACGACGTCGCCACGCTACGACGAGCGGAGCCGTTCCAGTGCCGCGCTCCGTGCGGAGGGCCCTGACTCGCCCGGCCTTGCTCACTGACGTGGGCGCCGACCGGTCCCCCCGTGGCGGACGCGCCCGTGTGCGTGCCATCCTGGCGGCAGGCCGCGTTCGCGCCCAGCGTAGAGCGGCAGGACGCCCCGCCAGGTGGGAAGGAGTCAGAAGTGGCTGAGGGATCCGGCACCGCGACCGACCCGTGGGTGCTGAAGACCGCCCCGGGTTCATCGACGTACACGATGTACGCCGACCCTGAGTCCGACCCACCCGCCCTGGTGTGCCAGGTGGGCTCGACCACCCTGCGTTACCACCTGAGCGCGGTGGGAGATCTGCACCGCTGGCTCAGCGAGCAGGGTCGCTGGATCGACCTCGGCGCCGCCGACGAGAAGAAGGACCCCGCCCCGGGCACCGTGGAGGCGTGGGGCCGGTCCCCTGACAACCCGAAAGGTGGCTGGTACGGGTTGCGGAGGGGTTACCGGGGTCGCTTCGGCATGTACCTTCCGCCTCTGCTCGAAGCCCAAGGACTCGCCGAACTCACCCACCAGCCCCGCAACAACCAGATCCGGGCGATCTGATTTCGGTAACCGGGGAACACGTGCCACCCGGGTTCAACCTCGCGCAACCTCCCCCAACCGGACTGACGACCGGCGCCTCCCCGCCGCGAGCGCAGCAGGGCCGCGGAGGCTGCGGAGCCTGCGGGAAGAGAATGCTTTGTCGCCCAGGACCCGCCCCGGCCTTCGCCTGCTGGAGGAACTTCGTGGTCAGCCCACCGCCTGGGCCCGATGGCGTGGTCAACGGGTTCGGTGAGCAGATTCTCATCTCGGTCCAGGACCCCGCCGGCCTCGACGGGCGTGAGCAGCACGCCTCAGCAACCGGTCCAGGTCCCGTCGCCGGCGAGGCGACGTTGCCGCTTCCACACCGTCTGCCACGACTCGAACTCGCACGGCGGGTCGCTCGGGCCAGACCTCGATCCAGACCGGGCTGATCGAAGTGACGTTCGCCCTTGTTGTCGACCGTGGTGGTGCGCGATCCTGTTCTGGACGCATCTCGCGATGGAGCGACCGAGAGGGAAGTTCACATGGTCTATCACACGGTCGTCGTGGGTTACGACGGCTCCAGCGATGCCGATCTGGCGGTCGAGGCCGCAGCCGATCAGGTCGGACCCAACGGGACGGTCCACGTGGTGACCGCGTTCCACCCCGAGTCGAACGCCCGACTCCTGGAGCACCTCC
The DNA here is from genome assembly GCF_045032595.1 of Ornithinimicrobium jinqii. Taxonomy (NCBI): domain Bacteria; kingdom Bacillati; phylum Actinomycetota; class Actinomycetes; order Micrococcales; family Ornithinimicrobiaceae; genus Ornithinimicrobium; species Ornithinimicrobium jinqii. The sequence continues at coordinate 26,212 of NZ_JBJFZS010000035.1, forward strand.
AGCAGTTGCCCGAGGAGTTTCGCTACGCCTACGACCCCTACCACGCCGAGAACGAACGGCAGCATGCGGCCCTGGCGCGACTGCAGGGGCGAGGCGTGGACTGCGCGGGGCACGTCGTGCCCGATGATCCCGCCACGGCGATCATCGACGTCGCACGACGTGAAGCGGCCGATCTTGTCGTCGTCGGTGGCCGCGGCCTCGGCGCGGTTCAGCGGTTCCTGCGTGGCAGCGTCTCGGCCCGGGTCGCCGTGCATGCCCCGATGAGTGTGCTGATCGTCCATGACCCGGGCACCACTGCGCCCAGCTAGACAGGCGTGCGTGACCACCGCTCGGCCGGGGGCTGTCGCCGGAGCGGCGAGGTCCAGCTCCTCCAGGACAGTTCAGACCCGACGCGCACGACGCCACCCACTCGGTGGCGACTCCCCGTCAACCGTCTACACCCCGGGCGGACGGGCGTGGCCGGACGGGTGCTGACGCTGCGCGCGGAGCAGCAGCACGAGCGCGCCAAGCATCGGCACGGCATACAGCCACAGCCACCACCCGAAGAACAGCAGTCCGACGTGGAACGGCATGAGCAGGACGAGGCCTGCCTCGAGGCGTCGTCCGCCGGACAGGACCAGCAGGCCCGCGGTGGCCTCGCCAGCGATCAACAGACCGATGAAGAAGCCGGTGTTGGGTGTGACAAGAGAGCCCCAGGTGTCACGAACGAAGGCGAACTGGGACATTTCTCCAAACGCGGCGAAGGAGTCCCGGTCGGTGATGAGGTAGATGGCGTTCACCATCGCTCCGAAGAAGAGAAACAGCGTTCCGAGGGCGACCCGCGCCACGATCCGTGCGCGACTGCTCCGGCCAGCACGCACAGAGGCCCCCATCACCGTGACTCCGAGGACGAGCCACATGACCTGTTCCATGGCGCTCCCTTTCACCCGGCAGGGGCGCCGTGGTGCTCCTCGGTCGCGGCTGCCCCCAGCACAGCACCGAAGATGGCGCCTCACTCTCATTCTCTCCCCCGGCGTCCAGGTGTCAATGGGCCGCGGAGAGTCGCACGGAGTGCCCGCGACACCGGGCACTGCGGGTCGGTCTCCTCGGGGGGTTGCGGCGGTTCTGTGCGAGTGGTTACCGTAAAGGAGTGGTGCTCGAGAGGAACGGTCGGGACACCGTGACCCCTTGCATCTCAGGGGCCGTTCGGCCCTGGAGGAGGGCCCTTCTGAGGGAGGGTCCTCCTTCATGTGCCGAAGCTGTCCATGACGACTCGGCGGAACCTGTCGGTGGAGGCAGCACGAGGTGTGCCACGATCGCGAGCACTTGCTGACAAAGCCGACGCTCGGCGCTGGTTCTCCACCCTCCTGCCTGGCCATCGGCGCGTCTGCGCTCTTCCCCGGGACCCCTCGTGCTTCAGCTCGGATGCTGAGCAACGAGAGCGGCGAGAACGGGATCCGGCCGGATCCGCCGCTGGCATGATGTGGGCCAGCAGGCGCACCGCCCGCGATCGCCGGCGTCGGGAGAGGGCCATGTTCGTCGTCACGACGGAGGAATCCAGAGTCGGCCGCACCGGCATCGTCGTCGCCTGGGTGGTCGTCATCCTCGTTTCCTTGCTCCCGCGGGCGATCCTGCAAGAGGGCTTTCGCGTCGAGGTGTCGGCGACCGCGTCGGCGCTCATCTCCGCCGCGGTGCTGGGGACCGCCCTCTTCCTGTCGATCGTCTGGCGGGAGGTGCGGTTGCTTCGGCCGTTCCTCATCCTGTTCGTCGTCCTCGTCGGCGCCGAGTGGCTGGTCTTCACCGCGGTGGATCAGCATCCCGCCTACCGCAGGTGGCTGAACGATCCGTCGTTCGCCGTCTACATGCCCGCCGAGCAGTCGCTGCGGCTCATGGTGACCGTCCTGGTGGTGGTGGCGCTTCTCGTGCTCCGTCGTCGGCCGTCGCGGTTCTTCCTGACCACCGGGAACCTGTCTGCGCCCATGCAGCGGGTGCGCTGGCTCGGGGTGGAGGAGGGCACGCGCTGGAGCCGGTTCGGGCCGATCGCCGCAGTTGCGCTCAGCGGGGGCACCCTCGCCTTCCTCGTCATCGCCGGGGCGCCGCCGGTCGACCTCGTCGCTCAGGCGGCCCCCCTTCTTCCCGTCGTGCTTGTCGCGGCCGCGCTCAACGCCTACAACGAGGAGGTCACCTACAGGGCGTCGTTCCTCTCCGTGCTCGAGGGCCCGGTCGGCCGGGGCCATGCGCTTCTCATGGTCGCCGCCTACTTCGGCATCGGTCACTACTACGGCGTGCCCTACGGACTGGTCGGTGTTGCGATGGCGTTCGCCCTCGGCTGGTTGCTCGGTCGGTCGATGCTCGAGACGCGCGGCCTCTTCTGGGCGTGGTTCATCCACTTCTGGCAGGACGTGCTGATCTTCTCCTTCCTCGCGATCGGCTCGATCAGGCCAGGAGGCTGACGCCAGTCCCTGGGTGGCGCCGACGAGAGGCTGAGCGTTACGCTGTGTAGTAGTCAGGAGAAGGTGATCGCGATGACTCTCGTCCTCGCTGCGGGAACCGTTCCCGCCTACCCCGTCCACCTCACGGCCGAGCCTCGACCGGACCACCCCTCACGCGGGTTGTGGCTGGTCAAATGGATCTTGGTGATCCCCCACGGCATCGTGCTGGCGCTGCTGTGGGCCGCCTTCCTCGTCCTCAGCGTCGTCGCCTTCGTCGCGATCCTCGCCACCGAGCGCTACCCGCGGGCGATCTTCGACTTCAACGTCGGCGTGCTGCGGTGGAGCTGGCGGGTGGCCTACTACTCCTACGGAGCCCTGGGGACCGACAGGTACCCGCCGTTCACGCTCCAGGACGTCCCCGACTACCCCGTCCACCTCGACGTCGACTACCCCGAGCGCCTCTCGCGCGGTCTCGTCCTCGTGAAGTGGTGGCTGCTGGCCCTGCCGCACTACCTGATCGTCGCCGTGCTGACCAGCAACGGGCTGCGCCAGGTGAACGACACGGTCCCGGCAGGGTGGGCCTGGGAGACCTCCGACGGTGTGCAGTGGGCCTGGCAGGGCGGCGGGCTCATCGCGCTGCTGGCGCTGGTGGCCGGGCTGGCGCTGCTCTTCACCGGTCGCTACCCGCAGGGTCTCTACGACCTGCTGATCGGGCTCAACCGCTGGGTGCTCCGCGTCGCCGCCTACGCCGGACTGATGACCGACACCTACCCGCCGTTCCGCCTGGACCAGGGTGGAGGCGAAGAGCTGCGCGACACCCCCTACCGTGAGGTGCCCGTCCGCGAGGCCCCCGACGGCGGCACGCTCGACCGTGCCGACGCCGTGCAGGCCATTACACGCTGGACCACGGGCGGGGTTATGACGGTGGTCGCCGGGTCGCTGGCCGTGCTGCTGGGCCTGGGGCTGATGGGCGGAGGGGCCGCGCTGATGGGCGCGCGCCAGGACGGCTGGGTGACCAGCCCTACCCGCACGGTGCAGACCGACGGGTATGCCGTCGCGACCCAGGCGATGGTGCTGGAGGGGGTCGCCCTCGACGAGGGGCTGGGCGAGATCCGGGTCCGCGCCGAGAACGTCACTGCGGGCGACATCTTCGTCGGGATCGCCCGAGCCGCCGACGCCGCCAACTACCTGGCCGGCGTGGAGCACTCGGTCGTCACCGGACCCCTCGCGGTGAACCTGCAGGACGTCCGTGGTGACGCTACGGCGACGCCGCCGGAGCAGGCCGACGTGTGGGTCGACAGCGCGTCCGGACCTGGTCTGCAGTCTGTCGAGATCACAGCACAACCGGGCTCGTGGGTGGTCGTGGTCATGGCGACCGACGGCAGCGCGGGACTCCGCGCTCACGTCGACGTGGCCGCCACCCTGCCCTGGCTGACCCCTGCCGGTGGCGTGCTGCTGGCGATGGGCGTGGTGCTCCTCCTGGGCGGGGCTGCGGCCGTCGCCCTGGCCGTGCGCGCCGCGTCGACGACCGTGCGGGAATGACCCGGACCGACGGTGCCGGGGGGCCGCCGCCCCATCGTGACGCGGCGGCTCTCCAGCCCCGATCAGCTCTTGTCGTGTCCGGGGTCATCGCGCTGCTCGTGGGTCTGTCCAGCGTGGCCGGCCTTGTCGACCCCCGCGTCTACGCACAGGAGACGCAGAACTGGGCCACCCAGGCACAGGGCCAGGACCTCGGCAACCTCCTGGCCGTGATCGTGCTCCTCGTCGCCGCGCGGCACTACCAGAAAGGATCCGTGCGGGCTGGGCTGATCTGGCTGGGAACCCTGCTGTACCTGATCTATGCGTTCATCGTCTACGCGGTAGCGGTCCACCTCAACGGGTTGTTCCTTCTGTATGTCGCCGTCCTCGGCCTCAGCGCCTGGACCCTGATCTTCCACGTCGGCCCACTGCGCCGAGCCACCCCGCCCTTTTCGCGCGGCCTCGCGAGGAAGGCCGCGGCCTACGTGCTCATCGCGACTGGGATCCTGTTCGCCGGCCTGTGGCTGAGTGAGCTGGTGCCCGCCCTGGTGGGGGGCCAGGCACCGGCGAGCCTCGCCGACGCGGGCCTGGGGGTGAACCCGATCCACGTGATCGACCTGTCGATGGTGCTGCCAGGCTTCATCATCAGCGGAGTCGGGGCCCTGAGGAGCCGCGAGCACGGTCTGTTCTGGCTGGCCCCGTGGCTGGTGTTCTCGATGCTGATGGGAGCCAGCATCGTCGCGGCGATGCTGCTGATGGCCCAGGCAGGCGCCGACGTCATACCACCGACGGTCATGGTCTCCGTCGTGGTCGCGGCGAGCGCCCTCGCGGTCTTCGCCCACCTCAGAACGCTGGCACCCCGGACGCACCCACGGTAGGACGATCAGGGCTACCGGCCCCTGCCGCCGAGACCCCGACGATCCCGCTCTTCGAGGGATCTCTGGGTCGCACGCGGTCCTGTCGACTCATGTCCCGACCCTGGCGCGGACCGAGTGCCCACGTCTGCCGCGCCCGCGTCGTGGAGGGCTGTCGCGCCCAGCACCGGACCAGGGTGGGCGGATCCCCGTACCGCCTCGGCGGGTCAGGCCTGGACGGACCCCGGCCGCCGGCGCCCCTCTCCGTGCGACGACCCCTGGCTGGCACCCCCCTGCAGCGCCACCGCATCCGACGCGGCGAAGCGCACCAGCAGATCGGCGGCCACGCTCACCGCGATCGTGGCCGGTTCACTCCCCACGAGCTGGGGCAGCCCGATCGGCGACGTGACGCGAGCGACGTCCTGCTCGGCGAGGCCGCCCTCGGTCACCAGCCGGTGCCGCAGCCGCGCCCACTTGACGCTCGAGCCGATGAGTCCGATCGGGCCCATCCCCTCGGTGCGCAGGGCGGCGTCCAGGATGGCCGCGTCCTCGGCATGGTCGTGCGTCATGACCAGCACGTGCGTGCCGGGCGGCAGCTCGCCGAGGACGAGCTCCGGCAGGACCAGGACGGGGTGCAGGTGCACGCGAGCGTCGGCGTCGGCGAGCGGAGCGATCCTCTCCGCGCTGAGCTGATCGGCCCGGGTGTCGACCAGGTGCAGGTCCAGGTCGTGACGCGCCAGGATGCGGGCCAGCTCGTGACCGACGTGTCCCATCCCGAAGATCGCGACGACAGGCGGCACCGGAAGCGGCTCCAGGAGCACAGTCACCCCGCCGCCGCAGCACTGCATACCGTGCTGGAAGGGGGCCTTGTCGGACAACGAGGACGTGAACGTCTCGGGAACCGCGCGGCCCTCGTCGAGCATCGACCGGGCGCGCTCGACGGCGACCGCCTCGAGATTGCCACCGCCGATCGTGTCCCATGTCTGTCTCCGACCCACGACCATCTTGGCCCCCGCCTCGCGCGGGGCGTGGCCCCGCACCGACGTCAGGGTCACCAGGACGCCCGGTTCCCTGCCCCTACGCAGCTGCTCGACAGCTTGCAGCCAGCGCACGGCTCAGGACTCCCGGAGCTGCTGCTGGGCGGTCTCGGACTCCGGACGCCGCACCGGCGCGGCCGGGTCGGCCTCCGCCGGCGGCGGGCCCTGCCCCTCGTCGACGTCGCCGTCGTGCCCGGCTCGCGCCTCCTGCAGCGCCCAGAACACCGCCTCGGGAGTGGCCGGGCTGGCCAGGTCGACGCTGGTGCCGTCAGGGCCGAAGGCTGCACAGGCCTGCCTCAGCGCCTCCCGCATCGCGAAGGCCAGCATGAGCGGCGGCTCGCCGACCGCCTTGGACCCGTAGACCGCGCCCTCCTCGTGCGCGCGCTCGAGCAGCGCGACGTTGAGGACAGGCGGCATCTCCGAGAAGCTCGGCAGCTTGTAGGTACTGGCCGACGCGGTCGCCAGGCGCCCACGGTGCTGCCCGTCGCTGGTGTCCCAGCGCAGGTCTTCCAGCGTCAGCCAGCCTGCGCCCTGGACGTAGGCGCCTTCGATCTGGCCGACGTCCACCAGAGGCGACAGGCTGTCGCCGACGTCGTGGACGATGTCGACGCGCAGGGTGCGGTAGGCACCGGTGAACCCGTCGACCTCGACCTCTGTCGCTGCGACGCCGTGCGCGAAGTACTTGAACGGGCTGCCCCGCATGACCGTGGAGCTCCACTGCAGCCCCTCGGTCCGGTAGTAGCCGGCGGCGAACAGCTGGGTGCGCGCGAAGTAGGCCGAGTGGACCAGGTCCGCCCAGGGAAGCGTCTGGTCGGTGCCGAGCCCGGAGACGACCCCGTCATGGAAGCGCACGTCCGGGGCAGGGACCCCCAGCCGTTGCGCGGCCACCTGTGCCAGTCGCTCGCGGATCTCCTCGCACGCGTTCTTGACCGCCCCACCGTTGAGGTCGGCTCCCGACGACGCTGCTGTCGCGGAGGTGTTAGGAACCTTGTCGGTGCGGGTGGGCGCGAGCCGGACGGTGGCCAGGGGGACGCCCAGCGCGGTGGCCGCGACCTGCAGCATCTTGGTGTGCAGGCCCTGGCCCATCTCGGTGCCACCGTGGGTGACCAGGACGGATCCGTCCTTGTAGACGTGCACGAGCGCCCCGGCCTGGTTGAAGGCGGTGAGGTTGAAGGAGATCCCGAACTTCACGGGAGTGACGGCTACTGCCCGCTTGAGGTGCTCGTGGGTGGCGTTGAACGCGGCGATCCCGGCACGGCGCCGTTCGAGCTCGCCCTGCTGGGTCACCTGGTCCCAGGCTCGGTGCACGCGCTCGGCCTGGGTGATGACCTGCCCGTACGGCGTGGTCTGCCCGTCCTGGTAGAAGTTGCGTCGGCGCAGCTCGTGGGCCTCGATGCCGAGCAGTGGGGCGCACCGGCCGAGGATGTCCTCGATCACGAGCATCCCCTGCGGCCCGCCGAACCCCCGGAAGGCGGTCTGCGACGTCTTGTGGGTGCGGGCGACCCGGCCGGTGACCCGGATGTCGGGGATCCAGTAGTTGTTGTCGACGTGGCACAGTGCGCGGGCCAGCACCGGCTCGGACAGGTCGAGGCTCCAGCCCCCGTCGGAGGTCAGGGTCGCCTCGAGCGCCTGCAGCCGGCCCTCGTCGTCGAAGCCGACCCGCCACCGCGCGTGGAAGCCGTGCCGCTTGCCGCACATGGTCAGGTCCTGGGTGCGCGTGAGCCGCAGGCGGACCGGGCGTCCGGTGACGCGCGCACCCAGGGCCGCGATCGCGGCATACCCGTGCGGCTGCGTCTCCTTTCCGCCGAAGCCGCCGCCCATGCGCAGGCACTGGACGGTGACCTCGTGGCTGTGCAGCCCCAGCACGTGAGCGACGATCTCCTGGGTCTCGGTCGGGTGCTGCGTGCTGCTCTGCACGAAGAGGCGACCATCGTCCTCGACCGTCGCCAGGGCGGCGTGGGTCTCAAGGTAGAAGTGCTCTTGCCCGGACAGCTCGAGCTCGCCGTGGAAGACGTGCGCCGACCGCTCCAGCCCGGTGTGAACGTCCCCGCGCTGGACCGTGGGCTGGGACCCCTGGAAGCTCTCCGCCGCGATCGCCTCGGTCAGGGTGATGATCGAGGGCAGCGGCTCGTAGTCGACGTCGACGGCGGCCGCGCCGCGGCGGGCGGCCTCGAGGGTCTCGCCGAGCACCCAGCAGACGGCGTGCCCGTGGAAGCACACCTCGGTCGGGAAGAGCGGCTCGTCGTTCTTGACGCCGGCGTCGTTGACGCCGGGCACGTCCTCGACCGTGAGCACGCGCACCACGCCGGGCACGCCGTGCGCGGCCTCGACGCGCAGGCGCGTGACGAGCGCGTGCGCGTGCGGCGCCTGGACCGGCCAGGCGTGCAGCACGTCCTTGGTGCGCGGGTGGAGGTCGTCGGTGTAGAGCGCCCTGCCGGTGACGTGGAGGTCGGCGGACTCGTGGCGCAGGCTCCGGCCGACGACGGCGTCGGCGGGACGCTCGGACAGCTGGCTCACCGCACCTCCTCCCCCGTGGTGGCGTGCTCGGCCTGGAGCTTGAGCAGCGACTGCCCGAGCATGGCGCTGCGGTAGCGACCGCTGGCCCGGTGGTCGGACAGGGGCGTCCCCTCGGCGGCCAGCACACTGGCGACCTCCTCGACGCTCCCGCGCGTCCACGGAATGCCCTCGAGCGCGGCCTCGGTGCGCAGCGCGCGGATGGGGGTCGCAGCGACGCCGCCGAGACCGATCCTGGCCCTCGTGACGGCATTGTCGACGACGTCGAGGGCGAAGGCGACGGCGACGCTGGAGATGTCGTCGAAACGACGCTTGGCGATCTTGTGGAAGGCGGTGGTCCTCGCCAGCGGCAGCGGGACGCGGACCTCGCGGATGAGCTCGCCAGGGTTTCGCACGGTCTGGCGGTAGCCCGTGAAGTAGTCGGCCAGCGGCACCACCCGCTCGCCGTCCGTCCCGGCCAGCACCAACGAGGCCTCCAGCGCGAGGAGCGCCGCCGCGGAGTCCCCGATCGACGAGGCGGTGCCGAGGTTGCCGCCGAGCGTGGCGCCGTTGCGGATGAGGCGGGAGGCGAACTGGGGGAACAGCTGCGCCAGCAGAGGGACGCGCCCGTCGAGCCGGCGATCGATCTCGGTGAGGCTCAGCGCAGCGCCGATCCGGATCTCGTCGTGGGTGACCTCGAGGTCGCGCAGCTCAGGCAGCCGGTCGACGGCGACGAGGAACGGTGGGCGGGCGCCCTTGATGTTGAGGTCCACCCCCACGTCGGTGGAGCCGGCCAGGAGCACGGCACCAGGGTGGTCGGCGAGAAGCTGCACCGCCTCGGCGACGTCGGTCGGGCGCACGAACTCGGCACCGTCGGCCACGAGTCGGGTATACCGTGCCGCCGTCGGCCGACCCAGGCGCCGCTGAGCGAACGGGTCGGGCTCCTCCGGCCGGCCGAGCGCGTACGCAGCGTCGCGGATAGGCCGGTAGCCGGTGCACCGGCACAGATTCCCCGACAGCGCGTCCAGGTCGAAGCCGTTGGGGCCGTGCTCATGGTCGGCCACGTCGCCGGCCACGTGGTCCGGCTCGGCGGCGGTGCGACCGGACCGGTAAAACTCCGCCGCCATCGAGCAGACGAAGCCGGGTGAGCAGTAGCCGCACTGCGAACCACCGCGGTCGGCCAGTTCCTGCTGGACCGGGTGCAGCCGGTCGGGGGTGCCGAGCCCCTCTGCGGTGACGACTTCCTGACCGTCCAGGGCCGCGACCGGCACGAGACAGGAGTTGACGGCGACCCACTCGGTCGCTGTCGTCCCGTCGCTGCCGGCGCGTGCCAACATGATGGCGCAGGCGCCACACTCCCCCTCGGCGCAGCCTTCCTTGCTGCCCGTCAGGCCCCGGTCGCGCAGCCAGTCCAGCGTCGTGGTGTGCGGGGTCACGTCGCCCAGGGGCAGGTCCGCGCCGTTGACCGTCACGAAGGCCGTGACGGCCGCCGTGGTCGGCATTCGAGACGTGGTCGCCATGCCCGGCGATCTTAGCCACAGGCCGGTCCGGTAGGCCCAGCGGTCACCGTCGGCGCCAGCGGCCGTGTCTGGGACCAGCGGGCGACGTGGGTGAGTCTGGTCGGAAGGCAAGGTGCCACATGTCAATGTGCCCGCGAGAGTTCGGTCGATGCCTCACGTGTCTGCCCGCGCAAGGGTCGGGTCGCTTGCCGCATACCTCCTGGTGAACCGTCAGGGTGATTTCGGCGGTCTCGTGCGAGTGGTCACGGCGATCAAAGTGATCTTCGGGAGGAACGTTCGGGACACAGTGACCTGGCGCCGCGACCACCTCTGCAGAAACCTCGGCACCCGCGGCCGGCCCGACAGATCTGGACCGTCCATTCGACTTCGTGTTCATCGCAGCCACTTCCCTCCTGCATCTTGCATGAGGCTGAGGATCCGGTGAGCTGCTTCCTGTCGGTTCGCAGACTCCGGCACCTGGAGCAAGGTTCGTCTTCGACGTATTCAATCCGAGCGTCTGGCAGCCACACTCAGAACTTCCGCGTGAAGCGGGTTCGTCTGCGGGCAACGGGGTCGAGCGCCTCAGAGAACTCTTGTGGTCATGGCGACGCTCACCGCCGCAGCCCGGGTGGGCTGATCGAGCTTGGTAAGGATGTTGGCGACGTGCCGATGGATGGTGTGCTGGCTCAGGGTCAGGGTCTGTGCAACCTGCTCGTTGGTCAGCCCACGAGACACGAGGGCGAGCACCTCGACCTCGTCGTGGCGCAGACCCGCGCGGCCGCAAACCGTTCAGGAACTAACGACGCGCCGCACTAGCGCATCCTCGGTCCAATCAACTCATAGACCGTGCCGTCAGGACCCCGATAGTGCGCCCACTCCCGATCAACATCTCGCTGCGTCTCCGAGAGGAACAGGATGCCCAAGGCCTCCATTCGACGACGGGTCGCATCGACGTCGTCGACCAAGAAACCGACGCACGGCCGACTCCCGAAAACGGTGTGATCGGTGTCCTCCGGCCCATAGAGGTGCAGTTCGTGGGTTGCTCCAGCGTTCGTGTCCGGTTTCGGGCTGAGGATCAAGCAACATCTGTACGGTCTTCGTGACACCTGTAGGAGGGTGCGCGATGAGCACGAGCGATGCCTCGGTCCCGAGGAAGCGTCGA
>NZ_JBJFZS010000036.1:0-26867 GCF_045032595.1 Ornithinimicrobium jinqii
GGGGGGAGGACAGCCGGAGGACCGGTCAGATCGTGGCGATCGCGTGCACGTCGTAGGCCCGGAGCCGGTCGCGTCCCTGCAGGGCCCCGATCTCCAGGACGAGCTCGACGGCCGAGACCGAGGCCCCGCACTGCTCGATCAGCGCGCAGGTGGCCCCGACCGTGCCGCCGGTGGCGAGCACGTCGTCGACGACCAGGACCCGCTCGCCGTGGGACACGGCGTCCTGGTGGATCTCCAGCGTCGCGGTGCCGTACTCCAGCGAGTAGGACCGGGCGTGCACGGCCGAGGGCAGCTTGCCCTCCTTGCGGACCGGGACGAAGCCCACACCCAGCTCGTGGGCGATCATCGCGCCGAGGATGAACCCCCGCGCCTCGATCCCCGCGACGACGTCGCAGCTGCCGCGTCGCCGCTGCACCGTGTCGGCCACGATCCGGTCGCGCAGCACGGGGTCGAGCAGGACGGGCGTGAAGTCCTTGAAGACCACCCCGTTGACCGGAAAGTCGGCGATGTCGCGCATGCCCGCGAGCACGTCCGCGGTGAGCTGGGGGTCGGGCGTGGCCATGGCTGTGCCGCCTCCCCTAGCCGCGTCGCTTGCGGCGGGGCTGGTTGCGGGGACCGCGTCGGGCGTAGGGGTGCGGCTGGCGCCCCCCGGCCCCGGCCCCCGTGGCCTGCTGCGCCCCGCTCGGGACCGCGACGCCCCCGGCAGGGACCGCCTCGCCGGAGGTCTCCTCGGCGTCGACCGGCTCCCCCTGCAGCTCGTCCAGCTCGGTGGTCGAGCGCGAGGAGCTGCGCTCGGCGGACCGCTTGCGGCGCGTCGTCACCGTCGCGTCGTGCCGGCGGATCTCGGTCTCGCCCTCCCGCAGCTGCACGAGGAGGGGGGTGGCGATGAAGATCGAGGAGTAGGTGCCGACCGCGATGCCGATGAACAGCGCCCACGCCAGGTCGACGAGGGTGCCCGGCCCGATGAGGGTGATGCCGACGACGAGGATGACCAGGACCGGCAGCAGCGCGACCACCGACGTGTTGATCGACCGGACCAGGGTCTGGTTGACCGCGACGTTGGCGGCCTCGCCGTAGGTCGTCCGCTTGGTGTCGAGGGCGTGCTCGGTGTTCTCGCGCACCTTGTCGAAGACCACGATCGTGTCGTAGATCGAGTAGCCCAGGATCGTCAGGAAGCCGATGACCGACGCCGGCGAGACCTCGATGCCCAGCAGGGCGTAGATGCCCAGCGTGAACAGGACGTCGTGCACCAGGGCGACGAGCGCCGCACCGGCCATCTTCCAGGTGTGGAAGTAGAGGGTGAGCACGATCGTGACGAGGACGAGGAAGACCACGAGCGCGAGCAGGGCCCGCTGCGTCACGGTCTCGCCCCACGAGGGTCCGACCAGCGAGCTGGCGACCGACTCGACGGGGACGTCGAACTCCTCGGCGAACAGGGCACGCAGCTCCTCGGCCTGCGACTCCTCCATCTCACCGGTCTGCACCCGCACGGTGGAGTCGCCGATCTGGGTGATCGTGGTCGTCTCCCCCGGCACGGTCTCCTCGACGATGGGCCGGGCACGCTGCTCGTAGTCCGTGATGTCCTGGACCGCCGAGACGCGCAGCTCGGTGCCGCCGCGGAACTCGATGCCGAAGTTGAGTCCCCGGCCGAACAGGCCCGCCAGCGACAGCAGCATCAGCAGCACGGAGATGAGGTAGAACGTCTTGCGGCGTCCGACGATGTCGAACGAACGCCTGCCCGAGTAGAGGTCGTTTCCGAACCGGCTGAAGCGGGACATCAGACGACACCGCCTTCCAGTTCCTCGCGGGTATGCCGTGTGCGTCGCGGTGCGATCACGTCGGGCTGCCGCAGCTGCCCCCGGCCCAGGTAGGCCGAGCGCTTGGCGCCCAGGCGCTCCGGCTCCATGCCGGACCACTTCTTGCCCTCGCCGAAGAACGTGGTGTTGGCGAGGATGCTGACCACCGGGTGGGTGAACATCATGACGACCAGCAGGTCGATGACGGTGATCAGCCCGAGGGTGAAGGCGAAGGCCTTCACACCCGACTCGGACAGGAAGTAGAGGACACCGGCGGCCAGCAGGTTGACGACGTCGGAGATGATGATCGTCTGGCGTGCGCGCTCCCACCCGGTGTCCACGGCGTACCGCAGCGGCCGTCCGGCGCGCACCTCGTCGCGCACCCGCTCGAAGTAGACGATGAAGCTGTCGGCCGTGACGCCGATCGCCACGATGAGGCCGGTCACGCCGGCCATCGTGAGCCGGAAGTTGGTCGCCCAGCCGAGCAGCGTCACGGCACCGTAGGCCAGCACCCCCGCCACGACGAGGGAGGCGATGGCGACGAGGCCGAGCGCGTGGTACTGCACCAGCATGAACGCGAAGACCAGCAGTAGGCCGATCGCGCCCGCGATGAGGCCGTAGCGCAGCTGCTCACCGCCCAGCGTCGGGCTGATCTGCTCGGAGGTCTGCACGTCGAAGCTCATCGGCAGCGCCCCGAACTTGAGCTGGTTGGCCAGCGTCTCGGCCTCTTCCACCGTGAAGTCGCCGGTGATCGTGGCGACACCGTTGGGGATGACGCTGTTGACGGTCGGGGCAGAGATGACCTCGCCGTCGAGGACCATCGCGAACCGGTTCTGCGGCGAGTCCTGCGGGAAACCCATGAGGCGCGAGGTGATGTCGGCAAAGGTCTGACCACCCTCGCCGTCGAAGGTCAGGACGACCTGCCACCGGCCGGTGACCGCACCCTGGGCCACCTGCTCGGCGCCGGAGGTGGCGTCGGTGAGGTTGGCCCCGGACAGCTCGACCGGACCGAGGATGTACTTCTCCGTGGCGTCGGTGTTGCACACGACGACGGGCTGGGCGGCGGGGGACGCGGCGACCCGGCTGGCGAGGGACTCGTCGGCGCAGTCAGCCTCGATGAGCTGCTGCTGCAGCTCGGGAGTGATCTGCGCCAGGTCGGAGGGGTTGCTCCCGGGGACGGGGTCCTGGGCCGGGGCCTCGGTCGGGCCGACGGTGACCTCGGCGCCGTCGGTGGCGGGAGCGTCCAGGGTGGTGGCAGCCTCGTCGACGGCGGTCGCCGACGCGGGGATGCGTTCCCCGCCCCGGTTCTCGTCGGTCTGCTCGGCCTGGTCCTCGGCCGGTGCGTCCGTGGGGGCACCCGTCGGCTCCGGAGGCGTGAGCTGCTCGACCTGCTCCTGCAGCTGCTCGGAGGGCAGGGGCAGCTGCCGCGGCACCTGCGGCTCGGCACCGGGCGGCAGCACCGGCATGGCTATGAGCACGGGGCGGAACGACATCTGCGAGGACCGGCTGAGCGCCTCGAGCTGCTCGGGTGTGGGGTTGCCGGGGATCGCGACGGCGATGTTCTGACCGAGCCGGGACACCTCCGCCTCGGAGGTGCCGGTGGCGTCCACGCGGCGGCGGATGATGTCGATCGCCTGGTCGAGCTGGTCGGTCCCGACGGCGGCCCCGTCGTCGGTGAGCGGGGCGAGGACGATCTGGCGTCCGCCGGCGAGGTCCAGTCCGAGCTGAGGGGCGAGGTTGGCGCGCGGGGTGGCCCACAGGTGGGCGGCACCGATGCCGGCGAAGAGCAGGAGGGTGAGCACCAGGAGCGTGGTCAGCGTCCGGACGGGTCCTCGCATGCGGGGGTTGCGCGTCTTGCGGGGCTTGCGCGTCCCGCTGCCGCGGGGCTGCCGCCGGGAGCTGGACTCGCCGACCCCGGGCAGGTCCTCCTCGCGGCGTGAGCCGCTCGTCGACAGGGTCATCAGGCGGTCTCCCCGCCCCGGTCCTCGTGGCCGGACCGACCGGGTCCGTTCTCCGGGCGGTCAGCCTGCGGCGGCACGGACTCCGAGGGGACGATCGCGCGGCGCACCACGCGGAGCACGACGCCGTCGGCGACCTGCAGGTGGATGACCTCGTCGGCGACGGCGGTGACGGTGCCGTAGATGCCGGAGGCGGTCATCACCTCCTGCCCCACCTGGATGGCTGCCTGGGCCCGGGTCACGGCGCGGGCCCGCCGGCGCTGCGTGAACATCAGGTAGAGCAGCACCAGGAAGGGCACCGCGAGCAGCAGGAGGGTGGTCAGGCCTCCCCCCGTCGAGGCGGGGGCGGCAGCAACCAGTGGCGTCATGAGGAAACCTTCGTCGGTAGTTCGGAGCGGGTGCAGCGGTCAGGGCGTCGGAGCCCGCGCAGGCACCCGGGGCAGTCTAGGTGAGGTGGCTGGAGCGACCAAAGAGGCGGGTATGCCGTGTCGGGGCTCAGCTGAACCGCCCCGTCGCCCCGCCGACGGGCGCGGCCGGTGCCTCCTCCAGGGGCAGCTCCTCCTGGTCGCGGCCCACCCTGCCGTTCGCGGCGTCTGCGGGGGGCGTCAGGCCGAGGTGCGCCCAGGCCGCGGGGCTGGCCGCCCGGCCGCGCGGCGTGCGGATCATGAAGCCCTCGCGCACGAGGTAGGGCTCGGCCACCGTCTCGACGGTGTCGGGCTCCTCCCCCACGGCCACCGCCAGCGTCGACAGGCCCACCGGCCCGCCGCCGAACCTCGTGCACAGGGCCTCGAGGACGGCGCGGTCGAGACGGTCCAGACCCAGCGCGTCCACGTCGAAGAGATCGAGCGCGGCGTGGGAGGCGGGCTCGTCGACGACGTGGTCGCCGTGCACCTGCGCCCAGTCGCGCACCCGCCGCAGCAGGCGGTTGGCGATGCGGGGCGTGCCGCGGGACCGGGAGGCGATCTGCTCGATCCCTGCCTGGTCCGCCTCGATGCCGAGCAGGGTGGCGTTGCGGGTCAGGATCGTCACCAGGTCCTCGGTGGCGTAGAAGTCGAGGTGGCCGGTGAACCCGAAGCGGTCACGCAGCGGGGCGGGCAGCAGGCCGGCCCGGGTGGTGGCCCCGACGACCGTGAACGGCGGCAGCTCCAGCGGGATCGCGGTGGCTCCGGGGCCCTTGCCGACGATGACGTCGACGCGGAAGTCCTCCATCGCCAGGTAGAGCATCTCCTCGGCAGGTCTGGCCATCCGGTGGATCTCGTCGAGGAAGAGCACCTCGCCCTCGACGAGCGAGGACAGGACCGCCGCGAGGTCGCCGGCGTGCTGGATGGCCGGGCCGCTCGTGATCCGGATCGGCTGCTCGAGCTCCCCGGCGATGATCATCGCGAGGGTGGTCTTGCCCAGGCCCGGAGGGCCGGAGAGCAGCACGTGGTCGGGCGGGGTGCCGCGGCGCCGGGCCGCCTCGATGACGAGTCCGAGCTGGTCGCGCACCCGGTGCTGCCCGGGGAAGTCGGCCAGCCGTCGTGGGCGCAGCGCCCCCTCGATGCGGCGCTCCTCGTCCGTGCCGCCGGGGTCCACCATCCGGCCGACACCCGGGTCCTGGCCCACGCCGAAGTCGACCTCGCGCGAGCCGTCGTCGGGAAGGCTCACCGGCCCAGCTCCCGCAGGGCGGCCCGCAGGATGCCCGACACGTCGCGCGGCGCGTCCGGGGAGGACGTGACGGTGCTCACCGCGTCGGTCGACTGCTTGACGGACCACCCCAGGCCTTCCAGGGCCGCCCGCACCTGCGCGGCGTCGGCCTCCCCAGCGGCCTCGGGCGTGGGCCGGGTCCCCAGGTCGGCGGAGTCGACGCCGAGGGCCAGGATCCGGTCCTTGAGCTCGAGCACCAGCCGCTCGGCGGACTTGCGGCCGATGCCGGGCACCTTGGTCAGGGCCACCAGGTCGCCCTGGGCGATCGCGCGACGGACGGCGTCGGGGGCGTGCACCGACAGCATCGCCAGCGCCAGCCGGGGACCGACCCCGGACACGGTCTGCACCTGCTCGAAGAGCGCCTTGGCGTCCTGGCCGGGGAAGCCGTAGAGGGTCAGCGACTCCTCGCGCACGACCATGCTGGTCTCGAGGGTGACCTCGGTCCCGGTCCGGCAGTCGGCGGCTGTGGCCGGGGTGGTGTGGACGAGCAGCCCCACACCCCCGACCTCGACGACGACGTTGTCGAGGCCGACGTGGCGGACCTGGCCGCGCACGGATGCGATCACGGTGCGATCCTCCTGGTGCTGATGGACGGGCGGGCCCCGGCGCGCGCCGCGGCGGACCGGACGGCGGTGCGGTGCTGGGCGTGCAGGGCGGCCAGCCGGTTGGGCGGGGCGGCCTGGGCAGCCCGCTCCGCCTCCTGGATGCGGTTGCCTCCCGAGCCGCCCGGGGCCAGCCGCGCGTCTGCGGCGCTGCGCCACAGGTGGCAGATGGCCAGAGCCAGCGCGTCGGCCGCGTCGGCCGGCCGGGGAGCCTCCTCGAGCGTGAGGATCCGGGTGACCATGTGGGTGACCTGCGCCTTGTCGGCGCGGCCGTTGCCGGTCACCGCGGCCTTGATCTCCGAGGGTGTGTGCATGCCCAGGGGCAGCCCCAGCCGGGCGGCCGCCAGCATCGGGATCGCCGAGGCCTGCGCCGTGCCCATGATCCCCTTGATGTTCGCCTTGGCGAAGACCCGCTCGACCGCGATGGCCTCGGGCTGCCAGTCGGCGATCCACTGGTCGATCTCGGTCTGCACCGACAGCAGCCGCTCGTGCGGCTCGTCGGTCACCGGGGTGCGGATGACCCCCACCGCCACCATCCGCAGGGCGCGACCGGGCAGCCCCTCCACCACACCCAGCCCGCAGCGGGTCAGACCGGGGTCGACGCCGAGCACGCGCATGGGCCGGCCTCCTGGTGGGTGTGCCGTGCCCCCGGGTGGGGTGGGCACGAGAGTGGACAGGTGTTCGTACCCAACCCTACCCACGGGTGACGACGTGGGAGAGGCGCGACACGCCATACCCCGGCGGCGTCGGTCCGGGCGCCCGGGCCGACCGGTCCGTCCGCGCCGGGAGCCGACGACGGTCAGTCGGCCTCGAGCTCGGCCAGGACCTCGTCGGAGATGTCGGCGTTGCTGTAGACGTTCTGGACGTCGTCGCAGTCCTCGAGGGCGTCGATGACCCTCAGAACCTTGCGCGCACCATCGGCGTCCAGCGCGACCTCCATGCTCGGCACGAAGGTCACCTCCGCAGAGTCGTAGTCGAGCCCGGCCTCCTGCAGCGCGGTGCGCACGGCCACGACGTCGGTCGCCTCGCTGAGGATCTCGAAGGCCTCGTCGAGGTCGCTGACCTCCTCGGCTCCCGCGTCCAGCACGATCTCGAGCAGGTCGTCCTCGCTCGTGGGGCCGGACTCCTGGACCTTGGGCACGAGGACCTGGCCCTTGCGGTTGAACAGGTAGGCCACCGAGCCGCTGTCGGCCATCGAGCCGCCGTTGCGGGACAGCGCGGTGCGGACCTCCATGACGGCGCGGTTCTTGTTGTCGGTCAGGCACTCGATGTAGAGGGCGACACCGCCGGGGGCGTAGCCCTCGTAGGTCAGCGCCTCGTAGCTCGCGCCACCGGCCTCCGCGCCGGAACCGCGCTTGACGGCGCGGTCGATGTTGTCGTTGGGCACCGAGGTCTTCTTGGCCTTCTGGATGGCGTCGAAGAGCGTCGGGTTGCCCGCGAGGTCGCCGCCGCCGGTACGGGCAGCGACCTCGATGTTCTTGATCAACTTGGCGAAGAGCTTGCCCCGCTTGGCGTCGATGACAGCCTTCTTGTGCTTCGTCGTCGCCCACTTGGAGTGGCCACTCATGCTGTCCTGCTTCCCTCGTCGGCTGGATCGGCCACCGATGTTACCCGCTGGGCGGGCGCGCCCCGCGCCTCCCGGCACATCCGCACGAACAGCTCGTGCACGCGGTGGTCGTCGGTGACCTCCGGGTGGAAGGAGGTGGCCAGCAGGTGCCCCTGCCGGACCGCGACGACCGCGTCGTCGACCCGGGCGAGCACCTCGACGCCGGCCCCGGCACGCTCGACGCGCGGGGCACGGATGAAGACGGTGCGGAACGGGCGGTCCGGGTCGGCGATCCCCTCGATGCGCAGGTCGACCTCGAAGGAGTCGACCTGGCGGCCGAAGGCGTTGCGCCTCACCGTCATGTCGATCCCGCCGAACGTCTGCTGGTCGCGGTGCCCGTCGAGGATCTCGTCGGCCAGCTGGATCATCCCGGCGCACGAGCCGTAGACCGGCAGTCCGTCGGCGATGAGGTCACGGATCGGCTCGTGCAGGTCGAAGAGGCGGCAGAGCCGGTCGATCGTCGTGGACTCCCCGCCCGGGATCACCAGGCCGTCCAGGTGGTCCAGCTCCTCGGGGCGGCGCACCGGCCGCACCCGGGCGCCGGAGAGCTCGAGCGCCCGCGCGTGCTCGAGCACGTCCCCCTGCACCGCCAGCACCCCGACGGTCAGCGGGACCCCCTCCGTGTCCGACCCTCCCGCGGCGGCGGCGCCGGTGGACTGCCCGGCGCCGCGCTCCGCGGCGGTCACCAGCCGCGCTCGGCGAGCCGGTGCGGCTGGGGGATGTCGTCGACGTTGATCCCGACCATGGCCTCACCGAGGCCGCGGGAGACCTGGGCGATGGTGTCGGGGTCGTCGTGGAAGGTCGTGGCCTTGACGATGGCGGCCGCGCGCTCGGCGGGGTTGCCGGACTTGAAGATGCCCGAGCCGACGAACACGCCCTCGGCGCCGAGCTGCATCATCATCGCGGCGTCGGCCGGGGTGGCGATGCCGCCGGCGGTGAAGAGCACGACCGGCAGCTTCCCGGCCTCCGCGACCTCCTTGACCAGCTCGTAGGGCGCCTGCAGCTCCTTGGCGGCGACGTAGAGCTCGTCCGGCGACATGGACCGCAGCCGGTTGATCTCGCCGCGGATCACCCGCATGTGCATGGTCGCGTTGGACACGTCGCCGGTGCCGGCCTCGCCCTTGGAGCGGATCATCGCCGCGCCCTCGGTGATGCGGCGCAGCGCCTCGCCCAGGTTGGTCGCGCCGCAGACGAAGGGCACCGTGAAGGCCCACTTGTCGATGTGGTTCGCGTAGTCCGCGGGGGTGAGCACCTCGGACTCGTCGACGTAGTCGACGCCGAGGCTCTGCAGCACCTGCGCCTCCACGAAGTGGCCGATGCGGGCCTTGGCCATCACCGGGATCGAGACCGCGGCGATGATGCCGTCGATCATGTCGGGGTCGCTCATCCGCGACACACCACCCTGGGCCCGGATGTCCGCGGGCACCCGCTCGAGGGCCATCACGGCGACGGCGCCGGCGTCCTCGGCGATCTTGGCCTGCTCCGCGGTGACGACGTCCATGATGACGCCGCCCTTGAGCATGTCGGCCATGCCTCGCTTGACGCGGGTGGTGCCGGTGGTGTGCGTGGTGTCGCTCATCGTGCCTCTCAGGACTGCTCCGTGCCCCGGCCAGGGGTCAGGGGTGGGTGCGGGGGGTGCCGCGCTGGCGACCAGTCTACGAGCCTGCGCCGCCCGGCCGGACCACGCCGTCGACGGCCTGGGCGCGGACCATCGACATGCGCTGGACGACGGTGACGGCCGAGGCGATGGTCAGCGAGGCGAGGACGACGGTCAGCACCCAGGCGGGCAGGAAGAGCCCCGTGAGGCCGGTGGTGACGAGCACGGCCACCAGTCGGTCGGCGCGCTCGGCGACCCCGCCGTCGCAGGTCCAGCCGAGGGACTCGGCCCGCGCCTTGGAGTAGGAGACGAGGAACCCCAGGACCAGGCAGGCCAGCGCGAGGTAGCCGTCCCACGGCCGTCCCCCGGCACCGAGGAACCACAGGACCAGGCCGCCGAAGACGGCTGCGTCGCCCAGACGGTCCAGGGTGGAGTCGAGGTAGGCGCCCCAGGCGGTCGAGCGTCCGGAGAGGCGGGCCATCGTGCCGTCGACGAGGTCGGCGAAGACGAACACGGTGATGAACAGGGTCCCCCACCACAGCTCGCCGCGGGGGTAGAAGGCCAGGGCCCCCACCACCACACCGAGGGTGCCGACCACGGTGACGACGTCCTGGTGGACGCCAAGCCGCAGCAGCAGGCGGGCGGGCGGGGTGAAGATCCGCGTGAAGGTCGAGCGCGCGTAGCGGTTGAGCATCGCCCGGTCAGCTCTGGGGCCAGGCGGCCACGAGCTGGCGACGGACGTCGTCGAGCAGCTGGGGCAGCGCCTTGGTCTGGGCGATGATCGGCAGGAAGTTGGAATCCCCGAGCCAGCGCGGCACGAGGTGCTGGTGCAGGTGGGCGGCCACCCCGGCGCCGGCCACCTCTCCCTGGTTCATGCCCAGGTTGTAGCCAGCCGGTGCGCTGGCGGCCTCGACCGCGCGGATGGCCTGCTTGGTCAGCGCGCTGAACTCCGTCGTCTCCTCGTCGGTGAGGTCGACGTAGCGGGACACGTGCCGGTAGGGGCAGATCAGCAGGTGGCCGGGGTTGTAGGGGAAGAGGTTGAGGACGACGTAGCAGAGCTCGCCCCGGTGCACGACGAGGCTCTCGCGGTCGTCCTTGCCGGGCGCGTCGCAGAAGGGGCAGCCGCTGCCCGCCTCGCGGCTGGGCCGCTCGCCACGCACGTAGGCCATCCGGTGGGGCGTCCAGAGCCGCTCGAAGCCGTCGGCGGACCCGGGCAGCTCGTGCGCGTCCGGCACCGTCGAGGATCCGTCGGTCATGGCACGGATCCTACGGGCACCGGGGGAAGATGCCGGCGGTCGCCCTGGTTGCACCTGTCATGCCCACGCCTCCCGAGCCCGCCCCGTCCCCCCTGGCCGCCGAGGCGGCCGCCGGCCGCACCGCATACCTGCCCGAGAAGTCGGGGTGGGTCGCCGAGCAGCTGACGAAGATCGACGCAGCGCGGGACACCGGAGCCGTCGACGTGCAGGGACGCCCGGTCGTCGTCGTGACGATGCGCGGCGCCCGCTCCGGGCTGCTGCGTCGGGTGCCCCTGATGCGGGTCGAGCACGACGGGAGCTACCTGGCCGTGGCCAGCAAGGGCGGCGCACCCGAACACCCGGTCTGGTTCCACAACCTGCGCGCCGACGGCGAGGTGCTGGTCCAGGACGGTCGGCAGCAGCACGTCCTGCGCGCGCGGCTGCTCGAGGACGGGCCCGAGCGGGACGCCTGGTGGGTGAGGGCGGTCGAGGCCTTCCCGTCATACGGGGACTACCAGGAGAAGACTGAGCGGCAGATCCCCGTCTTCGTGCTGGAGCGGCAGCCCAGCTGAGGCAGCAGCCCTCGTCGAGCCAGGTCAGGGCCGTGTCGGAAGGCTGACCTGGCGCCGACCCAGGACGTCGGCGCGGGCCGCGTCGAGGACGGCCGGGGGCAGCACGACCTGCGGCGAGACGTCGACGGTCGGGTAGCCGCCCCGGCCGAACCAGGTGACGACCGCGCGGACCATCGCGAGCGTCACCGGCTCCGGGCCCGGCGCGCCGAGCGGGGCCAGCACGACGAGCTCGGGGACCCCCCGCCCGACCTGCGGGAGGGCCGGGACCCGGCAGATCGCCATCCCCACGTGCTTGTCGTCGCACTCGGCCACCCACGCGGGCAGGTCCTGCGAGCGCTCCTGCCAGGCCTGCGCGAAGGCCTGCACGTGGCTGGGCGGGCCTGGCGCGGGCTCCGTGCCGTCGGCGCGCAGCGACTGCAGGTGCAGGGCGCCGAGCAGGATCGCCTCGTCCCCCCCGAGCCTGCGGACCCGGACGCGGGCGGCCTCCTCGCCCAGCGACGGACGCATCCTCAGACCTGGACGCGGTCCCGCACCGCGGCGGTGATCTGGGCCACGGCCTCCGCGACGGGCACGCCGTTGCGCTGCGAGCCGTCGCGGTAGCGGAACGAGACCGCCCCGGCGTCCCGGTCCTCGCCCCCGACGATGAGGATGAAGGGGACCTTGCTCTTGCTGGCGTTGCGGATCTTCTTGGGGAAGCGGTCGTCGGAGAGGTCCAGCTCGACGCGGACCCCGGCGGAGGTCAGCTGTGCCGCCACGTCCTTGAGGTGGGCGTCGAACTCCTCTGCCACCGGAACCCCGAGCACCTGGACCGGGGCGAGCCACGGCGGGAACATCCCGGCGTAGTGCTCGACGAGCACGCCGATGAACCGTTCGATCGAGCCGAACTTGGCCGAGTGGATCATCACCGGTTGCTGCCTGGTGCCGTCGGCGGCCGAGTACTCCAGCTCGAAGCGCTCGGGCTGGTTGAAGTCGTACTGGATCGTCGACATCTGCCAGGTGCGACCGATGGCGTCGCGTGCCTGGACCGAGATCTTGGGGCCGTAGTAGGCGGCCCCCCCCGGGTCGGAGACCAGGTCGAGTCCCGACTCGACCGCGACCTGCTCGAGGACCGCGGTGGCCTCGGCCCACTGCTCCTCGGAGCCGATGAACTTGTCCTTCTTGTCACCGTCGTCGCGGGTGGACAGCTCGAGGTAGTAGTCGTTCATGCCGAAGTCGCTGAGCAGCTGGGTGACGAAGTCGAGCAGGTGCTTGATCTCGCCGGGAGCCTGCTCGCGGGTGACGTAGGAGTGCGAGTCGTCCTGGGTGATCGAGCGCACCCGCGTCAGGCCCTGCAGCACACCGGACTTCTCGTTGCGGTAGACGGTGCCGAACTCGAAGAACCG
Source organism: Ornithinimicrobium jinqii (assembly GCF_045032595.1). Lineage (NCBI taxonomy): Bacteria > Bacillati > Actinomycetota > Actinomycetes > Micrococcales > Ornithinimicrobiaceae > Ornithinimicrobium > Ornithinimicrobium jinqii. Next base: position 12,435 of record NZ_JBJFZS010000036.1, read on the forward strand.
CAGCGGCAGCTCGCGGTAGGAGCGGCCGCGGCTGCGGAAGATGAGGTTGTGCATCGGGCAGTTCATCGCCTTGATGCGGTAGGGCTGCCCGTCGTCGTCGATCGCCGGGAACATGCCGGCGGCGTAGTAGGGCAGGTGGCCCGAGGTGTGGAACAGCCCCTCCTTGGCGATGTGCGGGGTGCCGACGTAGTGGAAGCCGGCGTCGATGTGCGCCTGCCGGACGTAGTCCTCCATGACGCGCTTGAGCACGCCGCCGCGCGGGTGGAAGACCGGCAGCCCGGGGCCGATCTCCTCCGGGAAGGAGTAGAGGTCCATCTCGGCGCCGAGCTTGCGGTGGTCGCGCTTCTCGGCCTCCGCGAGCCGCTCGAGGTAGGCCGTGAGCTCGGCCTTGGTCGGCCAGGCGGTGCCGTAGATCCTCTGCAGCTGCGGGTTCTTCTCGCTGCCGCGCCAGTAGGCGGCCGCGCTACGCATGAGCTTGAAGGCGTTGGCGATGAGCTTGGTGGTGGGCACGTGCGGGCCCCGGCACAGGTCGCCCCAGACGACCTCTCCGGTGCGGTCGACGTTGTCGTAGATCGTCAGCTGGGCGCCGCCCACCTCGACGGACGCTCCCTCGGCCGCCTCGTCGGCGGACCCGCCCTTGAGGCCGATCAGCTCCAGCTTGTAGGGCTCGCCTGCCAGCTCCTCGCGGGCCTCGTCGTCGCTCACCTCGCGCCGGCGGAAGGTCTGCCCGGTGTTGATGATCTTCTGCATCGAGCGCTCGAGGGCCTTGAGGTCCTCGGGGGTGAACGGCTCCTCGGTGTCGAAGTCGTAGTAGAAGCCGTCGCGGATCGGTGGGCCGATGCCGAGGTTGGCGTCGGGGAAGGTCTGCTGGACCGCCTGGGCGAGCACGTGCGCGCAGGAGTGGCGCAGCACCGCCAGACCCTCGTCCTCGGTGACGAGGACCGGCTCGACCCGGTCGCCGTCGGTCAGCTCGTGCGCGAGGTCGACCAGCTCGCCGCCGACCCGGGCGACGACCACCTGCCGGTCGTCGGCGAAGAGGTCGGCCGCGGTGGCGCCCTGCTCCACCGTTCGCTCGCTCCCTGCGACGTGGACGGTGATCTGGCTGGACACGACGGTGCTCCTTCAGGTGTCGGGGGTGGCCCGGCCGGGGGGCCGGTGCCTGCCAACCCTACCGCCCGGCACACGGCATACCAGCGCGTTTATGGTCTGCCCATGGGTCAGGTGGAGGAACGGGAGCCACCGGACGGTGTCGTCCGGCACTTCACGGTCGCCGTCTTCGTGGTGCACAGCGGCCACGTGCTGCTGCACCCCCACCGCAAGCTCGGGCTCTGGCTCCCACCGGGCGGCCACGTCGAGCCGCACGAGCTGCCCGACGACGCCGCGCTGCGCGAGACGACGGAGGAGACCGGGCTGACGGTGCGGCTCGTGGGCTCCCCCGGCATCGACCACGACGCGCCGGGGTCGCCGCGCCAGCTCGTGCGGCCCGAGGGGGTGCAGCTCGAGGACATCTCACCCGGGCATCAGCACATCGACCTGATCTACTTCGCGGTGCCGGTGGACGCTGACGCAGGGACGGTCCGGGTGCGTCCCGAGCCGCACGGAGACGAGGGTATGGAGTGGGTGGACGAGGAGGGCCTGCTCGCCCGCCCGGTCACCGAGGAGGTGCGGACCTGGGCGCGGCTGGCGCTGCAGGTGGTGCCGCAGCGGGGGGAACGATGAGCGAAACCGCCGATCCGTCCGGGGACGGACGTCCGGGACCTCGGCCTGTGACGCGGTAGACAGCAGGGCGACCTTGCGCGCTCCCGGCCGCAGGTGTGTGCTGGACGAACCACACACAGAGGTGAGCACCATGACGTATCTGGTCGTCTACGAGTCCGCGTTCGGCAACACCCGTGAGGTCGCCGAGGCGGTTGCTGCGGGGCTGGGCGAGGGGACGGAGGCGGTCGACGTCGGGACCGCGCCCCCGCTGGAGGGCCTCGACGTCGACCTGCTTGTCCTGGGCGGACCGACGCACGCCTTCGGGATGAGCCGGCCCCAGACCAGGGAGGACGCGGAGGCCAGGGGAGGCCACCCGCCGTCGACGGGGATCCGCGAGTGGCTGGACGCCGCCGAGGGCGCGTCGCTGCGGGTGGCGACCTTCGACACCCACACCCGCAAGCCCAACCTGCCCGGGACGGCCGGCAAGGCTGCGGCCAAGAGACTGCGGGCCCTCGGCTGCACGCTGGTGGCCGACCCCGAGAAGTTCTGGGTCCACGGCGACAGAGGGCCGCTGCTGGACGGTGAGCTGGAACGGGCCACGACGTGGGGCGAGCGCCTCCGGGAGACGAGGGCGTCAGCCGGCTGACGGGCCCCCACGCTGGTGCGCGTTGGCGACCTGCGCTCCCTCGCGATGTCCTTTCCTAGGGATCTCCGTCGTCCGGAGGCAGAACGGCCGGACGACCGACATGGACCGAACGCAGCTCCAGCCCCAGCCCGCCGAGACGCTCGATCGCATCGAACAGGTCGTCTGCGCTGCTCAGGGCCAGGACCACGGTCGTCGTCGTCGGTTGCTCGGTGACCACCCCGATGTCCAGCACCGAACGTACGAGGCCGCCGACCCGACCGGTGACGACGATGTGCGCCGCATCCTTGTCACCACAGGGTCGTGCCGCCGGCCAGACGTCCCTGATCCGAAGATCCGCCCGACGGAGGCGTTCGAGCACTCCGATGAGTGCGGCCTGGTCGGTCACGGTTCCGTCCAGGACGACCTGATCGGCGCGGCTGTGGACGCCGAGGTCCGCCAGCTCGACGATCTCATCCGGCGGCAGGGACCCCTCCGCGAAGATCGACACCTCGATCGGCGGCATGTCGTCTCCTCTCGCGAGCACTGGATCTTGCCCATCCTGGCGGGAACCTCGGGGGGGCAGACCACCCGAAACAGGTGCCCTGGAGGGCACGACGTGCGACGAGGGTGTGGAGCATGGACGCGGCCGCTGTGACCTTCGCCCTGCTCACTCTCGCCTTCGCCGCTGTGGCCCGTGGGCTCAGCCGTCTCTCCCTCACCGCGCCCATCGCGTTCGTCGGAGCCGGTGCCGCGCTGTCTCTCGTCGTGTCTGCGCCCGAGCTCGACGCCGTCCTGCCGATCCGTCTCGTGGCAGAGATCTGCCTGGCTCTCGTGCTCTTCGCCGAGGCCGCGCACGTCCAGCCCCGACAGATCCGGGCCGACGGGTTCGTCATCGCGCGGATCCTCGTCCTCGGTCTGGCAGTGTCGATCGGGCTCGGCTTCCTCAGCGTCCGCCTGCTGCTGCCCGATCTGACACTCTTGGGCGCCCTCCTGCTCGCGGCAGCGCTCGCCCCGACCGACGCGGGTCTTGGTGCACCGGTCGTGACCAGCCCGCGCGTGCCACCGCGGATCCGTCGGCTGCTCAGCGTCGAGTCGGGACTGAACGACGGCATCGTGCTGCCCATCGTCCTGTTCGCGGTCGCGGGCCTCGCCGGCGGCGCCGGTCAGCCCGGTCCGGTCGAGGCGGTGCTGGCCCCCCTGGCAGGCGCCGGCATCGGGGCTGCCGTCGGCGTGGGCGGTGGACGGCTCCTCGGGTGGTCGGTCGCTCGAGATCTCAGCACGCCCCGCACCCGTGGTCTCGGGGTCCTCGGCCTTGCCGGGCTCTCCTTCTTCCTCGCGCACTGGGTGGGAGCCAACGGCTACGTCTCCGCCTTCGCGGCGGGGACGGCATTCGCTGCGGCAAGCGTCTGGAACGAGAAGGATCGTGCGGCGCTCGAGCTCGTCGAGACGATCGCCGAGCCGCTCGGGTTCGCGGTCTGGCTCGTGTTCGGCCTGGTCGCGGTGCCGCTGGTCGTGACCGAGGCCGGCTGGCGGGAGCTGGCCGTCGCCGTCCTCTCCCTGGTCGTCATCCGGACGGTGGCCATGTGGGTCGCCCTTCTCGGCACCGGCTTCCGGACGCCGACGGTGCTGTTCGTCGGGTGGTTCGGCCCCCGGGGCCTGGTCACCGTCGTCTTCGTCCTCATCGCCCTGGAAAGCCTCCAGGTGACCGAGGCCGGGCGTGGCGCCGTCGCCGCGGCCGTGCTCACCGTTCTGCTCAGCGTCGTCGCGCACGGACTCAGCGCCGAACCGCTGGCGGCCCATTACGGGGGCTGGGTGGACCGCGCTCGACCAGGTCCCGAGACCCCGAGCCGACCAGGGGCGGTGGGTGGCTCAACTACCCGGAACGGGTGACCACACTGACGGCGGCACGGGGGCAGTCTGGCCCTGGCGGCGTGCGTTCGCGTCGATCTGACCTTCACGAGGGAGCCTGACATGTCCGAGCTCATCATCATCGGCTACGACGACCACGAGACCGCGCGGCGTGCCTTCGCGCAGGTCGAGCAGCTGCAGCGCGACTTCGTCGTCGACCTGGACGGCCTCGCGGTCGTCACGGTCGACGAGAAGGGCAAGAAGCACGTCGACACCACCGCACCCATCGTCGGGGCGTCGGCGGCCTCCGGTGTGCTGTGGGGGATGCTCGTCGGCATCCTCTTCCTCGTCCCCGGTCTCGGTGCCGTCGTGGGAGGGGCCATGGGTGCGCTGAGCGGCAAGCTCGCCAAGACCGGCATCGACCGCAGCTTCCGCGACCGCGTCGGCGGGATGCTCCAGCCCGGCAGCGCCGCCGTCGTCGTCATGACCCGCAAGCTCACCGAGGACAAGTTCTCCGCAGCGATGGCCGAGTTCGGCGGCACCGTCCTGCAGACCTCACTCTCCGACGAGGACGAGAAGGGACTGGCAGATGAGCTGGCGACGACCCAGGAGTGAGGCCGGGGCCGCGGTCGGGCTGGTGACCGTGAGCCTCCTCGCCGGGTGCTCGGGAGGGAGCCAGGAGCTCGACCTCGGCGGCCGCGAGTTTACCTCCACGGAGGTCCGCGGCCACTCTCTCGTCGACGGGACCTCCGTCCGACTCACCTTCGACGAGACCGCCGTCTCGGCGCAGGCCGGCTGCAACACCATCTTCGGCGGCGCCTCGTGGGGTGACGGTGTGCTGACCTCCGACGGGCCCCTGGCCATGACGATGATGGGCTGCGACGAAGACCTGGCCGCGCAGGATCAGTGGCTGTCGGACTTCCTCGCCTCTGAGCCGTCGATCGCTCTCGACGGCGGCACCCTCGTCCTCGGTGACGACACCGAGGGCATCACCCTGACGGAGGTCGGCTGATGGCTACCACGACTGACGGAGACCGGCTCGGACCCGTCGAGCTCCTCGTCATCGAGTTCCCGCGAGGGCAGGTCAGCGGCGCTGGATTCGCGACCATGACCGAGCTGGTCGACCGAGGCGTCATCGCCGTCCTCGACCTCGAGTTCGTGCGGCGCACCGAGGACGGGGGCATCGAGCTCGTGGACGTCGCCGACGCGGTGGCCGACGCCCCCGACGACCTCGGCTACCTCCTCGGCGCATCCTCGGGACTGCTCGACCCCGACGACATCGCCACCGTCGGCGAGTCGATCGAGCCCGGCTGCCTCGCCGGCGTCCTCGTCTTCGAGCACGTCTGGATCCTCCCGATGGCCGACGCTGTCCAGGCCGGCGGGGCCCGGGTGCTGGCGGCGGCACGGGTCGACCCCGCGGACCTCGTCGCTGCCCTCGACCGCCTCGAGGCCGACGACCCCGCCGACCCCGCCGACCCACGACGAGACGAAGGACAGGTGGTCTGACCATGGGACTCCTCCGCACGGCAGCCAGGACGGCCGTCGTCACGAGCACCGCGACCCGCGTGCACGGCCGGGCAGCCGCGCGCCAGCAGGGCGCATGGGCCGCCCAGCAGGCAGCAGCACAGGCGGCCGCTCCCGCCCCGACGCCCCCCGCAGCGCCGACGCCCCCCGCAGCGCCGACGCCCCCTGCCTCGCCGACGCCCCCCGCAGCGCCGACAGCCCAACCGGCCGCTCCCGCGTTCGACGCCGGGGCGATGATCGATCAGCTCACGCGGCTCGGAGAGCTCAAGGCGGCCGGAGTGCTGACCGAGGTCGAGTTCGAGGTGCAGAAGGCCCGCATCCTCCAGGGCACCTGACCCGCGTCCCCCTGCCCGTCCCTGCACCATCACCGAGCCGAGGCTTTCGCACCAGCGCGCCGAGACTCCCGCAGAAAGAGAGACCACCATGCCCACCCCCACCGATGTCCTCGACGTCGCACCCTCCCTCCGCGAGAGGGTCGAGGTCCGGGTCGTCGCCCACGACGACCCCCTCGACGCAGCGGACGCGGTGAGCATCCCGGTCACCAGCACCGGAGAGGTGCCGCCCGTGCTCGGGGTGGACCGCGAGGCACTTCGCCGCGCCGGGTTCACCCCGACCGTGGGCAAGGCCCTGGCCTTCCCCGGGAGCGGGAAGCCGGTCCTCGTCGCGGTGGGGGTGGGCGAGGTCGAGGAGCTCGACACCGCCGCGGTCCGTGACGCCGCCGCCGCGTTCGCCGGTGCCGTGCCGTTCGACAGCCACCTGGCGACGCGCGTCCCGAGGTCGGACCGGATGAGCCTGGCGGAGTCCGCTGCCGCGATCGTCGAGGGGGTGCTGCTGGCCCGCTACCGGTTCAGCCTGCGCAGCCGTGAGACCGGGCCGGTCAAGGTCTCGTCACTGACGCTCGTGGCCCCCGCCGGCGAGGGGGCAGCCGTGGAGGAGGGCGCCGCCCGCGGACAGGTGATGGCCCGCGTGGCGATGGTCAGTCGTGACCTCGCCACGTGTCCGGCAGGGATGCTCACCGCCACGGCCATGGCAGACCTCGCGGTCGCCCTCGGACCGGACGCCGGTGTCCAGGTCGAGGTCTTCGGCAAGGACGAGCTCGAGGAGATGAGCTGCGGCGGACTCCTCGGGGTCAACCGCGGCAGCGAGCAGCCGCCCCGGATGATCCGGATGACCTACACCCCAGAAGGCGAGACGAGCGGGCACCTCGGCCTCGTCGGCAAGGGGATCATGTACGACTCGGGGGGCATCAACCTCAAGCCGAGCGACGTCTCGCACTCCCAGATGAAGAACGACATGTCCGGCGCCGGCGCCATCCTCGCGGCGATGACGGCACTTCGGGAGGTGGACTGCCCGGCCCGCGTCACGGCCTACCTCATGTGCACGGACAACATGCCGTCCGGCTCGGCCATGCAGCTCGGCGACGTCCTCGTCACCCGCAACGGAAAGACGGTCGAGGTGATGAACACCGATGCCGAGGGGCGCCTCGTCATGTGCGACGGCCTCGCTCTGTGCGTCGAGGACGGCGTGGACGCCATCGTCGACATCGCGACCCTCACCGGGGCGTGCCTGCGCGCACTGGGCACCGAGGTGGCTGGCGTGATGGGCAACTCCCCCCACATGATCGACCTTGCCCGGGCGGCGGGCGCCAGGACCGACGAACCCGTCTGGGAGCTCCCCCTCATCAGGCGGTACCGCACCCAGCTCGACTCCACCATCGCCGACATGACCAACCTCGGCGGCCCCAATGCCGGCTCCATCACCGCAGCCCTCTACCTCGAGGAGTTCGTGGACGGCACCCCGTGGGCGCACATCGACATCGCCGGGACCGGCCAGGTCGAGGCGGCGACGCGGTGGCTCCCCAAGGGACCGACCGGGTTCGGCGCGCGCCTGCTCGTCGAGCTCGCAGCGGCCTTCACCGCTCCCCAGCCACCCCCGTGAACCCGGCCGTGGGGACGGTGCGAGGCCTGCGGACATGAGCCCGGTGACCCTGACCCTGCTCGTCCTCCTCGTCGCCATCCTGGCGTTCCTCTCGAACCGGATCCCCCTGGGCGTCGTCGCGATCGGGGTGTCACTGGCGCTCTACTTCACCGGGCTGCTCGAGCTCGACCAGGCGTTGGCCGGGTTCGGCGACCCGACCGTGATCTTCATCGCCTCGCTCTTCGTCGTCGGCGAGGCGCTGGACTCGACCGGGGTCACAGCCTGGGCCGGTCAGCAGGTGATCACGCGCGGCGGCGAGGATCGCCGTTCCCTCCTCGTCGTCATCGGGGTGCTCGTCGCCGTCCTCACGGCGCTCATCAGCGTCAACGGTGCGGTTGCCGCCCTGCTGCCAGTGGTGGTCGTCGTCGCGGCACGGGCGGGCATCGCTCCGTCCCAGATGCTCATACCCCTGGCCTTCTCCGCACACGCCGGATCGATGCTCGCGCTCACCGGGACCCCTGTCAACATCATCGTCAGCGAGGCCGCCGCCGACGCGGGAGCACGACGCTTCAGCTTCTTCGAGTTCGCCCTCGTCGGCATCCCGCTGCTCGTCGGGACCCTCGCGATCATCCTGCTCCTGGGCCACCGCCTCCTGCCGGAGCGCTCGCCGTCGTCCCTCCCCCAGGACCTCGGCGAGCTGGCCGAGACGCTGCGCACCCAGTACTCCATCCCCGCCGGCGGGGAGCTGGTGAGCAGCGAGCGAGGCGTCAGCGAGGTCCTCGTCCCGCCGCGGTCCCCACTGATCGGGACGCACCTTTTTCCCGGCATGGCCACCCCGAGCGGCGACCTCGTCGTCCTGGCCGTCCAGCGCAGCGGCGAGGAACTGCGGGATCCGCGGGACGAGCTGCGCGCCGGTGACACCCTCGTGCTCAGCGGCTCCTGGGAGAAGCTGCAGCAGCACACCGTCGGGGACGAGGTCCTCGTGGTCGACGCCCCGAGTGTCCTGCGTCGCGGCGTGCCCCTCGGTGTGGGCGCCAGGCGTGCCATCGCCATCCTCCTCGGCATGGTCCTGCTCCTGGCGACGGGCATCGTCCCCGCTGCGGTCGCCGGTCTGCTCGCGGCCACGGCGGCCGTGCTCAGTGGTGTGCTCACACCGCACCAGGCCTACCGGTCGGTGTCGTGGACCACGGTCGTCCTCGTCGCCGGCATGATCCCGCTCTCGACCGCTTTCGTCGTGACAGGCACCGCGGACGCGGTCGCCTCCGTCCTCCTCTCCGTCGTCGGCACGGGCTCGGCACACGTGGCCCTGCTCGCAGTCTGCGTCCTGACCATGGTGCTCAGTCAGCTCATCAGCAACACCGCGACGGTGCTCATCGTGGCGCCGATCGCGACGGTCGTGGCGGTCGACCTCGGTGTCTCCGTCCTGCCCTTCCTGATGGCGCTGGCCGTCAGCGGCGCCGCGTCCTTCCTCACCCCGGTCGCCACCCCCGCCAACACGATGGTGCTCGAACCGGGCGGCTACCGCTTCGGTGACTACTGGAAGCTGGGCCTTCCCCTGCTGCTGCTCTTCCTCGCTGTCGCCGTCTTCTACGTGCCGCTCGTGTGGAGGTTCTGAACCTCCGCCTCCTCCCGCCGCAACCGGCGCAGCACGAGGATCCAGACCGCGACCGCCGGGGAGGACAGCATCGCTCCGAGGGCGCCGGCGAGCGCCGCCCCCACGATCGTGGCCCCGAGCGTGACGATGGGGTGCAGGCGCAGCGCCGTGCTCGTCAGCCGGGTGAGCACGACTGTCTGGACGATGTTCTGGACCACGAGCACCACCAGGAGCATGAGGAGGGCCGTCCGGGCATCCGTCGTGCCGATGGTGATGAGCGTCGCGAAGGCGCCGGAGAAGATCGCGCCGAGGTAGGGGACGTAGGAGGTGACCAGGGTGATGACCGCGATGGTGAAGGCCAGCGGGACCTCCAGCACCCAGGCGGCCCCCCCGATGAGGACCGCGGTCACGACGGCGGAGAGCGTGAGGCTGGAGAAGTAGCGGCGGACCGCCCCGATCGTGTCCTCGACGATCCCCGCGCCCACGTCTCCGGCCACCCCGAGGTTCCGTGCGGCCCACGCCGTCAGCCCGTTCCAGTCGGTGAGGATGTAGTACACGAGGAAGGTCCCGACGACGATCCCGATGGCGAACGACGCCGTGCCGGTCAGCAGGCCCGGGAGGTAGGCGGACGCCGCCCCACCCATGGACGCCGCCAGCAGCTCGGCGGCCTGCTCGCGCAGCGACGCGTCCCCCACCGAGATCCCCCGCGTCCCGAGCCATCCCTCCACGGCGTCGAGACCGGCAGCCATCGACGCCGAGATCTGAGGGGCCCGCTCGGCGATGCCGACGACGACGAGCCAGACGGTTGCGGCCAGGACCCCGGCCAGGAGGGCGATGACGAGGAGTGCCCCCACGGGCCGGGGTATGCCGTGGCGTGCCAGACGCTCCACCTCCGGCGCGAACAGCGCACCGAGCACGGCCGCGATGACGAGGGGGACGGCAAGGCCTGACACCTGACCCACGACGGAGACGAGGACGAGGGTCCCGACGGCGATCCCGCCGACCAGCCAGCCCCGGATCCCCCACCTGCGCAGGCGTGAGCCAGGATCACCCAGGTTCGTGGTGCTCACGGAAGGCCCGGACTCAGCCGCCGATGAAGCCGGCGATGATGCTCGTCACGACGACCGAGGTGATCGTCACGGTCGAGAAGCCCGCGACGATCATCTTCGGCAGGATCTGCCCCTCGATCGCGGACACCTCCTCGGGTGTCTCGCCCGCTCCCTTCGCAGCCTCCTGCGAGAGGATCATCGTCCCCGGGAACCCGTAGAGAGACGTCAGTCCGATCGCCACGGACATGGGGACGCTGTAGCCCACGAGCTTGCCGACGAGCGCCGAGAAGGCCGCGATCCCCGCCACGCCGAAGAGGAAGGCGAGCAGGAGGGGGAAGGCCAGGGCGGCCACGTCCTCGGGCTGGACCGTCGCCAACGGGGCGAAGACCAGGATCATGATGGCGATCATCATCAGGCCGAGCGCGTCGATCCCGGCGAGGACCGACGGTGGGAAGACCCCGACGGTCCGCAGGGTGACGCCGAGGATGAGGGCCACCACGAAGGTGTTGAGGATGCCGTCGGTGAGATTGTTGATGCCCAGGCTGACCAGCACGACGACCCCCACGGCGAAGAGCGTCCCCGGTGTGGTCCGCAGCGCGGCCGGCAGCCGGGAGCTGGAGACCGCTGCCGGGTCCTCGGCCTCGGGCACCTCGAGGGTGCCGGCTCGGTACTCGTCGCGCAGCCGCGCCGCCTCCTTGCGCAGGATGATCGAGGTCAGCGGGAACCCGACGAGTCCCTGGAGCGCGGCGATGAGGACCGGGAAGATGGCGATGCTCGTCAGGCCGATCCCGAGGGCGGCCTCCTGGACGATGAGGACCGAGATGGTCCCCCCGCTGAGCGAGCCGGTCCCGGCGACGATGAAGTCGAGGGCCTGGGCGTAGCCCTCCTCGGCGCTGCCGCTGATGCGGCTGCCGAAGATGAGCCCGGCCAGCAGGAGGGAGAGCCCGATCCCGAAGACCGTGGCGGCACCGACCACGAAGGTCTTCCACTGCTTCTTGAAGTCGTCGAGGCTGATCATCGTCCCGAGGTGGACGATGATGAAGCCCACGACGACCCCGGCCAGGCCGAGCAGCGAGGAGCTCGTGAGCAGGTCCTCCGGGAAGATGTCGGTGAGGAACCCGACGAGGAAGATGATCGACGCGACGAACAACGACGACAACAGCGAATGGGTCTTCTTCGCGACGAAGTCGCTGACCGTCCAGACCAGCATGACGACGACAAAGGCGAGAATGGGGTTCATCGGTCCTCTTCGCTGACGGGGGTGATGATGCCCAGCGTCGTCCGGCGGTGGGTGTGCGGACACCACCCGCTTCGGGTGGCCCGCTGGGGGGGAGCACCGCGTGACGATGGGCTTCCTGGTCGAGCTGACCGACGTCCGTGTGGAGAAGGAGCGAGCCGTGGTGCGTTTCCTCGCGTCGACCGCCCTGTACCTGCTGGCGAACGCCTTCGGGCTGCTGGCTGCCGCCTACCTGCTCGACGGCTTCACGCTCAGGCCGCTCGGGTTCGTCGTGAGCGTCCTGATCTTCACCGCGGTGGAGACCCTCCTGGGACCCTTCGTCCTGAAGATGGCGGTCCGATACGCGCCCGCCCTGCGGGGTGGGATCGCCCTGGTGACCACGTTCGTCGGCCTGTTCCTCACGAGCATCCTCACCGACGGTCTGCGGATCGAGGGCGCGACGACCTGGGTGCTCGCACCGTTCGTCGTGTGGGCGTTCGTGCTCGTCGCGGCCATCCTGCTGCCGATGGTGCTGTTCAAGAAGGTGTTGCACGAGTCCCGAGACTGAATTCGCCGACCATCCCACGGGCTGGCCGGTGCTGCTCGTCGTCCTGCTGCTCGGGCGCCGGTGGACCGCGACTTGGCGTTGCGGGGTGGCCCTGATCTTGTCGCTGCGGGCCCTGATGCCCTCGATGCAGCACGTGCCCGAGGACCCCGGTATGCCGCGCTCGCGACGGCTGACCGTGCTGGCCGCCGCGCTCGTGCCCTTTCTCGCCGGGTAGGCGGCGCAGGGCTACCTGCGAGAGGACACCAGGCGCTTCCTCAACGAGACCGTGACCGATGAGGTCCTCACCACCAACGGGTTCGTCGGGGAGAGCACCCAGGACCGCCCTGGGCCGATGCCCCCGTCGCGGTGGTCTACGGCTGTGATCTCTGCGCCGCGCCGACGCCCGACCTGGGCAGGGTGGGCGACCGGCTGCTCGGCTCGGTCGAGGGCGTCCGCGCCCGGGGCCGGTGGGTGCCCTCCTGGCTGCGCGACTGGGCGATCGGGCCGGTCACGAGCGTCACGGACCGGTTCGCCTCGCTGGGCCGGGGCCTGCTGGTGCTGGCCAGGGCGGGCCTGGTGCCCATGGTCAGCCTGGTCCTGGTCCTGGTCCTGGTCCTGGTCCTGGTGCTCGGCCCGGCACGCCGTCGTGAGCACGCTGCTCATGGTCGTCCTCATCGCGGCGGCCGTCGACCGCTTCCTGGTGCGGTCCGCGGGGGACACCGGTCCCTGACCACGTGACGACCACCTCCGTGCTCACGCCCGGCATACCGGCAGGGTCGGCGGAGTCATGGTCGAGGTGACCGTGCCGGTGCTGACCCATTTCGCCGCGCCCACCAGGAAGTCCTGGCCGCAGGCCTGTGGTGCCCCACCCGAGGACGCGGTGCTCGATGACGAGCCAGTCGCCGACCTCGTCGCTGAGATCACGGCGAAGATGCGGGGTGCGCCCATGCCACCCAGGTCCGTCCAGAAGGGCGCGAGCACGTTGTTCGGCGGAGCAGGGCCGGCACCGGAAGACGCGCGCAGCAGTTGTTCCTCGGACGTGTCACCACCGACGACGACGTACCCGTTGGGGTCGAACCCGATGAGGGGGAAGGTCAGACCGTTGCAGGAGAACTCTGGCACCGAGGGTGTGGTCGAGGCGGTGGACGCAGCGGAGCTTCCTGTACTGCCAATCAACCCAGATCCCCTGTCGGGATGGGCACTTGGCTCAGGGTGGGAGAGCCTGCCCACGACGCCACTGGGCACTGCCACCCATGCGGCAGGCCCGCTGAACATCGATGGACCGGGTGTTGACGCCTGGGCTGGTTCCCATCAGCCTGTGACCATGGGCAGAGTCGTCATCGCCTGCTCCGTGCCCCGGGCCGGCCGGGAGAGGGAGCTTCACCAGCTGGCGCGCGAGCATGTGCCCCGGCTGCGAGCCGAGGGACTGGTCACTGAGCGGGAGCCGATCATCGCCGTTGCCACTGACGGCACTGTCGTCGAGGTGTTCGAGTGGGTCTCCGAGGCGGCGATCGCGGCCGCTCACCAGAGTCCAGCCGTGCGCGCCATGTGGGACGACTACGACCGTGTGTCCACGTACGTCCCCATCGGCTCTGTGGCGGAGGCAGGGCGACTCTTTTCCGAGTTCGCACCGTTGCCGTTGGAGAATGGATGATGCGCGCAGTTGTCGATGTCGAATCGAGACCATGCCGCTTTCTCTTCGGGCCCACTGGGCCACCGTCGCCAACCGGCTCGGGACGCTGCGGACATTCTTCGTGCGTATCGCCGAGTGGGACTGAGACGACGCTCCGGCCTGGGTGCCGATGTTCTTAGGGAACCCGCCCCGCCAGGACCGGCCGCTGCCTAAGGTGCTGGACGACCCGACCGCCTCCCGGCTGTTGCGAGCCACCCAGGCCCCGCCCATGATCCTGCTCCGGGTCGCCGTGGAGGACCTGCTGCGCACCGGGATGCGGGTCCGACTTCGACGACCCGGGCTGTGCCAGCGCCGTGAAGCTCGTGACGAGTACCCACTCCTCGACTGATTACCCCTTGGGGAGGAGTGCCCCCGTCCAGTGCTGTTGCACGCCTTCCTAGCCAGCCGCAGCCTCGAGGTCACGCAACCAGGCGACAGCCTCGGTCCGGCTCTGAGGTGTTTCAGCGATAATGTCCGCTTTGGGCGGGTGGATCAGACCACATCCGGGTCTTCTGGATTGGGTTGATTCTTCCTCTGGTCTCGGTGGTAGGCAAGTCTTTGTCGGGCGGCCTGGGCAAGGCCCTGCCGGCGGGCTGCTCGGATCGCCTCGCCGCGGCCGGTGTGCTCGTCCAGGGGCGTGACGTAGCCGATGCCGGAGTGCAGCCGGGAGGCGTTGTACTCGGTGCGGACATCGTCGAGCTCGGCGCGCAGGAGCGCGGGGTCGGTGATCGCGTTCAGGTGGG
>NZ_JBJFZS010000037.1:0-24008 GCF_045032595.1 Ornithinimicrobium jinqii
CTCGGCTCACCCACCGGGGTACCGTCCGCGTCCACCTGAACGTACCCGCGCAACTTCGTGCCGGTCACCGGAAGGTCCGAGTGCAGCCGCTGGGTGTACTCGACGAGGCCGATCCGATAGAAGTCGGCGCCCTCGTAGGCCGTGGTGTCCGGCACGGCTGGCGTGATCGTCGGCAGCTCGTCCACGAACTTGCGGATTCCGGTACCCGGCACGATCTCGACCTGGTCCGCCCCGGTCAGGGTCGCGGCGAAGGAGTATGTCCTGGCCGGGTAGGAGGGGAAGTCCGTCGACGGCAGGGTGAGAACCTCGCCCTGCAACGGGCTGAGGGGGGACGGGTGGTACACCGCGTCGGTGCCGGTGACGTCAAGTGGAATGCCCTGGCCGTAGAACGCGAGCCGGTCGCCCGCCTGGACGGCGAGGTTGGCGACGCCGAAGGTCGCGACCTCGCCCACAGCGGGGTCGGTCAGCGCAGGCATGCTCAGCTGGCCGCTGTCGAACACGACGCTGTACTGGTCGGTGAACCGCGTGGGACGCAGGACGTAGGCGTGGAAAGACTTCCCGGCCGACGCCAGAGCTGCATCGGCGTTCGCCTGGTTCCAAACCGTGAAGCCCGTGAGCAGTCCATCCGGTAGGGCGTCGCCGAGCACCACGAACACGGTCTCCGCCGTGTCCGTGGCGTACTGACGGTCCACCAGCTCGTTGCCGACGGTGGTCTGGGCGCCCGGCGTCGTGGTGACCTCCGGCAACGGACTGTTCGCGTAGTTCGGGTGGCTGAAGTAGCGGGGCGCCTCTCCCGGGACCGCAGCCATGGCGGTCATCTCGGCGTCAACCACCATCAGCGGGTTGAGAGCGCCGTCCTGCAGGGCCCGAGCCGCCGCCGCGTCCCGGTCCTCCTGGGTGATCCGCTCCTCGGCCTTCTCCTGGACCCTCTGGGCCTTCTGGTCGTAGTTCGCGGTGATCTGGTCGGCGTCGTCGCCGTTGCTTGGAGCGGTCTTCCCGCTCGTGACGCTGCTGCCGCCGGGTGGACCGGCTACAGCGGTGATCGAGCCTGCCCCTGCAGACAGGACGGCGAAGGTGGCGAGCGCCACCACGCCGGAGCGAATCTTCATGGAGTGCTCCTGATGGAGGATGCGGTCGGCTGGTGATTGAGGCGGCCCTCCGCCACGTCTTGCGGCGTCCCTGCACGCCACCGACCTACTACGGACAGTAGAACCGAACTCCACTTACGACAAGGGTTACGACCACATTTCTTTTGTGGGTGTCCTTCCGAGGCCGACGATCACGATCGTCCGGACGGGCGTCACCGGCCCCGGACGATCCGGCGCAGCTCGGCCCACCGGCCACCGAGGCGCTCCTCCCAGCCCCGCCCGGTCGGCCGGTAGTAGTCCACGTCCTCGGCGAGCAGGTCGTCGGGCAGGAACTGCTGCGGCCCGACGCCGGCCGGCTCGTCGTGGCTGTAGCGGTAGCCCTCCCCGTGCCCGAGGCGCGCGGCACCGGCATACCCGCTGCCCCTCAGGTGGGGTGGCACCGCTCCGCCCTTGCCCGCCCGGACGTCGGCGACGGCGGCGTTGATCGCGGCGTAGACAGCGTTGGACTTGGGCGCGAGCGCGTTGTGCACCACGGCCTGCGCCAGGATGATCCGTGCCTCGGGCATCCCGATCTGCGCCACGGCGTGCAGGGCCGCCACCGCGGTCTGGAGCGCGGTGGGGTCGCCCAGCCCGACGTCCTCGGAGGCGGAGATGACGATGCGTCGGGCGATGAAGCGCGGGTCCTCCCCCGCCTCGAGCTGACGGGCGAGGTAGTGCAGCGCCGCGTCGACGTCCGACCCGCGCATCGACTTGATGAAGGCGCTGGCGACGTCGTAGTGCTGGTCCCCCGCGCGGTCGTAGCGCACCGCCGCGATTGCCATCGCCTGCTCGACCGTGGCGAGCGCGATCCTGGCAGGCTCGTCCTCGCGCCCGGCCGCCCGCTCGTCGACCGCGACGCCTGCGGCCGCCTCCAGGGTCGTCAGCGCGCGACGGGCGTCTCCCCCTGCCATGCGCACCACGTGCTCGAGCGCGTCGGCGTCCAGGACGAACTCCTTCGCCAGACCCCGCTCGTCGGTGAGCGCGCGGGCCACCACCCCGCGGATCTCCTCGTCCTCCAGCGGTCCGAGCCGCACCAGCACCGAGCGGGACAGCAGGGGGGCAATGACGGAGAAGGACGGGTTCTCCGTGGTGGCGGCCACCAGGATGACGAGCCGGTTCTCCACCCCGGGCAGGAGCGCGTCCTGCTGCGCCTTGGTGAAGCGGTGGATCTCGTCCAGGAAGAGCACCGTCTGGCGCCCGTGCAGCGAGCGCTCGCGCACCGCCGACTCCATCACCGCCCGGACGTCCTTGACCCCGGCGGTCACCGCGGACAGCTCGACGAAGGTGCGCTCAGCAGCCGTCGCCACGAGGTGCGCCAGCGTGGTCTTGCCGGTGCCCGGGGGTCCCCAGAGGACGGCGGACAGCGGCCCGGCCACACCCGCCTGCCCCTCGATGAGGCGGCGCATCGGCGACCCCGGCCGGAGCACGTCCTGCTGACCGGCCACCTCCTCGAGCGAGCGCGGCCGCATCCGCACGGCCAGCGGCGGGCGCAGGTCGCCCTCCCCCGGCGTGTCCCCGCCCGAAGCTAGGCTGAACAGGTCTGATCCGCGTGCCGACACACCTGGGAGGTTACCCGGGGAACCCAGGAGGTATGCCGTTGCACCGGCTGCACGACCACGCCGCGCTGGTCGCGCGCTCGGGCCGGGACCCCTGGTTGCGGTGGGCGCTCGATCTGCTTCTGCCGCACGAGGTGTGGGAGCACGAGGGGGTGGCGCTCGTGGAGCGGGGCGGCGAGCGCCGGGGCGTCTGGGTCGCTCCTCTGGGACCGGGGTCGGAAGAGGGCGAGCGGGTGCGCTCCGCCCTGACCGTCCTGCGCGACGACGGGCACCTCGAGCGGCTGTCCAGCCGGTCGGTGTCGGTGCCGCAGGAGCACGCGGCCGTGGCGCACCGGCTCCTGGACCTCGGGGGCGGCGGCGACTGGGAGTGGATGTGGACGACGCGCGAGCCACCGCTCGACCCGCGCGAGCACCTGCTCGTGCTCCTGGACGACCGCCGTGACGCCGAGGAGATCCATGCCTTCTCGTCGGCCCACAACCCCCGGGTGTGGACCGAGGTCGGCACCGCTCGCGTGGTGCGCTGGGTCGGGCTTCGGGACCGGCGGGGAGGTCTGGTCGCGGTCGGGGGCGCCGAGCTGGAGGCGTCGGGCGCACCGCACCTGGCGGGGGTCGTCACGGCGGTCGGGAAGCGGGGCCAGGGGCTGGGCACGGTCGTCTCCGCCGCGCTCACGCGGTGGGCACTCTCGGAGCACGGTGTCTGCACGCTGGGCATGTTCTCCGACAACGACCCCGCCCGGAGCGTGTACCGCCGTCTGGGGTACCGGACTGCCCGGTCGTGGCACAGCCGCACCCTGGTCGGCGCCCCCTGAGGGCGCAGGTGACCTCTGGCGGGGCGACTCGGGACCTAGGTCCCTACTACACCTTGTCGTACTACGGCAGTATGAGTCGTGGAGGTCACCACGACCTCTGGGTCGGCCCACAGGCCGACCATCATTCGATCCGGGCGAGAACGTGCCCGGGGGAGGTTCACAATGGCACAGCGTCTACGCCTCGTCGGGATCATGCTCATGGTCTTCGGTCTGGTCTTCTTCATCGGGTCGGGCGTCGCCTTCAAGATGTACTCCGACGGCGCTCACTCGCTCCAGAGCTTCAGCGAGGTGCAGGGCGTCGAGCTGGACTACAACGAGGACGGCCAGCTTGTCGACCGTGGCGACACCGCGGCCGCCGAGGGCATCATGGCGATGCTGACGGACGAGTGGGGCTACCCGGTCTCCGACCGTGAGATGGACCCGGACGACCCGCTGGTCAACACCGCGAGCGAGTACATGTACCAGATGGCCGTCGTCACCCACCACGTCATCGACGGGACCTACGAGGTCACCCTCACCGAGGACCAGGTCGTCGACGCCGAGGGCAACGCCCTCAAGGAGCTCACCGTCAACGGTCAGACCATCGCCGTCCCCGCCGACTTCCCGACCGAGGGCATGACCGTCGAGGTGGCCGGCGACGGTCGCTACTGGAACGACTTCGACCGGACCAACCCGGTCGACGCCGCCGCCCGTCCGATGATCTGGACCGGCACGGTCCACGGCCTCGTCGGCGAGCTGGGTGTGGGCACCGTCACCGCCTCCGCCCTGAAGCTGGCCCTGGGCCTCGTCGCCCTCCTCGCCGGCCTCGGCGCGATCAACCTGCTCACCGGTGCTGGCCTGTTCTGGGCCGCCAGCAACCGCCGCGAGGAGACCCCGGCCGCCCCCGTCGAGCAGCCCGAGCTCGAGCGCGTCGGCTGACAAGAGTCACCCTGCTGAGAGCAGTGTCCCGGCAGGAGCCGGGTGCGGGAGACCGCACCCGGCTCCTCCGTCGTCCGGGGCCGCGCGCCGTGGCGACCTGCACCTTTTCCCGCTCCGCGACGACATACCAAGGTCCCTGCCGTGAGGACCACCCGGCCCGGCGCGGTCAGGGCGAGCCGAAGGGGCCTGGCATGAACCGCACCACACGGACCACCGCCACCCTGGCCGCGCTGGCACTCCTGCCCGCGCTGGCGTCTGCCGCGCAGGCGGCGCCGCCCAGGATGTACCACACCGTCTCCCACGAGCTTGCCTATCTTGAAGCCGTGCAGGTCGACGAGTGTCAGGAGACGCACCTCTGGGTGAGCGCAGCACAGGGTCACTATGCGGGCCTCCACGGCCCGTCCAACAAGCAGCAGGGCCCCTCGGGAGTACTGGTTCAGGTCATCGACACATGTGCCGAGCTGCCCGACGGGCCCGGCACGGCCGCAGCCGAACCGGGCGGCGACATCGTCCTGGAGGTGCAGGCTCAGGCCATGATCGGCGTCAGCATGGATCAGCAGCTCACGTGGGCGCGGTTCGTGGGCACGCTGGAGGGCACCGACCAGGACGGCAACCCTGTCAGCGTCCACGTCGACGCCGCGTGGAGCGGCGTCGGTCCCCTGGAGCACACCACGGGGCACGCGAACGTGCGGCTCGACGGTGGCAACGTCAACTCCGCCAACAACGACTGGCGTCGGGACGCCACCGGCGTCGCGACGGTGGCGTTGGACGGGCAGACGTTGCCGGGCTTCAGCGGCGACGGTGTCCTGGAGCGCACCAAGAGCCACTGCATCGAGATCCCGAAGGGCAAGCCCTCGGACGAAGAGTTCAACCCCTGCTTCGGCTTCCCCGGCTAGGAGTGCCGGGGGCCGTCGGGAGCGAGCGACGGCAGACCGCGGACACCGAGGTGGCGCAGCACCCGGCGGGCCGCGTGGTGCCCGCCCATGCCGTGCACGCCCGGCCCCGGTGGTGTCGAGGCGGAGCAGAGCCAGACGCCCGGCGCAACGGCGTACGGGTCGGGCCTGGGGGTGGGGCGCGCCGCCATCCGCCACAGGGAGATGGCCCCGCCCGAGATGTCCCCGCCGGGGTAGGCGGCGTTGTGCTCGGCCATCCGCGACGCGGGTGTCACCACGCAGTCCACGACGACGTCACGGAACCCGGGGGCGAACCGCTCCAGCTGCGCGTCGGCCTGGGCGCGCACGTCGCGGTCCGAGCCGCGCGGCACGTGCGCGTAGGCCCACAAGGGGCGCAGACCCGTCGCGCCCAGTCGCCCGGGGTCGTGCGTCACGGGGTCGCTGACGAGCATGACCGGACGGTCGGCGTGACGCCCCGCCGCCACGTCGGCCTCGGCGGAGCGCATGTCGGCCACCGACCCACCGACGTGCACGGTCCCGGCCCTGCCCACGTCGGGGTGCCGCCAGGGCACGGGCCCGGACAGCACGTAGTCGAGCTTGCACACCCCGGCACCGAGCGGCAGCCGCTCGAGCCGGGAGCGCCAGGGGTCGGCGAGCAGTCGCGCGGCCACGGCGACGTGGGTGTCGAGGAGGTAGGCCCGTGCGGGGGGTAGGTCCGCGCAGCTGCGGACCGGGTGGTCGAGGACCAGCTCCCCACCGTGCGCAACCAGGTCCTCCACCAGGACGCGGGTGATCTCGCCGATGCCGCCGCGCACCATCGGCCAGCCGGTGGGGCTGTGCGCCAGCGCTCCCAGGTATGCCGCGGTGCCGGCGGCTGCCGCGGAGGGCAACGTCGTGATCGTGTGGGCCGACACGCCACCGATGAGGGCGGCCGCCTCCTGCGTGCGCCACCAGCGGTCCCCCACCGACGTACTGAGCACGGCCACGGCCTGAGCGAAGGCGAGCGCTGCGCCGACGGTGCCGCCGTCGGGTCGTGGCACGGACCGCTTGTCGGACAGGGCCAGGGCGGCCACCTCGGCGAAGCGCTCGGCCAGCGGCCCCATGAGGCGCCGCCAGGCGGCCTCGTCCTCACCCAGCCCGTGGGCCGTGGTGGCCAGGTCGCGGTGTGCGATGCCGGCACGTCCGTCGTCCAGGGGTTGCGCGTAGGAGACCTCGGGCACCACGAGCTCGACGCCCCGTGCCGGCAGGTCGAACTCGGCGAAGAACGGTGAGGAGGGGGCCGCCGCGGGCACCGCCGCGCAGACGTCCCGGAGGAGTCCCTCGGCCTCGGTCGCGCGTGAGGACAGCAGCGGAAGGGTCCGCACGCCGCCGCCGGGCGTCGGCTGCCCCTCCAGGACCGTCACCGACAGGCCCGCCCGCGCGAGCGTGACGGCGGCCGCGAGTCCGTTGGGGCCCGAACCCACGACGACCACGTCGCGTCGGGGCGAGGTGGTCGTCATGGTCGTGCTCCGTCCGGGTCAGCTCTGCGTCGGGTTGACCTCGTCCGCGCCCTGGGGCGCGGGCGCGGTGGGCTCGGGGCGGGCATCCACGCCCGCCTCCTTGCGCTGCTCTTGGGTGATGGGCGCCGGGGCCGACGTGAGCGGGTCGAAACCGCCCCCGGACTTGGGGAAGGCGATGACGTCGCGGATCGAGTCGGTACCCGCCAGCAGGGCCACGATCCGGTCCCACCCCAAGGCGATCCCCCCGTGCGGCGGGGCGCCGTACTTGAACGCCTCGAGCAGGAAGCCGAACTTCTCCTGCGCCTGCTCCTCGTCCAGACCCATGATCGCGAAGACACGCTCCTGGACGTCGCGCCGGTGGATACGGATGGACCCGCCACCGATCTCGTTGCCGTTGCACACGAGGTCGTAGGCGTAGGCGAGCACGGCGCCCGGGTCGTCCTCCATCGTGTCGAGGTGCTGGTCCTGCGGAGACGTGAAGGCGTGGTGGACCGCGGTCCACGCCCCGGCTCCGACGGCCACGTCTCCCGCCTCGACCGCCTCGGACGCAGGCTCGAAGAGCGGCGCGTCCACGACCCACAGGAAGCTCCACGCGTCCTCGTCGATGAGCGCGCACCGCCGCCCGATCTCCAGGCGAGCAGCTCCGAGGAGCGCGCGGGACGGCTTGGTCGCCCCGGCGGCGAAGAAGACCGCGTCGCCCGGATGCGCGCCGACGTGCACGGCCAGCCCCGCCCGTTCGGACTCGGAGATGTTCTTGGCGACCGGTCCGCCCAGCTCGCCGTCCTCGCCCACGGTGACGTAGGCCAGGCCCCTCGCGCCGCGCTGCTTGGCCCACTCCTGCCAGGCGTCGAACTGCCGACGGGGCTGCGACCCGCCGCCGGGCATGACGACCGCGCCGACGTAGTCGGCCTGGAACACCCGGAACGGGGTGCCGGCGAAGAACTCGGTGCACTCGCCGATCTCGAGGTCGAAGCGCAGGTCGGGCTTGTCGGTGCCGAAGCGGCGCATGGCCTCGGCGTAGCTCATCCGGGGGAACGGGGTGTCGAGCGCGACGCCCTTCACCGCCCAGACGGCCCGCGCCACCGCCTCGCCCAGCTCGATGACGTCGTCCTGCTCGACGAAGCTCATCTCGATGTCGAGCTGGGTGAACTCCGGCTGTCGGTCGGCGCGGAAGTCCTCGTCGCGGTAGCAGCGCGCGATCTGGTAGTAGCGCTCCATGCCCGAGACCATGAGCAGCTGCTTGAACAGCTGGGGGCTCTGCGGCAGCGCGTACCAGCTGCCCGGCTGCAGGCGAGCCGGGACGAGGAAGTCGCGCGCACCCTCGGGGGTGGACCGCGTCAGCGTCGGCGTCTCGATCTCGACGAAGTCGCGCTCCGCCAGCACGGCACGCGCCGCGGCGTTGACCTTTGAGCGCAGCCGTAGGTTCTGCCCGGCCGCGTTGGCGCCGGGGCGGCGCAGGTCCAGGTAGCGGTGGCGCAGGCGCGCCTCCTCGCCGACGGTGACGCGCTCGTCGATCTGGAAGGGCAGGGGGGCGGACGCGCTGAGCACCTCGATGTCGCCGGCGACCACGTCGACGGCGCCGGTGGGCAGGTCGGGGTTGACGTCCTTGTCGGCGCGGGCGGTCACCTCGCCGGTCACCTTGACGCAGTACTCGCTGCGCAGGTCGTGAGCGGTTCCGGTGAGGACCTCGTCACGGGCCACGACCTGCACGACGCCGCTGGCGTCCCGCAGGTCGACGAAGGCCACGCCTCCGTGGTCGCGGCGACGGGCCACCCACCCGGTGAGGGTGACCGTGGTGCCGACGTGCTCGGCGCGCAGCGTGCCGGCCTCGTGGGTGCGAAGCATGATGTCTCCTCTCGGGTCGTGTCCCGGAGGGCGGGGTGCCGTCCGGGAGGCAGCCCGCACAGGTGTGGGCGGGGGCCAGGTCGCGGTGCCACCACACCTTCGCCGAGGGATCCTCGGCCTCTCGTCGGTCCGCCGGACGCGCGGTGCGCGGGTCGGGAGCCGGTCAGGGCCCCGGGCGGGTCGTCACTCCACCCCCGCGCACGGCTGCCAGTGTACGCGCCGGGACGCAGGCGCCCGCCCGCCCAGATGCGCCATAGTGACCTCATGAGCACCACCGCGCAGCGTCATGCGGAGCCGGGGACCGGGCGGGGCCCGGCACCCCGTCGGAGGTGGTCGCTGCTGCTCAGCGCCCTGCTCCTCGTGGGGTGGGCCGCCCACGCCCTCGCGTCGTGGCTCGGGGGCTACCAGACGGTCCCCCTCGCCACGCTCCAGCACGAGCTGGACACCGGCACGGTGACCGGCTATGTCGTGGTGCAGGACGAGCCCCGCCTGGGTGACGTCCGGTGGTGGGCCGTCATCCGTCCGGAGCCTGCTCCTCTTCCGTGGTCCCAGGGAGCGGCCGGCACCCAGCCGGTCGCCGACGAGCCGGTCTTCCCCTCCGGGATGGAGGTGGTCTACACGGTGCGCGACGACCGGCCCCGCGTCGCGGTGCCGTCGTGGGGCCTGTACGGCCCCCCGCAGCGCACCTGGGCTGACGCCACCGCGGAGGAGACGGAGTGGATCCGCACCCGGCTGCTGACCAGCGACGTCCCGCGCGGCCCCCACGCGCTCGAGCTGGGCAGGACCGGGTCCGTGGCCCTCGTCCTCGGTCCCGCGCTCCTCGCCGGGGTCCTCGCACACCTGCTCCTCGGTCCCGCGCCGCGGCACGGGACCCGGTGGTTCTGGTTCTGGCTGCTCGGTCTGCCCGGTGGGATCGGTGTCGTGGGCTACGCCCTCTGGGAGGTGGCCGGCCTTCGTGAGCACCGGGTGCCGGCTCCCGGTCTGCGTTCGGACGGGGTGTACGGCGTCGTCGTCCTGCTGCTGGCCGGCATGCTCGCCAGTCTGTCGACGGGGATTCTGCTCGTCCTCGTGGGAGCGACCGTCACGCCCCTGTGAGCGGACGTCCCGGGTGGACCTCAGCCGCGCAGGCGGGCGTCGAGCGCGAGCACGGCCAGCATCATCGGCGCGTTGCGCACCTGCGCACCCAGCACCGCGGCCACCGCGGTCGACAGCGGGACCCAGCCCACCGGCATACCGATCTCCTCGTGCTCCCGCTCGTGCCGGTCCCCCGCGTCGACCTCGGACAGCCCGGTTGCCACGAAGATCGTGATGACCTCGGCCGAGCCGCCCGGCGAGGTGGTGATCGGGAAGAGCAGCTCCCAGCGGTCCGCCACCAGGTCGGCCTCCTCGGCGAGCTCGCGCTGCGCCGCCTCCAGCGGCGGCTCCCCCTCCACGTCGAGCAGCCCGGCCGGGATCTCCCAGTCCTCCGCCGCGACCGGGTGGCGGTACTGCCGGATCATCAGCACCTCCGGCTCTCCACGGTCCTCGCGCACGGCGAGCACGGCGATCGCCCCGGGGTGGGCCATGTACTCCCGCGCGACGGGGCCGTCCTCCAGGTGGACGGTGTCCCGGCGCACGTCCCAGACCGCGCCGTGGAAGGCTGTCTCGCTGCCGCTGACTCGCCGGGCTCCGGGTGCGTCGACGAGGTCCTGCAGGCTCAGGGTGGGGGCGGAGAGGCTCATGACGGCGGGCGCCGGCTCAGCGGGGCAGGTCGTGCTGGTGGTGGCGGACCTCGACCTCGACGAGCCGCTGGCTGCGCTGCATCTCCAGCGCGGCCTCGACCAGCCCGTCGAAGAGCGGGTGCGCGTGGTCGGGGCGCGACTTGAACTCCGGGTGCGCCTGGGTCGCGACGTAGTAGGGGTGGACCTCCCGCGGCAGCTCGACGAACTCGACGAGCGCACCGTCGGGGGACGTGCCGGAGATGACCAGCCCGGCGTCGGTCAGCTGGTCGCGGTAGGCGTTGTTGACCTCGTAGCGGTGCCGGTGCCGCTCGGACACCTCGGTCCGGCCGTAGACCCCCGCGACGACCGACCCGGGCGTCAGGGAGGCGGGGTAGGCACCCAGGCGCATGGTGCCCCCGAGGTCGCCGGCGCCTTCGACGAACTGCTCCTGCTCGGCCATCGTCGCGATGACCGGGGCGGGCGTCTGAGGGTCGAACTCGGTCGAGCTGGCGCCCTCGATGCCGGCCACGTGGCGGGCGTGCTCGATGACCATGGCCTGCAGGCCCAGGCAGATGCCCAGGGTCGGCACACCGTGCTCGCGGGCCCAGCGCAGCGCCCCGATCTTGCCCTCGATGCCGCGCACGCCGAAGCCCCCGGGGACCAGGATCGCGTCGACGTCGCCGAGAGCCTTGCCGGCCCCGGCCTCGGTCTGGCACAGGTCGGAGGCGACCCAGCGGATCCGGACCCTGGCGTCGTGGCGAAAGCCGCCGGCGCGCATCGCCTCGGTGACCGAGAGGTAGGCGTCGGGCAGGTCCACGTACTTGCCGACGAGCGCGATCTCCACCTCGTGCTCCGGCTCGTGGACCCGCTCCAGCAGCCCGTCCCAGGCCGACCAGTTCACGTCGCGGAACGGCAGCCCGAGGGTGCGCACGACGTAGGCGTCGAGCATCTCGGTGTGCAGCACCTTGGGGATGTCGTAGATGCTCGGGGCGTCGATGCACGCGGCCACGGCGTCCGCGTCGACGTCGCACATCATCGAGATCTTGCGCTTGATGCCCTCGGGGATCTCGCGGTCGGCACGCAGCACGAGCGCGTCGGGCGTGATGCCGACCTGGCGCAGCGCGGCCACGGAGTGCTGGGTGGGCTTGGTCTTCAGCTCGCCGCTCGGCGCGAGGTAGGGCACGAGCGAGACGTGGAGGAAGAAGCAGTTGGCGCGCCCGATGTCGCGGCGCACCTGGCGGGCCGCCTCGAGGAAGGGCAGCGACTCGATGTCGCCGACGGTCCCGCCGATCTCGGTGATGATGATGTCGGGCCGGGAGGTGTCGTCGGCGTTGGCCGCCGCCCGCATCCTCGCCTTGATCTCGTTGGTCACGTGCGGGATGACCTGGACGGTGTCGCCGAGGTACTCCCCGCGCCGCTCCCGGGCGATCACGTCGTTGTAGACCTGCCCGGTCGTGACGTTGGAGCGCCCGGAGAGGTTGACGTTGAGGAAGCGCTCGTAGTGCCCGATGTCGAGGTCGCACTCGGCACCGTCCTCGGTGACGAACACCTCGCCGTGCTGGAACGGGTTCATCGTCCCTGGGTCGACGTTGATGTAGGGGTCGAGCTTCTGCATGGTGACCTTCAGGCCACGCGAGCGGAGCAGGAACCCCAGGCTGGAGGCCGTCAGCCCCTTGCCGAGCGAGGAAGCGACGCCCCCGGTCACAAAGATGTGTTTCGTCGTCTCCACCACGGGCTACCAGCCTACGTGACGTCGGGCGGTCCTCGGGCACCGGCCCTGCGGCGCGTCGTCCTGAGGCGGTCCCACCAGGTATGCCGTCAGCACCGCCTCGAGCGCGTCCGTCGCCGTGGGCAGCTCGGCCGCCCGCTGCAGCGCCCGGACCCTCAGCCGCGCCCGGACCGTGTCGTCCCGCAGGACCTCTCGGAGGGCCGCGGCGAGCCGCTCGACGAGTCCGGGCCCCGGCTCGACCAGGACGCCCGCTCCCCCCAGCACCAGGGCGGTGCCGCCCACGTCTGTCGCCACGACAGGTGCCCCCACCTGCAACGCCTCCTGGAGCCAGACCGGCTGCCCCTCCCACACGGCCGAGGACACCACGAGGTCGGCCGAGGCGAGCAGGTCGAGCACGTCGTCGCGGTGCCCCAGCAGCCGCACGTCCGTGAGCCGGGACGAGGTGCTCGCCCGCGCCTCCAGCGTCGTCCGCTCGGGGCCCTCGCCGGCGAGGACGAGGACCGGGGCGGGGTCGATCTCCCCCGTCGTCACGAGCTGGTCGAAGGCGTCCACGAGGGCCGCCTGGTCCTTCTGCGGGGCCAGCCGCCCGGCGTTGACGACCAGCAGCGGGCGGTCCTCGGTCCCGAGACCGAGCTCGCGCCGGACCCGGTCCCGGAGGACCGTCCGCCGCTCGCCGGACAGCGGCGGGCCGGGCGCGGCGGGGACCACGGCGAGCCCCGCGGCCCGCGCACCGGCACGACGGGCGCGGACGAGAAGGTCCGGGGAGACCGCCAGGACCAGGTCGGCCCGTCGGCAGGCGAGTCGCTCGGTGACCGCGTACACGGCGCGGCCCACCAGGCCCGCCGGCGGGGCGTTGTGGGTCGTGACGACGAACCGGGGACCCGATGTCCCCCCCGGGGGCAGTGCCAGGGAGGTCAGGGCGCCGGCACGCAGGCCGTGGGCGTGCACCACGTCGGCGCCACGTGAGACCGCCCTCAGCGTGGCCACGGCTGCCCGGTCCCGCGCCATCCCGGGGCGGGCGGACACGGGCAGGTCGACGCAGGTGGCGCCGAGCGCCTCGAGACCGAACCGTCGCGACACCTCCGCAGGGGCCGCCACGACCACCCGGTGACCGCGTCCGACCAGTCCCTCGGTCAGCAGCTGCACGTGCCGGCCCACCCCGCCGGCCACGAGCGCGGTCACCAGCAGGACGTTCACGACCCGTCCCTGCCGCTGAGGCCGCGCCAGGCGGCCGGCGCGAGGACGCGCACGGACAGCGCTGCGGCGAGCGCCACGAGGGCTCCCCCACCGAGCGCCCGGCCGAGGGTCGGCAGCCAGCCGTCGGCCGCCGCGGGCAGGGCGAGCTCGCTCACGAGAAGCCCGGCGAGCGCCCCGATTAGGGCGGCGGCGCCACTGCGCACCACCCCGTGGAAGGCCGCCGGACCCCACACCCGGCCGACCTCGAGGACCACGAGGGCGCCGGCGACCGTCATCCCGAGCGAGGACCCGACGGCCAGCGCGAGCAGCGTCTCCTCGACCGGGCTGCCGACGGCGACCACGACGAGGGGCAGGAGCGCCGCGACCGACCAGCCGGCGACACCGGCGGCGGCGGCCCGCCTCGGCGAGCCGACGGCGTAGAGCGCCCGCGTGCCCACGGCCAGCAGCGCGTAGCCCAGCAGCCCGGGCGCGAGCGCGGCCACCGTGGCCGGAAGGGCCTCCAGCGTCGCCCGTCCCGCGCCGTCGGCACCCGCGTCGAGCAGGAGGAACACCTGCCCCACCTCGCGCCGGACGGCCACGAGAGCGGCAGCGGCGGCCAGCGAGGCCACGACCGCCCCCAGCAGCGCCCGTCGCAGGACCCTGACCGCCTGGGCCCCGCCGCCCGCTAGACGGGGGAAGGCGACGGTGGCCAGCGGCACCACCAGCACGGCATACGGGAGCAGGAAGGTGGTCTGGGCGTAGGTCCACACGGTGATCCCCGCCACGCCGTCGCTGGCGTTGGTCAGGAGCAGCACGACCACGGCGGCCAGCTGCTGCGCGGCGACGACGAGGATGCCGGCGAGCGCGAGGGCACCGGCGCGGCGACCCGTCCCCTCGGGGAAGCGCCAGGTGGGCCGCCAACGGACACCCAGCCGGGCAGTGGGCAGCAGGAGCGGCAGGCTCAGCGCCACCACCCCGGCGGTCGTCCCCCCGGCGAGCAACCAGATCCCTGCGGCGGGGACCGAGCCCGGCGGGGAGGCGGGGTCGTAGAGCGCGCCGAAGGCCAGGTAGACGCTGATGACCACCACGCTGGAGACCAGCGGGGCCAGCGCCGCCGCGAGGAAGCGCCGGTGGGCCTGGAGGATCCCGCTGAGCACGATCCCGACGCCGTAGAGGACGACCTGCGGGGCGAACAGCACCAGCATCAGCCGGCCCGCGGCCTGCGCGTCGCCCGGGGAGCACCGGCCGCTCTCGCCGAGCAGCCAGGCCATCACCGGTCCGGCGGCGAGGGCCACGACGACCGCGAGCGGGAGCAGCACCGTGAGCGTCCAGGTCATCAGCGCCGAGGCGGTCCGGTCCGCGAGGCGTTCGTCGCCGCGCTGCAGGTGGCCGGCGACGAGCGGGACCGCGACGGCGGCGAGCGCCCCGCCCGCCGCCACCTCGAAGAGGACGTTCGGCACCAGGTTGGCGGTCGCGTAGACCTGTCCCACGCAGGTCGCACCGACGGCGTGGGAGAACACCACCCACCGGACGAGGCCGACGGCTCGGGCGGCGAGCGTCACCGCGGCGACGAGGCCGGCGGTGGCGAGCATGCCCTGGGGGGTCAGCCGCGAGCTCGGCCCGCTCGCCGCGGGTGGCGTCACCGCGGCCTGCCCCACCGGTCCAGCGCGCTGAGGACGGGGTGGGAGTCGATCACCCGGCTGAAGCTCACCCGCTCGCTGGCCAGGTTCAGCGCGGTGACGGCCGCGAGCGCGAGCACCCGGCCGCGGGGCCCCAGCGCCTGGGCCGCGGCGAGACCGACCACCGCACCGAGCGGGTTGGCGCCGGTGTCCCCCAGCATCGAGCTCCCGCGCAGGTCGGCGGGCAGCAGGGCCGCGCCGGCACCGCTCACCGCGGCTGCCCCGGGTCTGCCGAGCAGACCCAGCGGGACCGCCAGAGCGAGGCCGACCTTGAGGGCACGGCCGGGCCGCAGGTCGAACAGGTTGGCGAGGTTCGCCGACCCGGCGACCAGGGCCGCCCCGGTGAGCGTGTGGCTCCCCAGGCCCCGTCCGGTGCGCACGTCCGACCACCCGCAGGACAGCAGTCCGGACAGGCCGAGCCCGACCACCTTGAGGGCACCGGTGGTGACCTCGCCCCGACGCAGCGGACGCAGGTGGCCGCGCAGGCCCTTCGTGGACGTCGTCCCGCCGAGGTCGTCGACCGCGCCGGCCACGCCGGCACCGAGAACGGCGAGCGCCGCGGGCGGGTCCACCACGAGCAGCGGCGTGCACGTCCCCCCGACGAGCGCGACGCCCTCGGTCAGGGTGACCGGCCGGTGCGCATGGTTGGTGCGCTCCCACCGTGCGCTGCCGCCCGGCAGGACCCCGGCACGGTGCAGACGCGCGACCGCGACCGACGCCAGGGCTGCCGACCCCGCCACCACGAGAGTCGTCCGACCGCTCGCCCGACCGGGGGACGACGTCACGGTGCCCCGGTCTGGGCGTCCGGGTCCTCGTCCACCTCGGGGCCGGTCGGTGCATCGGTGCTCGCGGCCCCGTCGGCCCCTCTGGGGGCGGGGATGGTGCCGGGCAGTGCGGCGGCGGGGACGGGCGGCAGCGCGGGCGTGGGGCCGGTCGCCCCGCGTCCGAGCCCGTAGTGGCCCGCCTCCCCGAGCACCTCCCACGCCATGGCCATCGTGACCACCAGCTGTCCGGCCGCGCTCTCGACGTTGTCGACCGTGGACACCTCGTCGGCGAGGGGGCGGTCGTCACGGACCACGCCCACCAGCGGGTCCAGGAGCTCCACGTCCCCGGTGGTCATGGCGTCCGTCCCCTCCCCCGCGACCACGACGGGGATCTCGAGGCGGGCGAGCGCGTCCACCAGACCGAGCCGCTGCTCCAGCTCCAGGCTGCCTGGCTCCTGCCCCGCTGCCTCGTCCGACAGCCCCCCGCTCACGACGAGCAGGGCCTCGGGGGCGCGTCGGTCCGAGACGTTGCTCAGGGGGTCGTCGCGCCAGGTGAGGTCGATGAGGCCACCGTCCTCCAGCTGGCGGCCAGCATCCAGCCAGGCCCCCACCAGACCCGGCTCGTCGGCACCGGCGAGCACGGCGGCGAGCACGGTGGCGACGTCGGGCTGCCCACCGCCACGCGGCTCGGGGTCGGCGACCGTCTGCGCCAGGGCCGCCACCAAGTCGAGCCGCGCCTGGTCGGGCTCCTGGTCCTCCCAGGCGGCGTCGATCTCGGCGGTGAGCACGACGGTGGCGCCGGCCTCCTCGAGCTGCCCCTCGAGCCGGTCGACCGTGTTGCGGTCCGCTCCGGGGAGCACGACGACGCCGGCGCGCACGTCCTGCAGGGTCCCGGCGACGACACGCTCGTGCACGACCCTCAGGACGGAGTCGCGGGCCTCGGCCAGACCGTCGGCGGAGTCGACCTGCGCCCGGAGGGCGGCACGCTCGGAGCGGAGGTCGGCGACCTCGCTCTCCAGCGTGCTCGAGATCCCCTCGCGCAGCGGGCCGGCCCCCAGCGCGATGCCCACGGCGAGGGCGATGAAGACGGCGACGAGGGAGACGAGGTGGTAGCGGAAGTCGATCAACCGAACACTCCCTCGATCCAGGCCCAGACGTCGTCCCATCGTACGGCGAGCACCCCGAACAGGGCCCTGCCGCCCGGTGTCGCCGCCAGGGCGACCCCGAGCGCGAGCAGTCCGGCAAGCACCAGCCAGACCAGGGAGAGCGTGGAGATACGGTTGCGGTAGAGCAGGCTGACCCCCTTGGCGTCGACCAGCTTGCTGCCGATCCGCAACCGGGTCAGGAAGGTGCTCGCCATGCCCTGCCGGCCCTTGTCCAGGAACTCCACGAGCGTGGCGTGGGTGCCGACGGCGACGATGAGCTCGGCACCGCTGTCGTCGGCGATGAGCATCGCGATGTCCTCGCTCGTGCCGGGCGCCGGCATCACCACCGCGTCGTGGATGCCGAGCGCCTGCACGCGCTCCAGCCCCGGCGCCCGGCCATCGCGGTAGGCGTGCACGACGAGCTCGGCACCGCTGGTGAGGGCCGCGTCGGACACGGAGTCCATGTCGCCGACGATGAGGTCCGGCTGCAGGCCCTGCTCGAGGAGCGCGTCGGCGCCCCCGTCGACGCCGATGAGCACGGGACGGGCCTCGCGGATGAAGGGACGCAGGGTGTGCAGGTCCTCCTTGTAGTGGTAGCCGCGCACCACGACGAGGGCGTAGCGGCCGGCGAACTCGGTCCGCAGGGGTGGGATCCCGACGCCGTCGATGAGCAGCTCGCGCTCGGCACGGACGTAGTCCATGGTGTTCTGCGAGAACGCCTCGATCTGGTCGGACAGGTTGGTCCTGGCGTCGGCGAGCTGGGCGGCGACCAGGGCGGGCGTCAGCCGGACGCCCCTGGCCACGACCTGCCCGTCGACGCGCAGTGCGTCTGCCTCGACCGTGGCCGTGCTCCCCTCGGCGAGCCTCATCACCTCGGGCCCGCAGCGGTCCAGCACGGGGATGCCCGCCTCGAGGAGGATCTGCGGCCCCATGTTGGGGTAGGTCCCGGTGGTGGTGGCGGCGGCGTTGACCACCGCGGCGGGGGCGCACGCCACGAGGGCGTGCGCGCTGACCTGGTCGAGGTCGGCGTGGTCGACGACGGCGATCTCGCCCGGGGAGAGCCGCTTGGTGAGGTTCTTGGTCCTGCTGTCGACCCGGACCGGCCCGGTGACCGTGCCGGTCGCGCCGTCCTTGGTGCGGCGGGATCGGCGTGGCGCGGTCATCCGGCCATCGTCGCACGTCGGGCCAGCAGCTCCCGGGCATGCGTGAGCGCGGCCTGCGAGTCGGCCACCCCGCCGAGCATGCGGGCCAGCTCGGCCTCCCGCTCGGGCCCGTCCACGACGACCACGCCGCTGCGGGTGACCTGCCCGTCGGTGCTCTTGCGCACCACCAGGTGCCGGTCGGCGTAGGCCGCCACCTGCCCGAGGTGCGTCACGACGATCACCTGCGAGGTCCGGGCCAGCCGGGCCAGCCGGGCTCCCAGGTCGAGGGCGGCGCTGCCACCCACGCCGGCGTCGACCTCGTCGAAGACGTAGGTCGGCACAGCACCGTCACCGCACACCAGCTCCAGCGCGAGCATGACCCGGGACAGCTCACCGCCGGAGGCGGCGCGCGTGACCGACCGGGCCGGGGCCCCCGGGTTGGCGGCGAGGCGGATCTCGACGTCGTCCAGCCCGTGCGTACGCGGTCGGGTCAGCCGCCCGTCCGGCAAGGGGACGAGGCCGGAGGACGACGCTGCGCCGCGGTCCGCCTCAGCGCCACCCTGATCGGCTCCGTCCACGACGCGTGGGGCGACGTGGACGGTGACCTCGGCAGAGCCCATCGCGAGGTGCGTCAGCTCCTGGGTGACGGCCGTGCCGACCCGCTCGGCGGTCTCCTCGCGCGCTCGGCTCAGGGCCCAGCCGGCCCGGCCGACCGCGATCCGCAGCTCCTCGGCGCGGGCCGCGAGCGCGGCGAGGTCGTCGTCCGAGACGTCGATCCGGGCCAGCTCCTGCGCCGACACCCGGGCGAAGCCCAGCATCTCTCCCGTCGTCGGCCCGTACTTGCGCAGCAGGACCCCGAGGTCCGCGCGTCGCCGGTGCACCTCGTCGAGCCGCTCCTCGTCGACCTCGATGGCCGACGCGTAGGCCGCGAGGTCGGTGGCCAGGTCGGAGGACAGGTAGGAGATCTCGTCCATCCGCTCCCGCAGCCCGCCGAGCTGCTCGTCGTGCGTGGCCGCCGGCGCCAGGGCCACCCCTGCGGAGGCGAGGAGCGCGGTGACGCTCGCCTGCTCCATACCCGGGTCGTCCGACCCCACGAGCGCGTCGCGCGCGAGGAGCGCCGCCGTGCGCAGCTCCTCGGCGTGCGCGAGCCGCTCGGACTCGGCGCGCAGCGCGTCCTCCTCCCCCTCCAGGGGGTCGAGCGCACCGATCTCCTCCAGCGCCGCGCGCAGCATCGCCACCCGCAGGTTGCGCTCGGCTGAGGTGCGGGAGAGCTCGGCCAGGCGGGTCCGGGCACCCTCCCACTCCTCGTGGACGTGCCGGTAGGCCGCGAACCGCCCGGCCAGGCGGTCCCCGCCGGCGCCGTCGATCAGCAGCCGGTGGTGCTCCGCGTCGCGGAGGCGCCACTGGTCCGCCTGGCCGTGCACGGCGACCAGGTGCTCGCCCACCTCCGAGAGCACCGTCACCGGGGCGACCCGGCCGCCCACGTGGGCGCGCGAGCGCCCCTCCGCGGACACCGTGCGCACCAGCAGCAGTCCGTCGGAGGCGTCGCCACCGGCCTCCTCGACGCGCTGCGCGGCCGGGTGCTCGACGGGGACGTCGACCTCGCCCTCGACGACGGCCTGGCGCAGTCCGGTGCGCACCAGCCCTGAGTCGGCCCGGGCGCCGAGGAGCAGGCCGAGGCCGCTGATGACCATCGTCTTGCCCGCGCCGGTCTCGCCGGTGATCACGTTGAGGCCCTCCACCAGCTCCAGCTCGGCGTCGTCGATGACCCCCAGGCCCTGGATCCGCATCCTGCGCAGCGTCACCCTGCGCTCTCCAGCGGGGTGGGGACCTGGGACGTGGCAGGCGGGTCCGGCGGGTCCGGCACGGCGGGCGTCGTCTGGTGGTGGGCCACCGCCGGGCCGCGCCAGCCGGTCACCGGCAGCGCGAACTTCGCGACCAGCCGGTCGGTGAACGGCTCGGTCGACAACCTGGCCAGGAGGACCGGGGTGGCGGACCGGCGGACCTCGACCCGGGCTCCGGGCGGCAGCTCGACGGTGCGCCGACCGTCGCACCACATCACCCCGGTGACGTAGGACTGCGGCACCACCTCGACCGCGAGCCGGGTGTCCGGTCCGAGCACGAGGGGCCGGGCGAACAGGGCGTGCGCGGAGATCGGGACCAGCAGCAGCGCCTCCACGTCCGGCCACACGACCGGTCCCCCGCCGGAGAAGGCATACGCGGTGGAGCCCGTCGGCGTCGCCATCACCACCCCGTCGCAGCCCCACGTCGACAGCGGTCGCCCGTCGACCTCGACGGCCACCTCCAGCATGCGCTCCCGGGCCGACTTCTCCACGGAGGCCTCGTTGAGCGCCCAGTTCTGGGCCAGCACCTCGCCGTCGTGCAGGACCTCGACCTCCAGGGTCATCCGCTCCTCGACGTGGTAGTCGCGGGCGACGATGCGCTCGACGATCGAGTCGACGTCCTCCTTCTCCGCCTCGGCGAGGAAGCCGACGCGCCCCATGT
The DNA here is from genome assembly GCF_045032595.1 of Ornithinimicrobium jinqii. Taxonomy (NCBI): domain Bacteria; kingdom Bacillati; phylum Actinomycetota; class Actinomycetes; order Micrococcales; family Ornithinimicrobiaceae; genus Ornithinimicrobium; species Ornithinimicrobium jinqii. The sequence goes on from NZ_JBJFZS010000037.1 coordinate 20,488, forward strand.
TGACTCCCAAGAGCGGGGTGCCGGCCGGCCGGGCGATCTCGGCGCCGCGCAGGATCGTGCCGTCCCCGCCGAAGACGACGACGAGCTCGCAACCGGTGGCGTCGACGTGCGGTGGCACGGGGCTCTTGTGCGCGACGACCCCGTCGACCTTGACCACCTCGTGGGTGGGCTCGGCCTCCGGGACCGCCTCGACCTCGATGCCGTGGGCGGCAAGACGCTCGGCGAACGCGTCCGCGAGGTCGGGCACCTCCGGCCGGGAGGGGTGGGTCACCAGCATGATCCGGCGGGTCACCGTTCCTCCTCGTGCCTCAGCGCGCGCCGTCGTGCGGCGAGCTCGTCCCGTGCCAGACCCCAGTCCATCATGCCCGCGCCGGTGGCGTGCAGCCAGAGCAGGTACTCGACGTTGCCGGTGGCGCCGACGAGTGGGGAGCGCAGGATCCCACCGACCGCGAACCGGTGCTCGGACGCCGTGTCCAGCACCGTCGCGAGCACGGACTCCCGCTGCTCGGCCGAGCGGACCACGCCGTCGTGACCCAGGCGGTCCCGACCCAGCTCGAACTGGGGCTTGACCAGGACGACCACGTCGGCGCCCTCGGTGCAGACCTCGCGCAGGACCGGCAGCACGTGCTCGAGGGAGATGAAGGAGACGTCGCAGACGACCAGGTCCACTGCCCCTCCGATCGTGGCGACCGTCGTCCGGCGGATGTTGGTGCGGGGGAGGTCGGTGACCCGTGGGTCGTGGGCGACGCGGGGGTCCAGCTGCCCGTGACCGACGTCGAGGGCGACGACGTGCGCCGCGCCGTGAGCCAGCAGCACCTGGGTGAACCCGCCGGTGGACGCCCCGACGTCGAGGCAGCGACGTCCGGCGACGACCAGCCCGAGGGGGAGCCACTGCTCCACGGCATACCGCAGCTTCAGCGCCCCGCGACCGACCCATCCCTGGGTGATCCACGCGGACCCGCTCTCCTCGTCGGCCGCCTGCACGGCCAGCGCCTGCGTCTCGAGCACGGGTGTGGACGGCTTGGTGACCACGTTGCCGTCGACCGTGACCCGCCCGTCAAGGAGCAGCGCCCGGGCCTGCGTCCGAGACCTGGCCAGGCCGCGGGCGACGAGAACGGTGTCCAGCCGAGCGCTGGTCATGCCCTCGGACCCGGCCGCGCCTCCCCCGGTCCGGGTGGCGGCGGCGTGGGTGCGGTCAGCCGCTGCTGCAGCGCCCGGTGCGCTGAGGCAGCCGCGGCGACCTGCCCAGCAGGACCCTGGCCCATGGCCGTGTCGAAGTCGGCGAGGATCTCGTCGACGGCGCGGTCACCGCTCGGCGGACGTGGGCCAATGTGCTCGCTCACCCGGCCGCCCAGAGGAACGCGAGGTCGGGGATCGTCGGCGCCACGTGGTCCGGACGGAGTCCGGCGGGGGCGGCGGCGGCCTCCTCCCGGGTCGACACACCGGTGAGGACGAGGGCGCTGAGCAGGCCGAAGTTCGCCGCGCCGGCGATGTCGGTCTCCAGCCGGTCCCCGATCATCAGGCACTCCGCGACCGGCAGTCCGAGTCGGGCCACCGCGACCTGGTAGGCCGGCGCGTGCGGCTTGCCGACGACCTCGGGCTCCTTGCCGGTGGCGTGGCGCACGGCGGCCACCAGGGACCCGTTGCCCGGCGCGAGGCCCCGCGTGGTCGGCAGGGTGGCGTCGTCGTTGGTGGCCAACCACGGAGCACCGGCCGCGATCGCGTAGCTGGCCTCGGTCAGGTCCGGCACACCCACCTCAGGTCCGTAGCCCTGCACGACCGTCACGACGCCCGAGGGCCCCCCGGCCTCGACGCGTTCCCGGGTCTCCGAGGGCGAGCGCCAGGGCAGGCCGACCTCGTCCAGCGCGACCCCCAGGCCCTCGCCGCCGACGGCCAGGACCGCTCTGTCGTCGTCGACGTGAAGCTCACCCCGGTCGCGCCGTGACGCCAGCACCGCAGCCGCGACCTGGGAGGCGGTCAGGACCTCGGACGGCTCGGTGGGCAGTCCCAGGCGGGAGACGTGATCGGCGACGGCCGACGGCGTGCGCGAGGCGTTGTTGGTCATGAACAGCAGCTGGACGCCGGCCTTCTTGGCGGCTGACAGTCCCTCCACCGCCCCCGGGCAGGCCTGCTCGCCGCGGTAGACGACCCCGTCGAGGTCGCAGAGGATCCCGCGCACGGTCATCGGCCCGGTCCACCGTCCGCCTGGGGGTCGGCTCCGCGGGCCTCGTCCTCCTGCTCGACCTCGTGGACCGGCGTGTCCTCCTCCTCGTCGGGAGTGAGGTCGATGACATCCGGGTCCTCCTCGACGCCGAGGACCTCGCGTACGTCCGTCTCTCCCTCGACGTCGACCTCTGCCGCGCGCTCGTACCAGGCCTGCGCCTCGTCGTGACGCCCGTCAGCCTCCAGGGCAGCGGCGTAGGCGTAGCGCAGTCGCGCTGCCCAGGGCTCCTGACCCGTGCCGGACGCCGCGAGGTCTCGCAGGTGCTGCACCGCTGCCGCTGTTTGGTCCATGTCGATCCGAGCGCCGGAGACCACGATCGCCATCTCGATCTGCTCGGCAGGTGAGAGTCGCCGCGCGTCCGGGCTGGCCGCCATCTCCAGGGCACGCTCGGGCCGACCGAGCCCGCGCTCGGTGTCCGCCATCATCGGGAGCAGGTGGTTCAGACCCGAGATCCGCCGTGCGGTGCGGAACTCTCCCAGAGCCTTGGCCCACTCACCGCGGCGGTAGTAGACGACACCGAGCGTCTCACGCACGCCGGCCACCCTGCCCGCCCGGCGCGAAGCGGCCAGGGCGTGCTCGAGCGCCGCGTCGAGATCGTCGGCCTCCATCTGCAGCCCGGCCGCCACGAGGTGGCGCGCTGTGCCGTCGGCGTTGTCCTTGCTCAACGTCCTGAGCTCCGCCCGCAGCTCACGGTCCAGCTGCCCCGCCTCGATCTCCTCCGGCACCTCCGGCTCTCTCGGCTTGGGCGGGCGATCGTCCCGACGCGGCGGCCGATCGTCGTGACCGCGATAGCCGCCGCTGCTGGATCCGCGGTCGTCGCGACCCCGGTAACCACCACGGCTCTCGCCACCACGCTCACCACCGCTGGCACCCCGGTCGTCACGACCCCGGTAACCACCACGGCTGTCGCCACCACGCTCACCACGGTCGTCACGACCCCGGTCGCCCTCGCGACCCTTGTTCGGCGTCGCGTCGGAGGGACGCGTGCGGTCGTCGTCCCGGCGTGGCCGAGAATCCCGACGCTGGTCGGGCCGTCGGTCGCGCGAACCCCTGTCCTCGCCGCTGCGTCGATCCTCGCTCACCAGAGCATCCTTCCTCGTCGATCGGGCCAAGACATGCGAATGGGCCCTGATCGACACCGTGGTGTCGATCAGGGCCCATCCTAAGTTGAGTCCGGCGGTGTCCTACTCTCCCACACCGTCACCAGTGCAGTACCATCGGCGCTGTCAGGCTTAGCTTCCGGGTTCGGAATGTGACCGGGCGTTTCCCTGACGCTATGACCGCCGTAACGCTGTCG
>NZ_JBJFZS010000038.1:0-21363 GCF_045032595.1 Ornithinimicrobium jinqii
GCCCTGCTCGCCCAGCGCGCCGACGCCTGCGCCAAGGGACAGACCCGCCGCGCAGCGATCTACGACGACCTCATCACCGGCCTCGACACCACCGAGGCCTCTTGACAACGATCACCCACATAACGCCCATGAGCGCGCGCTCATCATCAGGGATATGTCGGTGATCGGGACGAGCCGGGGGGCGGTACATCGCTGTCACGCCGATGTCCGGATGCTCGTCGGCCCTTCTAGGTCGGTCCCGCCGATGAGCGCACGGTCATAAAGGATCTGCCGGTGACCGCGCGCGTTGAGGGCCGGTACGTCGCTGTGACGCCGAAGACAGGCACACTGTAGGCGTAGCCAATGTGCCTAAGGCCAGGACAAGACCAGTGTTCGTTCTACAAAAAGTCTTCGGGACACACCAGTTGTCCCGCACGATGAACTGTAGGGTGGTTCATAAGGGAAACCATCGCTGTAGGTCAACGAGTGCGCTCGGATCGGAGGCTCCTTCACCTGGTGGACGGGGCAGGTCAACACTCCGTCTCTCGCAGCGCTAAGAGGTACAGAATCGCCGCGCCGTACTTGCGACGGATAACATTGCCTAAATTTCCTCTAGAATTCGAAACCCAATGTAATCACTGGCGAAGGTCTCCAAGTTGGCCCCTCGAGAGGTACTATTTGCGAAGACACGTACATCGTCCCAACTACCACCCTTCACAACCTTCCATGGCGCCACCTCGCCAGGGTGCCGGGAAGGCCGTGACCAATCGTCCCCCCATGAATCGGCCGTCCATTCCCAAACCTGACCCACGAGTTCCTCGGCCCCGCACCAGCTTGCGCCCTTGGGAAAAAGACCACATGCGACCAAGTCACCTGGCGCCTCCTCGGCAGTATTCGCTCGGCCTGGCTCCCATATGTCGCCCCATGGGTAGCCGCTGCCCGAGCTGCCCCGAGCGCAGTACTCCCACTCCAGTTCTGTTGGTAATCGAAACGACTTCGACGTCTTGGCGCTTAGCCATTCACAATATGCAACTGCATCTTGCCACGAAACCAAGACCACCGGCTGATTTCGACGCCCAGACGGGGGCGCACTCGTCCGCGGATCCCATGACAAGAGGACCGCTCTTAGACTAGATCCGTTCGGCGGCCGACGACCGGTTTCCCGAACAAAATGGGCGTACTGTTGCTGTAATACCGGGTATCTTCCAATCCTAAATGGCTTGACGCTCGCACGCTCCACGTCCAGTTCTGACGTCAAGCACGTCTCCCAATATCCCCGCACCCACTCATCCGCGGCACTGAGGCGAACGCGTCGGATCTCGGCCATACGCCTGTTGATGCTTTCCGGTTCGGATCCACGCACCGCATCACCTCCCGGCACGTAGATGGTTTCCGGCTCAATCACCGCTGGGTCGAACTTCGGGTCACCAAACTCGCTTAACAACGCGCCGGCCTTGCAACGAAGTGCCACAGACTGCCAATCACGGGCCTTACTCATTTCATCCCGCAACCAGTCCCAGGTGGGTACTGGCAACCCATCTTCCCCGCACTCTGTCGCCGCCTCAGCGGCGACCAGCAGCGCCTCCTTCGAATCTGGAAAGTCCGGACCTGCCTGAGCCAAGGCACGTACCACCAGATCCGCGGATGCTTCCTCTTTCGATACGTTTGCTAGGAACCCGATCACCAAAGCCAGGACCTCCACCCAGCGAGGATCGCCACGACGTGGTGCAAGAAGGTCTCCTATCACTCCCTTATCTACCTGCCCAAGTAACACTACCTGCCGGGCTGTCATGAACTCTTCAAAAGTGAGGTGAGCAAATCCAATGCGCCCCTCCCCCCGTTCCGCGAGCAGGCCGGAACTGTGGAGAAGGCCACTGAGAAGGGCCTTCGCCCTCTGAGTAGCCTCATCCTGAGACAATCCACGCTGCGTTTCGTACTCCGCAGCGACAGCATCCTCCATGGCATCCACCCGCACATATCCCTCTGGAACATCTGAGTGGATCCAGTAGGCAACCGGTGAGAGTATCTTCATCACCTCTGCGGTGTCAAACGTGTGCAACGCCTGACCGTCTAGGTTCCGTACTCGCGACCAAGATGTCACTATAGTCGTGATGAAGAGGTCATACAGCTCTGCTCGCCTACGCGGCAGCTCAGCGCCCTGACGGTGAATGAACACCAAGATCGATAGCAGGAGGGGATTGGACGCCAACCTACGAACCCCTGGGTTACTGAACACAGCCTGTTTGAGAGATATCGAGGCGGCCGCGGAGGCGTGCGCCAACTCGACATCTGACCGGGTGTCATTCGCCACACGTTCGGCTACGAAGGTCCACTTGTCCACGAACTCCTGAATGCCCTCCGCGTCGAAGTCCTTCACAAGGAGGTGCTCGCCATCCGGCACACCCAGGGGCATGTCTGAGTAGCCAACGACCCGGCTGGTTACGACCAGTGTATTGCCTCGTGTCAACGTCCATTGAGCGAAGGACTGCAGTCGGTTTGTCATGACGGCTCGGGCAGACGGGTCCGCAAGTTCATCCAGGCCGTCGAAGAGGAAGACCAATTCCCCTGCCTCGTATCTCTCCCGCATCACAACGTCGAAACCGGGGTCCACGTGGCGCACCTCGGCGAGGTAGCGAGACACCGCATCTAGGACGGAGTGTTCACCGCCACCCTCTACTATACGAGACGACAGTGCCGTTAATGGCACCAAGATTGGGAGCCGAGCGCCTTGGGATCGCGTCAATCGGAGCGCAAGCAGCTTCAGAAGCGTGCTCTTTCCGCTGCCTGGTTCCCCAAGCAGCACTGAGCAGCGTCCTGCGGTCAACAGGTCAACTAAATCACGCGCCTCAGCTCGATCCTGTCGCCCCTCCATAACCGCAGTGAGTATGCGCTCAACATCGGTGAAGTTGACTGTTCGCCCCGCGGACCCAGATTCCGCGCTCGAGACAGAGGACAGCCGCACTAGACGAGGCACCACACACACTTCCTCCAAAGGGAATCGCATGTCTAGCCTGTCCAGCCGAAGAACGCCACGGAAGTCCAGATACCGGACCTGACCATCTACGGCCCGGAGATAGCGTTCAGCTATGCTATTCGCCTCCGACTGTACCCCTCTAGCGCGACGTGACTTCGCCTTGTCCGGGCTTCTAGGCTTAAGCCAGGCCAACACCCCAACCAAGACAGCAGCGACGCTCGACGCCAAGCCGACTACGGTTATCGGATCCATGCTATCTCCGGCACTCCAAGCACCTTCGTTACTTGGGCTAGGCACCGTTCCATCCACTGATCGACTTCCGCCATGCCCGAAGACCCATGGGCAGCTATACCCACCAGTGACTGCAATAGATCGACCCCAGCCTTAGGATCGAATGTTGCCACCACGTCCTGTGCAAACCAAGTTGCTCGATCTAACACGATGACACTTCCCACGGGCCAGGGTCTCGGCTTTGATGCACGAACTTGCGACGTCTGGATCGCCCGGCACAGACTCTTCCCGAGAAGAACCGGGGCCCAGGACCACAGGTCGCTGGACACGTTGATTGGCCTATGCGTAGCCGCGGACAGCAGGATGAGCCGAAGCAGCGCGTGCGCACCGGCCGATCCCCCTTCCCCTCGGCCGAGGTGGGATTCGCTCACCATGGCGTCAACCGAATGAAAACGTCTGGACGCGATCCCGTCAGACCTCCCGTCGACCGTAACGGGACCAAAATATAGCGGGCGAATGAGCCCTCTCTTGATGCTTTGCAAGCGACCGGCCCAGTAGCGAGCCGAGTCGACCTGAATTTGATGACGCCTGTCCACAACTGGAACTACGAGGTCAAAGCGGTCTGCCAAGTGAGCGAAATATGCAGTGTTCCGCACCACATAACTGGGATGGTCGTAGGGCTGGAGTATTCCTGAGGGCACCTCGGCAGAGGATTCGGCCAGTTGCCGCACGCTGGACATAACAGCAGGCCCCGCGACCTCCGAGACTCGGTCGATCTCCGGTGCGCCTATCGAAGCCGCATTCAGAGTTTCTAGGTGACCGTTCAGACAGCTGGTTACAGGGTCGGGAAACCGTTCACCGACTCCAAACGGTCGTACCACCGTCTCTGGAAACAGTGCAACCGCAGCCTTAAGGGCCTCCCGCTCAGAAGTGTTGCGTCGCCGGAACTGCGACCTCGCGTAAGCTCGACCTACGGCGTGGTCGGGCTTGAGATGAATCCATTGCTGATGGGTTTCTCCCACCACGCCGGCATGCCAGCAATCATCCTCCAAGAGGTACCTAACAGATATAGCAGACCCTACAGAGGAGAACGCGCGGGCTACGGAATCGCCTAGTACGCTGGATCTAAAGGTTGCCAAGTTTATGGGATATGCTGGCGTGAGACTTGTGTGCTCTACTGCAACGCTTGCTCCGCGCCACTCGTCCCAAGGACCCTTTCTGTGGATTCGTGACTGTACGGCACACGCCGACGGGTCAAGACGTACATTGAGATAGTCGCCGGCCGGGGAACAGTGTGAGACTATATGATCGCTGGCAACTAGCTTAGGAATGTTGCGGTCCGCGTTACCGATTCGTAGTGATAGGTCCCATCCGCGCCGCCATGCTCTGGGCCCGTGGTCGGCCGTCAATGGCTCGCAATCCAGTGAAAGTCTATCTACAAGGCCGGCTATGAGGCTGGGCTCAGGTTTCCAGGCGTTCATAACCGGTCCGCTCGTGGATAAGTTCGAAACCGCACGACTCGTAAAACTCGGTGTGCCAACCCTTCTCACACTGCAGATAGACGCGCATGTCGCGCTGGCACTGTCCAAGTAGCCATCCCATCAACTCCCTCCCGTAGCCCATCCCACGATGGACATCCACTATTCCAACGTCGTGAACGGCCAGCGTGTTTCCCAATGCATGCAGCGAGGCTGTCCCGACAGGTTCGTTGCTTGCATCCAGGAACAAGAAATATCGCCGCCTCACTAATCCGTTTCCTCCCTTGTCCGTGCCTTTGCTTCTCCGACCATACTCGGTCCCGAATATCTGGCCGAGAGTCGAGTACGCTATTGTGGCGGCTTGCGAATCTTTCCCAGTAACTTCTAGAGCATTAAGACGACGTGATGTCTTCGTCGGGCCCAGAGCGACGGACTTAGGATTCAAGAGCATCCAATCTTCGCGATCAGTCACTTTCCATTCGTCGCCGACCGTATGGCTGAGCCCATCCAAATAGACGCTCGCAGAATCATCCGGTGGGCTACCCCAGCTGGACGACCAAACATGGTTCCAGATAACTCCAGGAATAGTACTCGCAACGTCGTAGGTACTAGACGTAACGTCAACGCGCTTGAAGTAGCAACCGAGGTGCGTTCGGTAATGCGCGTCGACTAGCGCGCGTACACTCGTGAGATCAATAGTCAACGCCGGTCCACCGAAGCGTGTCGCCGGTTAGGTCCAGCCAAACGGACTTTTGCCGCGTGTACTCCATTCCGGCCGCTAAGCCGTACTCGAGGCCAAACCCGCTTTCACCATATCCTCCTACGGGCATGCTTGGGTGCTCGGCGAATACGCAGTTTCCCCAAATCACGCCCGCCTTGATTGCAGCAGCCATTCGATGCATGCGCATGACGTCGCGGGTCCAGACAGATGCCGCGAGCCCGTAGTTGACGCCGTTCGCAAGAGTTACGGCGGCTTCCTCTGAATCGAAGGGAATGACCGTCGCTACAGGGCCGAAAATTTCTTCCTGCGCTACCGGGTTCTTCGGATCAGAGCAACGTAGGACCGTTGGGGTATAGAAGAAACCCCGGCTTGACGCCCTGCCTCCGCCGGTTACCACCGTGGCGCCCATCTCCACGCCCCGATTAACGTAGGACTCGACGCGGGACAACTGCTCAGCCGATACAAGGGGGCCTAATTGCGTGTCCTCCTCGCGGGGATTTCCTACACGGATGGCTTCCGCGCGCGCGACCAGCAGCTTCTGGAATTCATCGACAACAGCGCGATCAACGAGGATGCGCGTCGTTGCCGTGCAGGTCTGCCCCTGGTTGTAGAAGTTGCTGAAAGCACATGCCTCTGCGGCCACGTCCAAATCTGCGTCGGGAAAAACGATGAGGGGTGACTTGCCTCCGAGCTCGAGTGTGCACGACTTGAGGTTGGACTGCGCCGCCGCCTGCATCACTTCACGACCTGACGCAGTGCTCCCGGTGAAGGAGATCTTTGCAACATCCATGTGGCGGGCCAGTGCCCGGCCTGCTACGTAATCGCCGATAACCACATTAAGAACCCCTAGTGGGAGTCCTGCATCAACCCCCAGCATGGCGACGGTGACGGCGGATGTCGGCGCCTGCTCCGCCGGCTTTAATACGCACGTGTTGCCCATGGCAACGATCCCGCCCACTTTCGCAACGGCGTTGTAGACAGGGTAGTTCCACGGTACGATGGCCCCTATGACACCATAGGGCTCTCGGAGGGTCCAGGCATTCAGGCCAGGTTGTACGGACATCGTGGAACCGTGGATTTTGTCCGGCAGTCCGGCGAAAAAGCGCAGGAGTTTTGCGGCAGCCGTTACGTCTTCAGCGCAATCGAGAATTGGCTTGCCTGCGTCTTCTGAGTCCTCCTTAGCCAGGCGGTCGCGTGAGTCCTCAATCGCGTCAGCCCAGGTCCAGAGCAGTCTTCCTCGTTCTGAGGGATCCATCGCGCTCCATTCGGAGGAAGCAGCAGACGAACTTCTAACTGCGATGTCCACGTCTCCCTCTTGGCCAGCTGCCATTGTGGCCCGCGCCTCCCCGGTAACCGGGGAGATCAGATCAAGTGTTTGACCGTCCTGGCTGGGTTGACTTTGACCATGTATCCAGTGCTGAACATCGGGCACGGTGTATCACTCACCTTTCATGTCGTGCTTGTCTCTACCGAGAACAAGATGGGGCCATCTTTCTGTGATCCGTTTTCGTAACGGACGAAACCCGCACGAGCACGTCCTCCGAACGGATTGTGGGCGTCCTCCGCCTCTGATTCAAGCAAGCATGTGTTCCAGGCAACGTGTGGGTAGAGCCTTTCCGCAGCGTCGGGAACAAGGCCTCCAAAAATGGTAACCCCCAGATAATGATGGGTTCGCGCTAGGTACGCTTCCAACTCATCTACCCTGTGAAATGGAACGATCACGAACACAGGGGCAAATTTTTCAGCGCGCACCAGCGGGTCATCATCATCGGTCACAATGATGGATGGCTCGACCAGCGCACCGTGAATATTTCCGGAGAGTAAAGTATGCCGAGCCGCGTGCGACTGACTGAGCATGTGCTGCACACGCTCGGCGGCTGCCTCATTGATAAGGGGACCGACCTGCCCCTTGCTTGCTGCGACAGCCTCGACTAACGTCTCGGTCACCCGATGCAGGATGGCTGCGTGCACATAGACGCGTTCGGCACATAGGCAATCTTGCCCGTTATTGAACAATCGTGCGCGGACCAGTGCCGGGATGGCGGTCGCAAGATCCGCATCACTCAAGATCACGAAGGGGTTCAATCCAGGTCCGCAATATATGAGCCGGCCAGCGTACTGACGTTCAATCTTCTTCGCGGAATCCCAAGAGCCTGTAAAGATCAGGCAGTCGGCCCCGGTCTCTGCGGATCGAATGAAGTCCGCGCCGTTTAGGATTGAGATCTCCAATCCTAACGCAGACGGGATTGGCGCCACCGCCAGGCAGCGGCTCAAGATCTCACTTGTGAGTTTCGAAGGGCGGCAAATGACTTCGTTGCCTGCTAGCAGTGGTCCGACGCAGTAGAGGACGAAAGAGTACAGCGGATTATTGAATGGTAGCGAGACGAATACTTTCCCGACCGGCCTCCGTCCCTCTAGCCGACCCGCCTCAGAAGCGTAAGTGGCGAGGGCTCTTATCGTTTTTTCTATTTCGGCTGCTGCTGTGGATGCTGGCGCGATCTCTTCCAAAATCTGCTGAAGCGAGCGCTGCTCTTCTTGAAGTTGGGCGCCCCATTCCGCCACGAGCCGGACGATTTCCTCGCGGCTCAGCATCGAGCGCCTTTCGCCGTTACGCTGATGCCCCAAAGGGCGCCTTGACCTGCTTGACGGTGCTGCGATGGAGCGCTTGCCGGGACCCGTCCTCGCGCTCGGTTGGGCGGACAGTAGTGCGGTCGCGGCGCATGCCATAGTTTGGCCGGGTGTCGCTGCTGCGTCTGTGATCCGCCTCGATCAGCTCGTCGTCTGCAATGGCGGCCTCGTGAGATCGGCTCGGCAAGCGATCCTATTGTCTCGATGCGCGCCTCTTCATCGTGGTGGGGATCGAGGTTGCCAGCGCCTTGCATCCTCCCCTTGCGGACGGCGCGGCGCGCTGGAGACCTCAGCCTGGAACTAGGTCCGTTCAAGGCGTGACCACCTGCTTCCCTCCGAAGGCTTCGACCCGCTGACGTGCACCGTACAGCAGCCTGCGCCTCCCGGGGCTGCAGCCCCTACTAGGCGCTGCGGGGTGTGTCGCGGCAATGCGGGTTCTTCCCTGCGGCTCGAGCGGCTCTGATCTGGTGGGATTTCAGCGAGGCCTAATGTGCAGTGATTTGGGATGGTAGACAGTCACCGACAATCAAGCCCTATGCGAGGAAGTGGACGAGGGGCGCACCCGAAACGCTCTGTTTGGTCAGCCGGGTAGGGCCACGGCAGGGCGGGCGTCCAGGGGTCCCAGCGCGGTTCGTCCAGTGGTGTGGATTAGGCGGCCCCAATGCAGTGCGCACTAGACGCTTGCGACCACCTTAACCGGCTCTTCCCAGCTGCGGTGGGGGTCACAGGTTGAGTCCTCCGCCGATGAGGAGCATCCGGAGTCTGTAGTTGGACCTGTTTTTTGAAGCCGCGGGCCAGGCGGCGGTGCAGCTCGATGAGGCCGTTGATCGCTTCTGTGCCTCCATTCGTGGCGCCGGTGGTGAAGTAGGCCAGGAACGCCTCCTTCCACTTGCGCAGGGTCCGACCGAGGCGGGCGATCTCGGGGATCGGGCAGGTCGGGAAGGTGGCCGCGATGCGTTCGGCGATCGCACGTCCCTCGGCCTTGTCCGCCTGCATGTAGGCCGAGCGGAGCTGCTGGGCGCACTGCCAGGTCAGGTCGACCTCCTCGTGGGCCTCGTGGGCGGTGAACGTCCGGTCGATCCGGGCGCGCTGCTTGTCGGTGAGGTTCTCCTGCCCGGCGCGCAGGATGTTCTGGATGCCGTACAACGGGTCGCCCTTGCGACCGCGGTGGCCGGTGGTCACCTGCTGCACCCGCCGTCTGACCTCGTCCACGCACCTCGTGCCCAGGGCGACCACGTGGAAGACGTCGAGCACGGCGGTCGCCTCGGCCAGCTCGTCGTCGATCGCGGCCTTGTACCCGTGGAACGGGTCGAGGGTGGCGACCTTGACGCCGGCGGTGAACGACTCGCCACGCTGCGTGAGCCAGTCGGCGTAGGCCTTCTTCGAGCGTCCCGGGACCAGGTCCAGCAGCCGTGCTCTGACCTGCCCGTTCTCGCCCGTGGTCAGGTCCACCATCCCGGTGAGCTCCTTCGGTCCGCGGCCACCGTCCTGCGGTTCCTTGGTGGAGACGTGGTGCCAGATGTGCTCGTCGACGCCCAGGCTGGTGACGCCGGCGAAGCGGGACCCGTCGGCTGCTGCGGCGGCCAGGATCGGCTACACACCGGACCACACCGTGTCCCAGCCCAGGCCCAGCTGGCGGGCCAGGCCGTGCACGGTTGCGTGCTCACGGCGCAGCTGGCCCACCGCCCAGGACCTCGCCCTGGCCGTCCACGTCGAGCGTGGTGGCGCCAACCCCTCGTCGGTCTCGGTGAACGAGCGCCGCGCACACGCCACCTCCCGGCAGCCCCAGGTCCGCTTCACCCACACCAGCCTCACCGGCGACCCGAAGGCCGGGACGTCGACCAGCCGGTGCTCGCGCCGGCCACGGGAGACCGCGCGTGCCCCGCAGTCCGGGCACCCGACCGGCCCCGGCGCCGACTCGATGCTCACCGTCAGCCCGTCCGCGCCGCGCGTCACGTCCAGGACGTGATAGCCCTCCAGGCCCACGAGCAGGTCACAGTTGTCGCAGTACGCGCTGGGCGCGCCGAGCGCAGCACAGCAGGACGTAGGGTTGTCCATCGTCGAGGTCCTCGAGGTCTTCGGAGTGCTTGGTCGCCTCCGATCTTGAGGGCCTCGACCCCTCTCACCCCAGCACCCGCCCCGCCCGGCGCGTCACACCCCTACCCCCACCGCAGCTGGGAAGAGCCCCTTAACCAGTCTGATGTGCCCTGATAGCTGTAACCACAGGGTCAGCTGGCGAAGTACCGCGGAGCCATCTCCGAGGCAACAACCGGTCATGCCGCTGGTCGCTCGTTCCGGGGGCGTCATATCGCCGCATGAGGCTGCCCTCGGACCCGACTCCCGCGCGATGCCTTGGCACGTTTGCGCGAGTTGCGTTCGGTGATGCCGCTTCACAATTTGATGTCGCCTACACTTGCCTCGCGCGCTCGAGGCTGTGAGGAATGGGTTCAATCCTCCTCTAAGACGGACGTGTCCACGCACACGATCCCCCTGTTGCCCTCCTGGTCGGCGACCACAATGAGTGACGGCGCCTGGCTGTCATCGGCGATGGTCCCACCCGCGGCGAGAGCGGCGGCAATTCGTTCCTCGGCCACCTCGGGCGCCACGTAGACCTCGATGTGGAAGCGTTGCCGTGTGAGCTCATCCTCGTCGGCGTCCCCGAACCACAGGTTCGGTACCCGTCCCGTGGCGTCCCTGATCTCATCGCTGGGTGAGCCATGGCCCTGGGCCTCGGCGTTCCCGGTCAGGAGGGCGGCCCACACCGGGGCGATGGTCGCAGACTCGAAGGTGTCCAGTCCGAGCTCGATGTGGCTGACCGAGGAAGGGTCCGCATCGATCTTGTGGTCGGCGGCGATCTCAGTGATCCGTTGGGCGAGGTCGACGTCCTGCTGCGTGACCCATTCCAGGACGTGTTCGGTGCCCTCGCCGTCCCGGTAGATGGCATCAGCACTGATGAGTTTGAGGTCGACATACCCCTTGCCGATCGACACGCTGGGGTGGTGTCCGAGGGTGTCGCCCGCCTCGCCCACTGCGACGGCAAAACGTGCGCCGGCGCCGAAGTCATCGATCAGGTAGCGGGCGTGCAGTCCTTGGGCCAGCTTGCGCCAGTCGGTGAGGTTGGCCGCCGCGATTTGGTCGCCCTTCAGCATGTCCATGAACGGGACCTTAGCTCTGAACCCCCAGAGCTTAGTCAACCCGTCTCCGGAACTGGCTTCGTCTGCCCGCTCGCGACCCCTCAATGAACACGAGCCGCCAATGGGCGTCGGGACCTGCGTCAGCTCGTCGCAAGTGACGCGGGCAGCCCCGTCCGACTTTGCCGCGTGGAGGACGGCTGCGCTCGTCCGACTTTGCCGCTGGCCGCGTGCTGGGCTCAGGGGGTCAGGCGGGGCGAGACAGCTCGTCCTGTCCGCTGCCGTGCAGCACGACCACAGGCGCCAGGTTCTCAGGCGTCGGCCATTGCCACGAGCGCAGTTCGGTCGATTCGAGCACCAAGCCATGGTGCCCCAGATGCCGAACCCGGGGCGTCCGGACGACGACGTCAGGACCTGATGCAATGTCCGCTCGTGCCGCGCGCCACATGGGTGGTCCCCTAGTTCCCGACGACCTTGGCAATCACAAGCGCCCCAAGGGGTACCAGCCTGTTCCCCTGTGGGCGGGTTCGTCCGTCTCGCGGCCGCGCCGCCGTCGAGACCGGTGAGGTGAATCGCAGCAGCCAGGTCGTCGCCGGTGCGGTTGGCGGACGGCTTGGTGCGGTGGCCCAGTTGAGGCATGGAGGGGTGGCACGGGCACACACCACCCCCCCGGTGACTCTCGTTGCACGTTCCGAATCTATCGTTGTACGATGTGTTGATCGGGACCGCTTGCCTGAGGCGGGCCAGCCGGGCGTTCCGGTTCCGGTCACCACGCGAGACACCACTACGGTTAGACATTGGGACGTCCTCCTGAAGGCGATGGGAAACCAAGCCCGACAAGCGCATCAGGAGGACGTTCCTCACGTCCAGACCCCAGCGCTACAACGCCTTCCTATGCCGCAGGTCGCCCAGTTGTCGCCCGACATCCGAACCGAGGGCCTTCCCCGTGCCATGTTTTCGTTATACGATTCGGTCATGGCGGGTGATGACCGAGTGACGGACGAGCAGATCCAGAAGTGGGCGGACGAGGCCGAGGCCGGATATGACGTCGAGGAACTGAAACGCCGCGGGCGAGGACGTCCTGGGCGTGGAGCCGAGCCGATGCAGGTGATCGCCGTGCGCCTCACGGCCGAGGAGATCGCGGCGCTGGACGCCTACGCCTCGCGGGAGCACCTGTCGCGCTCCGAGGCGATCCGACGAGCGCTGGCCGGTTACGCCGCGTGAAGGTCCATCGCAGCGCCCGCAAGCACGGGGTGCTGCCCGAGGACGCGGTGCAGGCTGCGGACCTGGCGTTGTGGATCGAGCCGCTCGAGGAAGAGGAGTGGCCACACCGCGAGGTGCGGCTCGGCTTCGACACTCAGGCGCGGCTCCTGGAGACCGTTGTGCTGATCTTCCGTAGCGGCGAGGAGACGGCCATTCATGCGATGCCGGCTCGTCGTCAGTACTTGGACCTTCTGCCCTGACCAAACGCGCGGATCTGCCGCTGGTTGCTTGCGTCGAAGCGCGGATCGCGGACGTCAGTGAGACCCGGCCGCTATGACCACCCGGAGTCGAGGTACAACGACATCAACGGACTGGTCCTCCCCGGACAAGACAGATGACGAGCGCGGGCGCTAGGCCCGACCCGTGCGCAGGGGCGTCCATGCTTGGGGGTTCGCTCGACCCACGCGCTGGCGCCACAGCAGAAGGGCCCGTCCTAGTGGAGCGTGTCGTTAATTGCTAAACGGTTTGCTGGTTGGGATGATGGGGTATGGCGAATCGTGCTGCCCCGGCCTTGACTCTGTGTGAGGGCGATCGAGGGGAACTGGTCCGGTTGACTCGCTCGACCGCTGCTCGTGCCGGGGAGGTGCTGCGGGCCCGGATCGTGCTGGCAGCGGCGGAGGGGGAGGCGAACGAGCGGATCGCCGAGCGGTTGGCGACCTCGAAGGCGACCGTGCTCAAGTGGCGTGGGCGGTACCAGGCCAAGGGTCTGGCCGGCCTGGCCGACGAGCCTCGTCCGGGTCGGCCGCGGTCGATCGACCATGCGCGGATCGTGTCGGTCACCCTGGCGCCGCCGCCGAAGAAGTACGGGGTGACGCACTGGTCCACCCGGCTGCTCGCGCGGCACCTGAGGATCGGGAACAAGACGGTCGCGACCGCGTGGCGCGAGTACGGGGTGGCGCCGTGGCGGGTGGAGACGTTCAAGTTCTCCACCGACCCGCAGCTGGTGGCGAAGGTGACCGACGTGGTCGGGCTCTACCTGGCGCCGCCGGAGAACGCGATCGTGCTGTGCGTGGACGAGAAGAGCCAGATCCAGGCGCTGGACCGCACGGCGCCGATGCTGCCGATGCAGCCCGGGCTGCCCGAGCGACGCACCCACGACTACAAGCGCAACGGCACCACGACGCTGTTCGCGGCGCTGGAGATCGCCACCGGCAAGGTCACCGGCGCGTGCAAGCCCCGGCATCGCCACCAGGAGTTCCTCGCCTTCCTCAAGCAGGTCGCCCGCGCCTACCCCGACGAGGGCACCGGCCAGGAGCTGCACCTGGTGATGGACAACTACGCCGCCCACAAACGCGTCGAGGTCCGCGACTGGCTCGAGGCGAATCCCCGGATCCACGTCCACTTCACCCCGACCTCCGGGTCCTGGCTCAACCTCGTCGAGGTCTGGTTCGGCATCATCGAGCGCCAGGCCATCCACCGCGGCACCTTCGGCTCGGTCAAGGACCTCAACGCCAAGATCCGCGCCTTCATCGACGGGTGGAACGACCGCGCCCACCCGTTCGTGTGGACCAAGACCGCCGACGAAATCCTCACGAAGGCCAACCGACCAGCAACTTCAAACACGCGCCACTAGCAGAGTCATGGCGCGCCCATGGATCAGCCGTGCTCGCGCATGCGTGTCCCCAGTTAGTTAGGGTCTGGTCATGGGATACCTGCCTGAGATCACTGTCGCCGACGCTATCCGCCGAATCCAGAAGGGTGATCTCGTCCTGCCCGCTATCCAACGCGAGTACGTGTGGAAGCCGGGCCAGGTCATGGGCATTTTCGATTCCCTCATGCGCGGCTATCCAGTCGGCGGCTTCCTGTCGTGGAGGGTCGAACCCGAGACGGCGGCTCAATTCCGTTTTTATGGGTTCATGAAAGACTTCAACGCCTTGGACAACCGACACAACCCTGACGCCGACCCTATGGCGGGTCAGTCGGTGACCGCAGTTCTCGACGGTCAACAGCGGCTCACTTCGTTCAACATCGGGCTCCGAGGAACGTACGCTTACAAACTCCCCCGCGCTTGGTCGAACCTTGCTAGTTCGTACCCGGTGCGTCGACTTTATCTTAACGTGCTCGGTGAAGCGGAAGACAACGAGGCCGGGTTGATGTACGACTTTCGCTTCCTTACCGATGTCCAGCTCACGGCCGCGGTAGCCGATCCAGAGCGACACTGGTTCCCAGTTCAGCGCGTCTTCGAGGCCGAGAAGATGAGCCAACTATGGGCGGTGACCGCGCAGGCTGGCTTGGCCAACCATGACAAGGCAGTAGAAATTTTGAGTCAACTCTGGGAGTCGATCCACACCACCACGAACGTCAAGTTCTTCGAAGAGACTGAGCAGGACATCGACCGCGTCCTTGACATCTTCATCCGTGTCAACTCGGCTGGCACCGTACTGTCGTACAGTGACCTGCTTCTTTCCATCGCCACGGCCCAATGGAAAGAAAGAGATGCCCGGGCCGCAATTCACGGGCTGGTTGATGAATTGAACTCTACGGGCGCGGGCTTCAACTTCAGTCAGGACATCGTTCTCAAGTCGGGACTCGTGCTGGCCGGGGTCAGCGACGTTGGGTTCAAGGTCAAGAACTTCACGACTGACACCATGGCGACCCTCGACCGTGAGTGGGATGCCATCGCGGACTCCCTCAAGACCGCTGCAGGCCTGCTTGCAGACTTCGGGCTCTCAACTGCGACGCTGTCCGCGAACAGCGTCCTCATTCCAATCGCGTTCTACGTCCACCATCGCGGACTCGGCCAGAAGTACCGGGCGGCCGTCGCGGACACTGCTGACCGCGAGGCGCTACGCCAGTGGACGTTGCGCTCGCTCATCGTTCCGGGTGTCTGGGGAGCTGGTCTGGACACTCTGCTTCGTGACCTGCGGCAGACGATCATGGATCACGGTTCGCAGAAGTTTCCCTCGCTCGACATCGAGCGGCGCATGGCGCAACGAGGAAAGTCGTTGGCCCTCACGGCCG
Source organism: Ornithinimicrobium jinqii (assembly GCF_045032595.1). Taxonomy (NCBI): domain Bacteria; kingdom Bacillati; phylum Actinomycetota; class Actinomycetes; order Micrococcales; family Ornithinimicrobiaceae; genus Ornithinimicrobium; species Ornithinimicrobium jinqii. Next base: position 15,367 of record NZ_JBJFZS010000038.1, read on the forward strand.
AGCAGGTCGAAGAGATTCTGAGCCTACGCTACGGGAAACCGCGAACGTTTGCTGTCCTTGCCGTGCTCTTCCCGCACGTCAATACGCGGAACGTTCACCATGTCGACCACGTCTACCCGCAAGCCTTGCTGTCGACGAAAGAACTCAAGGCTGCGGGGCTTGATTCCGAGCGAGTCAGTCGGCTGCAGGGCTTGCGTGATCTCCTGCCGAACCTGCAATTGCTCGAGATGTCAGTCAACATCTCGAAGTCAGCTTCCCCACCGGCGGCTTGGGCTGAATCGTCGTACCCTTCACAGGAGCTTCGTCAGGCGTACCTCGAGCGGAACGAGATCCCATGGCTACCCGCGTCCCCAGATGAGTTCGACACGTTCTTCGCTGAGCGGCGGGCGGCGCTCGCCCAGCGGATTATGCGGCTTCTGGGGGCAGAATCCTCGGCGACGGGTGACATAAGTGAACAGGTGGCAGACGTGGCCGGCACGATCGACGACGAACTGGCGGTGAGCGACGACGATTTGTAACTGCCCTGGTGCCGCAGACAGCCCATTATCTATCCACCCATGAGGCGACCGGCCACCAGACCGGGACGGCGGACCAGCTCGAACCAGGACTCGATAGAGATGTCGGGGTCGTCGACGAGATCGCGTATGTGCTTGGTGGCACTTGCTCCCACGCCCTGGAAGGGGTGGATGAACGCAACGGAGCGCCCCGTCTTCGGATTCCGAAGACTCGGGATGCCATCCTCGGTGAAGTCGAGGCTGAAGTCGCGGGCTACGGCGCGCCCTACAGGCAGGAGTCCATTCCATGACGACTGATCGTCGAGGCTGCTCGACTGCAAGAGGCTCAGCAAATCCTGAGCCAGGCGCCAGTCCAACAGCGGGTGCCACGCGCTGTTCCGGTAGTCGCGCAGGCACTGGTAACAACTCGAGTCGCAGGGCTGACCCTCGCTCGTGGCGTGGTTCCCGAACTGCTCGGCCTGCTCCTGCGCGGCCGCGATCACAGTCGGCAGGTGCTCTTGCAGCCATCGTGCGTACCCCGCACCGTTTTCGAGGGTGTCTGCGAGGAACAGCAAACCTTGGGCGCGCGCGCCTCCCTCTGCGGTGGACGACACACCGACCTCGATCTCTTCAGGGCCGATGTCAAGGAGGTGCGCGGCTGCAGCCCGGAAGAGGAAGCCGAGCGAACCCCAGGCGGCACGGCCGGACGGAGTAGCCGGGTCGATGCGCAACCCCGTCGGCTCGGCGATGAGACTAATCGCCAAGATGTCGGTCCGTCGCCGAGCAGAAAGAGCGACTGTGTCGAAGACGTCACCATCGGTGGACCACGCCCAGGTTCGTGCCTTCGTTCTCTTGTCGTGTTGTTCTAGGAACCGTAGATCTATCAAGCCCGGCTCAGGGTAGACCCTGTCATTCCACTGGCGTCGTGCCCGGACCAGTGTGTAGAACTGGCCCCTGTTGTCGTTGACGGAGACGACCTCACCGTTGCCGCCACGGGCGGTGAGATTTCCCAGCTGGGTTACGCGTGCGCCCGGTGGGACTGCGAGCCGAGGCTGGGAAGCCCTCGAAGTGGACTCGTCCAACTGCTCGTAGTTGCGGCTGGTGAAGCTCGTTCGGTATCCCTTCGGTTCCACCAGCACCACCTGCTGGAAGTCGGGTTCTCCGGCGCCGCAAACAGGGCACTGGACGAACGTTTGGTTGTCGTGGATGGTGAGACACGCCGCGCAGACGCCTGCTGCCCTGCGCGATCCGACCGGGTCTTCGACCTCACGCCAGCGCCCGTTCGTGCCTTGCAAGAAGTGTGCGATTCCGACTGCCGTGTGGATCGCCTTGTCCTTGACCAGCTCAGCACCCGGTGCGAACTCAGACAGGGCGATGCCTGCGTCGCGATCCACGTTTTCTGCCTCCGGGCCTGTGTTTGGTCGTTTGGTCCAGAGCACGCGCACTTGGGTGGGGAACCCAAACATGGGCAGTACGCCCGCTTGAGCCAGGGCCTCGGAGAGATCCTCGACGCGGGCCTGCTGGGCCGCCTCGGTGATCAGCCGGGGCAAGGCGACCTGGCCCCACTGGACCAACTCATCCGCTGTTATCAGTGACGAGGCCCGTGTCCCATGGAGCAGAGTGTCGGCGATCCCTTTGGCGGTCTCCCTTTGGTGACGCAGCGTTCGGACGATGACGCTGGCGACAGCACTGCTCGTGAGCCATTCGGTTACCGTGCCGAACTGTCCGTGGACGTTGCGTCCTGGGTCGAAGCGGTGGTCGTCCGTCGCAAGAACTCTGAAGGCCCGGGTCAGCACGTCGGCCGCGAACGCACGCCTCACGATGTCCAGCGACTGCGTGTCGAGGTACGGGGGTGGTGGGTCGTCCCCGGTTATGGCGTCCGGGTGACGGAAGTAGTGCTCGTCGTGACTGCGCCCTCCGCGGCACACAGTCAGGGCTGCCGCGAGGTGCTCGGAGCGGCGCCCCGCCCGGCCGACCCGCTGCTGATAGTTGAACCGCTGCGGCGGCATGTTTGCTAGCACGACGGCCTTGAGTGCCCCGATGTCGACGCCGGCCTCCATGGTCGTGGTCACCGACAGGATGTCGATCCCGTCCGCTACGGGCACCTCGCCTTCGTCAAGGAAGACGTCCTGGAACTGGGCCTGCCGCCTCTGCGCGACGAGGGGGTCGGTCTGGCCAGACAACTCCTCACAATGCAGGCGGAACAACCCGCCCTCCCGGGTAGCAAGCCAGCCGTAGTAGTCGCTCTCGATGCTGAAATCCTGACCATCACGGGAAAGCCGCCCCCCGCAGCTGATGCAGACTCCGGCACTGGCCTGGAGATGCTTCGTTCGGCATGAGGAGCACCGCCACTGCGTGGCCCCTCCTGCTTGAAGCCGAATTCGCGAGTGGAGGAGGCGGTATCCGGTCGCAGGCCCTGCGCCGATCGCGAGTTCCACGGCCGTGGTCAGGTCGTCGAGGTCGACGGCGTGCGTCTCGGCCACTGTCTTGAGGTATCGACGGGCATTGCCGGGCCATCCCTCAGCGGCCGACTCCATGAACAGCGTCAGTCGCCGTCGCCGTGCGCAGATGCGGACGAAGGATGACACCGCCTGGTTGAAGTTCTCTGGGCTCAGACCCCCTAACTTGCTGGCATCGAGAGTGCTCCAAGGGACAGCGTGGGCAACGCCGATGGACTCCGCGTCACGGTCGCCGCCGGCGAACACCGTGCGCAGAATCTGGCGCGACATTTCTTCTCGGATCGACTCCAGGAGAGTCCTCTCCTCGAGGTCCAGGTCTGTGCCTCGGTCGCGCACAGGGTCGGCGTCCCAGCCGTAGAGGGTGATCCAGCGTCGCCCGTCTTTGGTTGCAAGCAGGGACACGGCCGGACCTGCAGGACTGACACCGACCTCTAGCAGGGAAGGTTCGACCTTGTTTCCAAGGTCAGCCAATGAAGGTCGACTGATCGCGGCACGGGCGGACTCGAGCGCCTGCTCGTCGGCGGAAGTGAGAGGTATGTGGTTCCCCTCCTTAAGGAGTGCCATGGCAGCCTCAGGCCGCTGCTGCTGCAACTTGGCGAAGGCACTGGCCGCCGTCTCGGATGAGTCCGCCCGCCGGACGTGCGCCGCAGCAAGGGAGACTAGGTCCTCGTTCTGCCCTAGGTGGTAGAAGGTCGCTGCTCTGACGAGGTCAAGGTAGTGGGCAAGTTCCAGGTTGGCGGTGACCCGGGCCGCGCCCTGACGGCTGTCCGAGAAGACGACGAGCTTGGTGTCGAGGTATCTGTGGAGTGCTCCGGTGAGCACCTGGTTGGCCCGATTGAAGCCCACGCCCTGCGTGTAGATGGGCGAGCGCATACGGTCAGCGTCCTCGACGGCCCCTGCGTTCTGCCGCTCCCAGTCATCACCGCACGAAGGGCACTGGGTCGGGTAGGGGGTGAGGTTGGCGGCGTCGTCATGGCCCTTCCGGCCAGTGACCCAGTAGATGGACCCCGTCGGGTTGCCGCGGGGCTGCATGCTGATGCGACCAGGGCCGGGAGCGAAGGACACTGTTCGGTATTCCAGCTTGTACGTCACCCGTTCGGGGTCTCCCTTCCGTCCACCGAGACGACTCCAGCCCGGCACGGAGGGTTTCTGGCCGTTCGTCGGCCAGTAGACGCGATAGTTTGACGCATTCCGATCGGCGAAAGCCTGCTCGGGCAGACGCTCGAGGTTCGCGGCGGTCGAGACCAGGAATTCGTGAGGACCGGTTCGAACCACGAACCCGCCCAGCATGACCTCGCCACACGACTGGCAGTAGAGCAGTTCCAGCACCCGGCTTCCGCACGCACAACTGAAGAGCGGACGAGAGTAGACCTTGCCGACCCGGCGATCCGCGTGGCGGAACTCCGGCGTGACCTCCGCGCACTCTGGGTCACTGCAGGCCCAGAGACCCTGCAGCGTCCGGAAGAACAAGTGCACCCGCAACCGCACGGGCGGGTTGTCGGTGCTGCCGAGCAGAGCGACGAGTCTTTCCAGCAGCTCATCCGGGTCCGGCGCGTCGGGGAACAGTCGTGAGGCCACGACGTGGGCTCCCGTCGCCCGGGGCCTGCCGGCCCGGAGGGTGGCGTGATGGAAGGCAGACTCTAGGTCCGGCACGGACAGTTCGCCCACCTCTGCCAAAGAGCCACCCGTGAGACCGGCTGCGATCGAGCGGAGGTCCGTTGGGCCGGAGGGAAGCTGCGGACGGGTGGTGACGAACCGAAAGGGGTCGGTGCGCCCGAAAAACTCGGATAGGAACCGGGCGCCCTCATCACCAGGCTCCAGACTCGCTGTGGTGGTCACGACGGAGAGCTGCTCGGGCCGCGTGTCTAGCCCAAGGGTGCTGAGCAGGCGGCGCAAGAGGTAGGCCACCTCGGTGCCCGCGGTGCCGCGGTACATGTGCAACTCGTCCACTACGAGGGTGAAGACGTTGCGAGGGTCTTGGAGCCACTCGCGTGTCTGCTCCAGGAGTGGTTGCTCGTCAGATCGACCCAGGGCGATCGAGAGCATGCTGTAGTTCGTGATCAGAATGTCGGGAGCCGCAGCTTGCATGTCCCACCTGCTGCGCATCTCGGCACCATCGAGGCGCGGCAGGAAGAACTCGGTGTCCGGAGCGGTGATCTCGCCTTTGGCGACCATGTGGTCAAGAGCCTCACGGCGCGCCTGGGCCTCCCGAAGGAGGCGGGCCAGACGGCCGCGCCGAGCGCTGTCGGGGGCGTCGCTCAGGCCACCCGGCACGGGTGTGCGGCCGGTGTATCGCCCGAAGTAGAACCGGTGCCCCGGACGGTGCTCGGCGAGCCATCCGCGAGCGGGGCTAGAGTCCAGCGACTTGCGCAGTCGAATTAGCTGGTCTTCGACGAGAGCGTTCATGGGGTAGAGGATCATGGCGCGCATGCCCGGCATTCGACCCTCGTCGACAGGACGTTGGGGCACGAACATGGGGGCAGACCCTGTCCACCACGCCTCTTGTTGAGTTGGGGTCGCAGGCTCCCATCGGGCGGACTCCTGCACTAAGCGCGTTAACACCGGCAGCAAGAACGCCTCGGTCTTGCCTGACCCGGTGCCGCTGGTCACGACGACGTCCTCGCCGCTCAGGGACGCGATCAGGGATTCCTCTTGATGCCGGTAGGCACTCGGGTGAGGAAGCAAGCCGGCTGCCATGAGGGAGGCCGCCTCCGGGGAGCCCAGCGACTTGAACACATCCTCCAGGCTGCGATCCGACGACTCATATCGGGGCAGCAGCTCTATGAACGGCTCGGCGAATGTCGCAGCCTCGTTCAGAAGCAACGCACGCCGCTCCGCCGCGACCTTGCCATCCCGCAGTTCGTACGCCGTTTCGTAGTAGCGCATGAAGGCATCACGCAGGTGTGACCGAAGTGCTAGCCCGGATCATTCACGGGGTGGCGGTGTGATCGGCGTGTAGAAGCACCGAAGTGCTCCCTGAACAGGGAAGACTTGGACTTGTCTAAGGTCCCAGGTCGCCCGTCAGGAAGCACTCGGTAAGTGAA
>NZ_JBJFZS010000039.1:0-20806 GCF_045032595.1 Ornithinimicrobium jinqii
GGCGCCGGGCTTGATCCCGGCGTCGCGGTCGGCCTGGGTCATCCAGTTCGTCAGACACGACTCCGAGATCCCGAAGTCCTTGGCAACCTGCTTGATCGTCACCCCCTCGCCACGCTGACGAGCGACGTGGACGACATCGTCACGGAACTCCTGGGGATAGGGCTTGGGCATGGTGCACATCCTTCCCTGCGGCGCTTCACAGCACCACAGACTCGGTGTCACCTACCCGTGCAGCAGTCCCGAACCCCTCAGAGACGTTGTGGTCGATGGCACTGCATCAGTCCTCCGCGACGATGACGAGGAGGACGTACTTGCACGTGATCGGTGGACGGAGCGTCGCCGATGGGGTCAGCACCGTCGGGAGCAACACCGTCACCTCGGCCACCGCAGCATTCGGTGCACCCGATATCGGCGAGCCGATCGCAGGACCTGGGATTCCCGAGGGAAGCACGATCGTCACCGTTACGGACGTGACCGCCGTGCTGATCAGTGAGACGGCCACAGCCACATCCACCGCGGTCACGCTGATCATCGGCTCCGACCCTGCATCGCGCCGTATCCGCCTGCGGTGGGAGGCGCCGCCCACCTCACCGAAGCCGGAACTCGCAGACGACTGGTATCTGCGCTGCTACGACACGACCGGGCACCAGGTCAAGCACTTCGCGCAGGCCGTGGGCATGCTGCGCCGGGCGGACCCGGCGTTCGATCGTGATCGCGCGGTGTTCGCCTACGTCACTCTCGATCCGGCCGAGGACGGAAGCACGAGGGTCGCCCTGCGCTGCGCCTGCCACGGCAGGTGGCTGCAGCTCGACGAACGATTCCAGCAGATGGTGCCGCGGGCGGAGCTGCTCAACGAGAACGGAGTTGCCCTCGTCGTGGGTGAGCCCGTCCTGACCAGCTGGGTCGAGGTGCTGCCGTTCGCGCAGGCCGACAAGGGCCCGGACACCGCCCTCACTGCCGTCCAGCCAGCAGTGGACTACAGGTCGCGCCTGGTCAACCCCACGAGCGAGGTGATGGAGAAGGGGTTCACGTTCACCCATGCCAAGGAGACCACGGGCACCTGGTCCAACGAGCTCGGACTATCGCTGACCGTCGGCGCATCGGTCGAGGTCGGCGTGGAGGCTGGCCTGGGAGTCGGGGTCTCGGGCACGTTCAAGGCCAGCGCCCACTGGGAGACCACGGCCCAAGCGCGTCGCACCTGGGGTCAGAGCGATGCCGAGACCCAGACGGTCCAAGACGCAACGACGGTTCGGCTGCCGCCGCACACCGCCCTCAACATCCACATCCAGGCGGCACGCAACCGGGTGGATGTGCCCTTCCAGTACGTGGTGCATCGCCAACTCCTGGACGGGACGATGACCGTCTCACCGCCAGACCGGGGTGTCTACCGCAAGGTCGAGACCCTGGGAACCACCGTCGAGGTCCTCGACGTGGAACAGGTCAGGCCGGTGGCCCAGAACGAAGACCGGTCCTGAGCGCCGGACGACAGGCATAGGCCCGCAAGGGCTAGTCGGCGGCCCGAGACCTTCGTCCTTCTCGTCCACGAGTTCTACGTCGGTGTCGCCGACGACGCGCCGCTGCGCAACCTCAACCGGGCCCCACCCTGACGGCACTGGATGCCCTCCGGGACGGCTGGACCATGTCGGGCCGATGCGCGACGAGGACCACTACAGCGACGACGTCGACCTTTCGAGGTCACGCCGGTAGACGACCCGGACAAGGCCTGACCCGACCTGGACGAGGTCACGCTCGCCCCGCGAGTTGCCAGAAGGCGTCCGGCCGTTAGGGGCCGGCCCCACCGACTCAACGCCCGGACGCGCCACCGCAGACGCTAGCCTTCGTTCCTCCGCGAGGCGCAGGAGGTGATCGGTCTCGATACCGGCCTGGTCTGCGGTCTGGGCGACCACCAGCCACGGGCCACGGGCCAGTGCGAAGGCGATCGCGAAGAAGGCCACCAGCGACCCGTCGACGCCCCGATGACTGCGGGCTGTGGGCGCGGCGGCGGGAGACGTCACAGCCATCCCCGGTCCCGCGCCTGTCGGGCCGCCGCGACTCGGTTGGACGCTCCGAGCTTGTGCATCGCCTCGGACAGGTAGTTGCGCACCGTGCCCTCCGACAGGTGCAGCTGTCCGGCGATCTCGCTGTTGGCCAGCCCGTCGCCGGCCAGGCGCAGGACCTGGCGCTCCCGGTCGGTCAGCGGGTCCGGCTCGCCCCACGCGTCAGCGGCGAGCTGGGGATCGATGGCGCGGCCTCCGGTGTGCACGTCGCGGACGGCCTGGGCCAGGGCGCTGACGGGCGCGTCCTTGAGCAGGTAGCCGACGGCACCGGCGTCCAACGCCCGCCGCAGGTACCCGCTGCGGGCGAACGTGGTCAGGATGACCACCCGGGTCGGCAGGCCCCGGCGCAGGACCTCGGCCGCCACCTCCAACCCCGTCATCCTGGGCATCTCGATGTCCGTCAGCAGGACGTCGGGGCGCAGCGCCTCGACCAGGCGCACGGCCTCCTCCCCGTCGCAGGCGGTGCCCGCCACGGTGATGTCGACCTCCAGCCCCAGGAGGGTGCTCAGGGCACCCAGGACCATGCGCTGGTCCTCGGCCAGGACCACCGTGATCGTCATCACCCACCCCCCTCCTGTGCCTGAGACCCGTCGACTGCCGTTCCCGCCAGGGGCACGGTGACCTCGACGAGGGTCCCGTGAGGGTCGCCGGGGCCTTTCGGGCCGCCCACCTCGACATGGCCACCGAGTGCGGCGATCCGCTCGCGCATGCCGGTGAGCCCGGAACCCGCCAGGCCCGAGGAGCCGCGGCCGTCGTCGCTGACCTCGAGCCGAACAACAGCCCCGACCGTGGTAATGCTGACGGTGGCGCGCTGGGCGTCGGCGTGACGCACCACGTTGGTCACAGCCTCTCGTAGCGCCATCGCCAGGGCGGACTCCTGCTCGGGGCGTAGATCGGTGGGGTCTGCGTGCACCTCGACGTCGACGCCTGCTGCCTCCAGCGCCACCCGCGCGCCGTCGATCTCGGCGCCGAGGCCCCTGGCTCGGTATCCGGCGACCGCGGCGCGCACCTCGCCCAGTGCTTCCCGGCCGATCTGCTGGATGTCGTCGATCTCGGCGGCTGCCCGGTCCGGGTCTGGGCGCACCAGTCGTGCGGCCAGCTCGGACTTCAGCACGATGACCGACAGGGTGTGCCCGAGCAGGTCGTGCAGGTCCCGTGCGATCCGTTCCCGCTCGGCGATCGTCGCGAGCCGCTCGATCTCCTCATCGGCACGCAGGAGGCGTCGGCTGGCCCGGTCCCGCTCAGCGTCGAAGATGCTCGTCGCACCGACGACGGCGGTGAAGAACAGTGCGGGAGTGGGCCCCGCCAGCCGCCACGGCATGGGCACCGGCGAGATCAGCACCATCACCGCGACGACCCCGACGAGAGCGGCGACCACCGCCACGGCCCGGCGGGTGGGGTGCAGGCGACCGGCGATGGCCGCCGCGTAGATCGCGAACACGCTGGCTCCGCTGTTGACCAGCGAACCCGCAAGGGACAGGGCGGCGATGGACGCGATGAGGACGAGGGTCTGCCGGTCGTCGCGAGCCCGGAACGTCGCGGCGTAGATCGGCAGGAACAGGGCGATCAGCATCGCCACGGCGAGCCAGTCCAAGCCATCGCTGGAGGAGTCGAACACGGGCTGGAAGAACAGGGCGCCGAGGTAGACCAGCCAGACGTAGCGCATGAAGCGGGTGTGGAGCGGCGGGCTCTGGCTCATCAGGTGCGCCTCATCCGTAGGTCCGGCCCTCGTCGCGCCGGAAGCCCCACGCGGCCACGGCCAGGAAGAACGCCGTGAACGCTAGCAGCACCACGGCGTGCAGCGCCCAGGATCCGCTCTCGGCGGCACCGACGGTGCCCAGGGCGAGCTGGGCGAAGTGGTAGGGCGGGAGCGCCGGGGCGATCCCCTGCACGAAAGCGGGCAGTTGGTGGATCGGGATCCACAGCCCTGACGCGAACGCCATCGGCAGGTAGATCAGGTTCAGCATGGCCGGCGCGGAGTTCGGGCCGACGAGGTAGCCGAAGGCCAGGCCCATGGCCGAGAACGGCAGCGCCCCGAGCAGCAGGACCAGCCCGAGGCTGATCCACCCGGTGGCGGACAGGCGCACGCCACCCAGGGTGGCGCCCAGGACGAACAGCGCCCCGATGATCAGTGCGGAGACGGTCGTGCTCATCGCGACCTTGGCCACGAAGTAGGCCTGCGGGGGCATGGGCGAGACGCGCTTGAGTCGCATCCAGCCCTGCCCGCGTTCGAGGGCGACCGAGACGCCGAAGCCGAACAGGGCCGCGCCGATGACCCCGAACGTGCCGTAGGTCGCCAGCAGGTAGGTGGTCACGCCGGCCCCACCGTCTTGGCCGCCGGCGAAAGCCACGCCGAAGAGCACGTAGAAGATCACCGGCAGGGCGATCGTGCTGACGGCGAAGATGGGTATTCGGATCAGCTTGAGGAACTCGTGTCGGGCCTCTGTGAGGTAGATCCTCCCCGGATGCGATCGTGGCGTCCCTGCGTCGGTCGTCGTCCGTGTCTGCGTGCGGGTGGTCATCGTGCTGCCTCCATGTCGCTGGTCAGGGTGAGGAAGGCTTCCTCCAGGCTTGGTTCGGTCACGGTCACTCCAGCGGCCAAGGGATCCAGGTCGAGCAGCGCGCGGAGTGCGGGCTCAGCTGATCCGACGAGCAGATCCAGCCACGGGCCCTCGCGTGATGCGCGGGTCACGCCGGGCCACCGGCTCGCCTCGGCCGGGCTCACCGAGGTCTGTGCCCGGACCCGTCGCCCCGGCACCCGGGCCTTGATCTCGGTGGGCGTGCCTTCGGCGATCACCACACCGCGGTCGATCACCACGATCCGGTCAGCCAGGGCGTCGGCCTCCTCGAGGTAGTGCGTGGTGAGCACGACGCCACGACCCGAGCGGGCCAGCTCGCGCAACGTGGCCCACAGTCCCCGCCGAGACTCCGCGTCCAGGCCGGTGGTCGGCTCGTCGAAGACCAGCAGATCGGGGTCGCCCGCGAGCGCGATGCCGAACAGGACGCGCCGCTGCTGGCCGCCGGAGAGCTCGCCGAACATGCGGTCCTCCAACCCGCCAAGACCCGCCGCGGTGATGACCTGCGCCATGGGCAGGGGGGCGGGGTAGTAGCCGCGGAACTGGGTGAGCAGCTCGCGCACACGCAGCGTCTCCGGTACACCCGAGGCCTGCAGCATCGCCCCGAGACGCCGCCGCGCCCGCAGGTCGCGGGGATCACGCCCGAACAGTCGCGCCGTACCGGACGAAGGTGCCGTCAGGCCCGTGAGCATCCCGATCGCCGTGGACTTCCCGGCGCCGTTGGGCCCCAGGAGGGCAAGGACCTCGCCCGGACGCACCACCAGATCCAGCCCGCAGACCGCCTGGACCACTGCCAAGCCCTTGCCGAACTGCTTGGACGCACCCAGCAGCTCGGCCAGGACGGTGGCGTCGTGGCTTGTCGGCAGGCCCTGTTGTCTTCGCTGCGTTGTCGTCATACCCCAAGGCTCCGCCCCTGGGTGCTACGCCAGTAGTGCCCAGAATCACCACCTCGGCATGACAGATGTCATGCGCTGGTCGGTTCGTGGCCCCCTGCACCATGCTGAGCTCGCACGCCAGAGCGTTCCTACCCGCGAAGCGCCGGTGCCGGTCGGGTGACGTCGACAACTCAGGTTGGCGAGCTGCGTGGGATCCTCGCGGACACCCTCCGGCGGATCGGTCTGGAACTGGTCGGCCTGGACGCCTTCGCAGGCTTGGAGGACGTGATCAGTCCGGGGTCACCTCCGCCGACAACGCGCGGCTCAAGGCGCGGCATGCGGCCGCAGCCACCGGGCTGCCGGCCCTCGCCGGCGACTCCGGTCTGGCCGTGGCCGTCCTGGGCGGGTCGCCCGAGGTGTTCTCCGCACGCTGGGCCCGGCCGCTGGCGCAGCCCACCGGCATCCCGCCCGACGAGGCCAACAACGCCCTCCTGCTGGCCCAGCTCGCGGACGTGCCCGACGAGCACAGCGGCGCCGGCTTCGTGTGCGCCGCCGGGCTGGTCATTCCCCGGGGACGACCGGGGCGGGGACCAGGAGGTCGTCCGGCTGGGGGAGTGTCGCGGTGGCCTGGCCCGCGCGCCCCGCGGCACCAACGGCTTCGGCGACGACCCCTTGCTGGTCCGGCCGGCTGCACGCTGGCCGAGACACGATGCAGGAGAAGCACGCCTCCCTTCACCGCGGGCGGGCCTTCCGGACCCTCGCTCAAGACGTCGAGACGCTTCTGGCGTTGTCCGGCCCCCGTGGAAAGCACCTGCCGGGCCGGGCATGGCAGGGTGGAGAGTTATGCGCGTACTGCTCCTGGGCGAGCGGGCCGTCGTCCCCGGGGACGGCGACCCGGTCACCTCGCTACGGGCCGTCTCGCTGATCGCCTACCTGGCGGCGCACGCCGGGGTCCCGCAGGCGAGGGCAGCGGTGGCCGCCGCCCTGTGGCCGGACACCGCCACGGCCCAGGGCCTCACCAACCTGCGTCGCGAGCTGCACCACCTGCGTCGGCACCTGGCCGAGAACGCCTGCCTGGAGGTGAGCTCGACCCACCTCACCTGGCACGATGACCCTGCTTGTCCGGTGGACCTGATCGAGCTGCGGCGGGCGGGCCGCGCGCTGCGGGCCGCGGCGGACGGTCGCACCGTGGCGTCGGAGGAGTCGGTCGCGGGGGACGGCCTTGAGCTGCTGACGCTCTACAGGGGGGAGCTGCTGCCCGGGGTGGACGAGGCGTGGGCGGCCGGCCTGCGGGAGCAGGTCGAGCGGGAGTTCGTCGACGCTTGCGACGCGCTGGTCGCGGTGGGCGCCGTGTCGTCACCGTCGTCACCCCTCCAGATGCCGGCGCTGGACGCGGCCCGGCGGCGCGTCCGGTTGCGTCCGCTCGAGGAGCGCGGCCACGTCGCCCTGGTCGACCTGCTGCGACGCCGGGGCGACCTGCCCGGGGCGCTGGAGGCGTACCACTGGTGCGTCCGGGTGCTGCGGGATGAGCTGGGGGTCGACCCGGCACCCGCCACGAGGGGACTGCTGGAGGAGTTGCTCGCCCACGACGCGGGCCGGGGCGGGAGGAGGTCTGCCGGTGTCAGACCGGACCGGTTGGCGCCGCGGGCCCGGAGCCCCCGCAGCGCCCGCGCGGTCGGGCGGCAGGAGGCGGACCCACTCGTGGGGCGGCGCCGGGAGCTGGCTGTGCTGAGGTCGGAGCTCGACGCCGCCGGGGCCGGCGGGCTCCGGGTCGCCGTCGTCCATGGTGAGGCCGGGTCCGGGAAGAGCCGCCTGGTCGAGGAGCTGATCGGGCACGCGCACGACCGCGGCCTGCGGACCGCGGTCGGGCGGGGCCACGCGATGGCCGGCGCCGTCGCCCTCGCTCCGGTCCTCGACTGGCTGGGGGGCGACGGGCTCGGGGTGGGGGAGGATGCTGACGCGAGGGAGCACGCCCGCGCCTGGAGCCGGCTGGTGTTCGTCCGCGACCTCGCGCGCCAGGTCGCGACGACCCCTCCCGGGATGCTGGTCCTGGAGGACCTTCAGTGGGTCGACCAGGACACCCTGGACCTGGTCTCGGCGCTCGCCCGGTGGGAGCGGGACGCGCCGCTCCTCCTGGTGGTCACCGCGCGCTCGGGCGTCCTCGAGGAGCGCACCGACCTGAGTCGGTGGGCGACGGGCCTGCGCGAGCAGGTCCCCGTCCGGACCGTCCGGACCGGCCCCCTCCCGCTGGACGAAGGAGCTGTCCTGCTGCGTCGCCACGGTGACCCGGGATGGGACGACGGGCGCTGCTTGGACCTCCACGCGGCCACCGGGGGCTTCCCCCTCCACCTGGTCGAGGCGGCCCGGCTCGTTGCCCGGCACGAGCGCGTCGGGGCCCGCCCGGCGATGCACCTGCCGGCCGGGGGCCTGAGAGGGGTGCTGGCCTCGCGGCTCACGTCGCTCAGCGATGCGGCCCAGCAGCTCGCCGGTGTCGCGGCAGCGGTCGGCCGGTCGGCGCCGCTGGCGCTGCTGCATCTGGCCGGGGGCCTCGAGGACACGGCCACGGTGCAGGCCCTTGACGAGCTGTGCCGGGCGGCCGTCCTCGCCGAGCGCGACGGTGGTTACGACTTCGTCCACGACCTGGTGCGGGACACTGCATACGGGCTGCAGCCACCCGCCCTGCGGGCCCTGGTGCACCTGCGCGTGGGTGAGGCGCTGGAGGAGCTCCACGCCACCCACCTGGAAGACGTGTCAGCGATGCTGGGCGAGCACTTCTCTCGGGCCGGGCTGCCCGAGCGGGCGGTCGGGCACCTGCGCGCTGCCGCACGCGGCGCCCAGAAGGTGTTCGCGACCGAGCGCTGCATCGAGCTCCTCCGTGCGGCCGTCGGCCAGCTCCGGACGTTGCCTCCCGGTCCGGCGCGCGACGCCGAGGAGCTGGAGTGCCTGCACGACCTCGCGGCGGTGCTCAACGCCCGGCACGGCTGGACCGCCCCCGCCCTTCGCGTCACACTGGAACGCGCGCACGAGCTCGCGGCGGGACTGCACGACGACACGGCGCTGGCCGACGTGCTCACCAGCCTGTGGGGCACGGACTACGTCGGAGGCGCCAACGCGTCCGCCCTGGCCGTGGCCCTCGCCGCCCAGACTGCGGCCGCCCGGACGGCGGACGCCGCCAGGGCAGCCGTGGGACGGTTCGCGGTGGGGGCGACCCTGCTCCAGATGGGGCGTCCACGGGAGGGCCTCTCCGAGCTGCAGGGCGCGATGGCGGTGGACATGTCCGCCATACGCCTAGCCATCGGGTCTCGTCCCGAGGTGCACGCACGGGCCTGGGCGGCGCACGCGCACGCACTGCTGGGCAGTCCCGGGGCCGCACAGGAGTTCAGCGACCAGGCGCTAGAGCGCGCCGGATCCCACCCCTACGACCGGGCGCTCGCGCTCGCCTACGCGGCTGTCACCGCCCACCTGCTCGACGACCGGGAGGCACTGGAGCCTCTCGTCGACGAGCTGCGGCACCAGTGCGCACGCTACGACCTGGGCTACTACGGGAGCTGGGGCCAGGCCCTGAGCGGCTGGCTGACGGGTGGTCCGGACGGGGCCGGCATGGTGCGACGGGCGATCGGCGACCTCCGGGCCACGGGGGCCGGGGCCCGGTCGAGCTACTTCCTGTGCCTGCTGGCCTCGACCCTGGACGACCCTCCGCAGGCGCGGGCGGTCCTCGACGCGGCAGCCGCCACCGCCCGGGCGCAGCAGGACCTGTGGTGGCTGCCGGAGATCGAGCGCCGGCGGGCGCTGCTGCGGCCGGAGGGGATGCGGCAGGCCGGCCTCGAGGCCGCGCTCGCCCAGGCGCTCGAGCAGGAGAGTCCGTTGCTGGTGGAGAGCTGCCGTCGCTCCCTCGCCGCGCTGCCAGGCGACTGACCCGGGGGCGGGCGAACGCTCGGCGAACGGTGAGGTCGCTAGCGTCGACGGTGGCTGGACCGACCACCCCGGTCGGTCGCCGGACCTGCAGGAGGACGCATGACCGCGACCCAGACCACCGCTCCCGTCGACACCCTCGGTGCGCACCTGCGAGGCACCGTGGTCCTGCCGGGCGACGCCGGGTATGACGAGGCCCGCGCGGTCCACAACGGCATGATCGACCGGCACCCCGCCGCGATCGCCAGGTGCGCGGATGAGGTCGACGTGGCCCGAGCGGTGCTCTTCGCCCGTGAGCACGCGCTGAGGATCGCGGTGCGGGGAGGGGGGCACAACGCGGGCGGGCTGGGCGTCTGGGACAACGCGCTGGTCGTGGACCTGTCCGGTATGCGGGGAGTCCACCTGGACCGGTCCGACTGGACGGTCCGGGTGCAGGGAGGAGCCACCTGGGGCGACGTGGACCACATCACGGTGGCGCAGGGGCGGGCCGTCCCTTCGGGCCTGGTCAGCACCACGGGGGTCGGTGGGCTCACGTTGGGCGGCGGCATCGGCTACCTGGCCCGTCTCCACGGACTCACCGTCGACAACCTCGTGGAGGCCCAGCTGGTCCTGGCCGACGGGTCGTCGGTCACCGCCTCCGAGGAGGAGCACCCGGACCTCTTCTGGGCGCTGCGCGGCGGCGGTGGCAACTTCGGCGTCGTCACCTCCTTCCGGTTCCGTTCCCACCCGGTGGGGGAGGGTGGCGTCGTCCTCGGCGGGCCGGTGCTCTACGACGTGGCGGACGCAGGGGACGTCATCCGGTGGTACCGCGAGGTGCTCCCCGCACTGCCCGAGGAGATCAGCGGATGGCTGGGCCTGCTGCGTGTCCCCTCGGGCCCGCCCTTCCCCGAGAGCCTCTGGGACCGGCCGGTCTGCGGCATCGTCTGGTGCTGGACCGGACCCCACGACCGGGGGCAGGAGGTCCTGGGGGAGCTGGCGGCCTACGGCAGCCCGCTCCTGGTCGGCATGCACGACATGCCGTTCAGTCAGCTGCAGAGCGCCTTCGACGGGCTGTACCCCCCGGGCTACCAGTGGTACTGGAAGGCCGACTTTTACGACCAGATCACCGACGAGGCGGTCCACGCCCACCAGCGGCACGGGAGCCGACCTCCCACCTCCCTGTCCACCATGCATCTCTACCCTGTCGACGGCGCCGTGACCCGGGTCCCCGAGGACGCCACCGCCTTCCCGCACCGCTCCGGCGGCTGGGCCGGGGTGGTCGTCGGCATCGATCCCGACCCGGGCAACCGCGAGCTGATCACCGGGTGGAGCCGCGCCTACTGGGAGGCCCTGCGCCCGTCCGCGGCCGGCGGCGCCTACGTCAACTTCCTCATGGAGGAGGGCGCGGACCGGGTGCGGGCCGCCTACCGCGGCAACTACGACCGGCTCGCCCGCGTCAAGGCGCGCTACGACCCGGACAACACCTTCCGGGTCAACCAGAACATCCCCCCGCACAGGGGGGAAACCTCCCCGTGACGGGAGGACGCTTCTGTCGCAGGGGCAGGAGCAGGAACGGCTCGGCACCGGGCCGAGAACACGAAGGAAGAACAGCATGCGCACTCCACAGCACAAGCATCGTCGGCGCACTGCCGGCGTAGCTGCACTGACCCTTGGTGCCTCCACCGGCCTGGCGATCCTCGCGACCTCCGGCACGGCGGCCGACGGTGCGGGCCCTCAGGCGTCTGCCCCGGCACCGCAGATCTCGGTCTTGGCCGGGCACGCCGACTTCCCCGACGACATCGACGTCAAGGTCAAGAGGTCCCTCGACGGAGGTCCCACGCAGGTGCTCAACCTCATGGACCCCGGTCACATCGTGGTGGCCCGTGTGGATCTGTCCCCCGGGGCGGCCTTCCCGTGGCACACCCACCCGGGGCCGGTCGTGATATCGATCGCGCAGGGACAGCTCACCTACCAGCAGAGCACCGACTGCATCGAGCGGCTCTACGACACGCACCAGGCCTTGGTCGACCCGGGCAACATCGTGCACACGGCGTGGAACGCGGGGAGCACGGACACCGTGCTCTACGCCACCTTCTACGACGTGCCCGCCCTTGGCGCCCCGACCGTCCCGGCCGACCGCCAGGACGGGTGGTGCGGCTGAGGACGCACCTGTCGGCGGGCGAGAACTCGAGGGGCCGGGCGGTCGCAGGGGACCGTCCGGCCCGTCGCGCGTCAGCCCTTGCCCGACCCCCTCTCCCGCCTCCGTCCGGAGCACCCCGCGCACGGCACACCCATGTCCTGCCCCCTCCCCAGAACCCTCGAGGACTGCCCACGACGCACCGGTGGCGCGGCGTGATCGCCGAGTACACCCGGCCGACTGCCCGCGACGTTCACCGGGAGGGTGGTGACCCTGCGGTCGTCCGGGTGGCTGCCCCAGGAGTCGAGGCGTCATGATCCGGAGGGGAGCCGGTGAAGGCGGCGGTTGTGGCTGCCATCTCCTCCGGGCCGACACGGACATGCCTCACCAGTTCGAGACGGCATGTCCGCGGCAAGCGAGGGCTCACGCAGCTCGACATCCCCCAGGCCCTGACAGGCATCAAGGAAGGCAAGCTGGAGCAGGAGGAGTCCATGCGCTCGCTCATGATTCACCGAGAGCGGTCGCATGTCATGCGCCCCAGAACGGCTCAACGTGCAGCGCCGAAACCATGACGCATCATCCGCTCCTGCCGCGCATGGTGAGGACCGTTGGACAAGAGGCCCCTCCTGAGCGAGCCGCCGTGACGTGGGAGGTGACGCCCGTGCGACCGGCGCAGCAGCATGAAATGGCCCCGCGGGAACGGGGTCATGCACGGCGCGGGCGCTTGTCGCGTGCTGCGTGCTGCGAAGGGGGTTGTCGGCATGGACGATCCGGTGCCGTATGCGGTCACGCCTTTTCCTGTCGGGCGTCGGGTGGTTCTGGATGTCCTGCGGGCTGCCACCGCGCGGTTTCCGGTCCACGCCCTGGTGGAGTACGACGTGGGCGAGGTCACGCGGCGGATGGCGCAGGTCCCCGAGCATGTCTCGTGAACCGGTTTCGTGGTTGCGACGCTGGGCCGGGCGGTCGCGCTGCACCCTGAGCTCAATGCCAGGCGTTCCGGTCGCCACATCGTGCGGTTCGGCCGTGTCGATGTTGCCGCCACCGTGGAGCGTGTGGGGGCACTGAACGCGGCGCCGGCCCCGGTGACAGGCCGCTCGGCGGACCTGATGCCCCGGACCGGATCACTGCGGTGTTGTCCGAGGCGAAGCGCAGCAGGGGCGCACAGGAGCCGGACCGGCGGAGCACTGCTGCGGTCGCGGCGGCGGTGGGTGGGCTGTGCCGCCGGCACCGTTGACCGCGGTGGTCACCGCCGCGAGCGCCGTGGATCGGCCGGTAGTTCGAGACGGGCAGGTGGTGATCCGTCCCCAGCTTCCGTTGACTCTCAGCTTCGACCACGCCGTCGTCGACGGCGCACCGGCGGCCCGGTTCGCCGAGACGTTGCGGAGCCTGGTCGAGAGCGCCGCCGTCCTGGCCGCAGACCCGAAGGGAGAGCGCCATGGTGACCAGCCTGCTGCGCTACCGCAGTGATCTCCGGGCGGCGCACGACAGGCTTGCCGTCCTGCCCACCCGCACCGTGATCCTGCCGGCCGGGCCCGTGGAGTATCTCGACGAGGGTGAGGGGCCTGTGGTCCTGCTGGTCCACGGAATTTCGGCGGGCACGACGCGGCCCTGCGGCTGGCCGAGCCGAGCGTCCTCGCGGGCCGCCGACGGCTGGCGCCGTCCCGCTTCGGGTACCTCGGCACGGTGATGCCCGCGCAGGCCACGGTGGCGCTGCAGGCGGACACCCATGCGGCGCTGCTCGACGCCCAGGGGATCGACCGTGCCGCCGTCCTGGCCGGCTCAGCGGGCACGACCTCCGCGCTGGCGCTGGCAGTGCGCCACCCGGACCGGGTCGCCGGGCTCGCCTGCTCTCCTCCAACGCGCCCGGCCAGCAGCACGACACCGACGCCCTCCCAAGCTGGCCGGCGCGGCGCCTGTGGGCCTCGGATCCGCTGATGTGGACGGCGCGCACCTACGCTGCCCGCTCCATCAGCTCACTGATGGGCGTCCCACCGGACCTGCCCCTCAGCGGCGACGACCACGCCCGGCTCGGGGAGGAGCTCGACTCGATCTTCCCGGCCGCCCGCCGCGCACGCGGGTGCCTCTTCGACGCCTTCATCGGCAACAAGGCGATCAACGCCATCCCGGTGGAGGACGTCCGCGCGCCGACCCTGGTCATCCACTTCCGCGACGACACCGGAGCGCCGTTCGCCGGCGCCCAGACGCTCGCGCACCGGATCCCCAACGCCCAGACGCTGTTCCTCGACCACGGCGGCCACCTCGGGCTCGGTGCGTACCCCGAGGTACCAGCCACCCTCCGCGCCTTCCTGGACAAGGTGCCCCCGGTCCGCTAACACCGTCCACAGAACGCCACCCGCGTAACCGCTGCACTCTGCCCGAGCGACCAACTGAAAAAACCTTCGTCACAGCTCTCCTCCTGGAGTTGCCCGCTGCTTCGGAAGCGTGGCACCGATCTCTGGGAACTGTCCGGGGCTACCCCTACGAGCTCACCGTATTGCCGCGCTTCGTGAGGCGTAGCGACATGCATGGTGTGCCGCGGAAGCAACTCGATCGCGCTCGCAGCCTTCCTGCACGTCCTTCACGACACGGCGACCTTTGCCCTCGTGCTGCTCTTCCCCACCACTCCGTTCACGATCGTGACGGCAGCCATGCTGCGGGCCCTCGTCGCGCTTCCGGAGAAGCGGTACCACGTCGACAGAGAGTGCCAGCCTCGACCTGACTTTGTGCACGACCGAGGAGTAACGTCGGTCTGGTGGCCGACTGGGCGGAGATAGAAGACCGGGCCCCCGACATCGCGGCTGCCGGCCGCCTGCTGTTCTTCTATCCTGGTTTCGGGTTCGGCTACTTCGCGACTGTCCGGCGCGACGGCGGGCCGCGCGTCCATCCTGTCAATCCGCTCATCTTCGGGCCTACCCTGGGTCTGTTCGTCGTCCCGTCGCCGAAGCTCGCCGACCTGCGGCGCGACGGTCGCTTTGCGCTCCACTCGGTCGGGGCCGAGACCGTGAACGACGAGTTCTACGTCACCGGCACCGCACGTGAGGTACCCGACGGCGATCGCCGCGGAGCCGCTGTGTCCGCCTACCACGGCCCGGTGGCGGTCGATCACGTGCTCTTCGAGCTCGACATCGAGCGTGTGCTGTGGGCGCGATATGCGGACCCACCGGCGTGGCCGCCACACTATCGACACTGGACCGCCCGGTTGTCCGCCGGCGCCGAGTGAGCGGTCTCCGGGCGCGAGGCAACCGGACCGACACCTGAAGCGTGCGACCAGGAACCGCGCCCCCGTCAGCAGTCGGCAAACCGATCCCCTCCACCGTCCGGCTGAGGCAGGAGGGCGAGCTGCGCGTCGGCGACCTCGGCTGGCTCCCGTTCACCGCAGAGGAGTACTACTCGACGCAACCACCGGCCTTCGTGTGGAAGGCGACGATCCGCATGGCGCCGGGCATCACGGTCATCGGCACGGACAGCTACCTCGGCGGTCGCGGCGCGCTGGACATGCGGGTGCTCGGCCTGGTCCCGGTCGCCCAGGACTCCGGGCACGACATGGACCAGGGCGACCTGCTGCGGTTCCTGAACGAGACCATGTGGTTCCCCTCCGCCGCCCTGATCCCCCAGATCACCTGGGATCGACGGACGACCCACCAACATGCCGCCGACCGACACGACCGTGAGCACGGGACGGTGGTGCCGTGGTAGACGCCGATCCACGACTACGGACAGTTCGACGGCGTGAGAGTGCCGACCGCAGGCGAGGCCCTTTACGCACACGAGGACGGTGACATCCCCTACATCCGGGCACGAGTCACCGACGTCGACCACAAGGCCTCGCACCAGTACTGACCCGCAGTAACTCCTGACCCGAGGTTGACGGACGAGCACGGAGGGGAAGTGGCACTTCGGCAACCTTCAGGATGGGCTCGTCCAGATGAGCGCGACCGCGGTTGCTGCCGTTGCCTGATCCATGCCCAGGGCACCAGTCACTGGGGTCGGTGACGGCGGCTCGTGTTCTATTCGGAATCGCGGTGCCCAGGATTCGCAGCCTGGCACCTGAGCGGTCCACGGCGGCTCGACCACGACGGTCCGCTGCATGGGACCCAGCGCGGATCCTCGATCCGAGGCCCGTCTCCGGGCCGTGGTCGCAGAGTCGATCCGTCGCTCTTGGCCGGCGCTCCGCGTGTCGCTAGCCTGGCTACATGGAGGCTCGCAGAAGCGCCGCCATCTACCTCACGGTCAGTTTCGGGTGGACGTGGGCGCTGTGGATCGGGGGCTGGTGGCTCGGTGACGTCCGTCAGGCGCAGGTCACCCCGCAGATGACGCTTGTCGATGTGGCGGCCATGGCCGGTGCTGTCGGTTTCCTTCCCCAGCTCCTCTTCACGCTCGGCGTGTTCGGGCCGCTGCTCGGTTATCTGGCGGCCGGCCGGTACCGGCCCGTGTGGGGGCGACCGACTCCCGGGACCGTTCTCCTAGCGTTCTCGGTACCCGTCGTCACGGTGGTGCCTGCCTTCGCGATCACCGTGGCGTCGGGGGTCCCGATGGCGGGTGTCTCTGCCGGCGCCGCGGCCGGAGCCGTCGGTGTGTACTTCGTCTCCAACCTCCTGACGAGCGGGACCGAGGAGTTCGGCTGGCGTGGGTACCTGCATCCCGCGTTGCGTGAGCGCGAATCCACCTTCTGGGCCGCCGTCTGGAAGGGCGGTCTCGTCTGGGCCGTGTGGCACTACCCGCTGATGGTCATGCTGTACTGGCAGCTCGGGTTCGTCATGGTCCCCACCATCGCTGGGTTCACCGCCAGCATCGTGGCGATGGCTTGGATCACAGCGCTGGTCTATGAGCGCAGCAACTCCATCGCGCTCGCCGCGCTTCTGCACGCCCTGAACAACACGGCCGGGTTCGCCCTCCTGCTGCTGTTCCCCGAGACACCGTTCACCGTGGTGACCGCCGGGATGGCCTGGGTCGTCGTAGCAGTCCTCGAGCGACGCTATCGAGTCGACCGTCAACCGTCCCTCCGGGGCGGGTCGCCGTCCAACGCATAGGCGTACCCCACCACCTACCCCAACGCCCTGACCGACACATAGCGGGTGAGGTGCGCACTCTCAGCCCAGCCTCGGTAACGCACCGACATGAAACGGGGGGCACAGGGCAGGCCCTAACCCGGGCCGCGATTTGCGACGATGAGCTGAGTACCGACTTGGATCGCGCCCTTCGCTTTCCAGCCAGGACTGACGACGATGCACCGCTCATCGTCGATCGCCTTGCGCCACGGAGGTCGACCCATCGCGCGAACGCCTGAGGCGGGTCAGGCAGAGCCCACAGCAGGTGTCGGCTCAGGACGATGTCGTCACTGGGGCTCGAGTGCAGGGCTGGCCGCGTCTCCGACCACGAACTGAGCCTCGGGAACCTTGACGCGGGCACGGCGAATCATCTCCGGCGAGAAGTCGAACCCACCGACGCCGTAACCCGCGTCGGTGAGCAACCGAGTGAGCGTGCCGGTGCCACAACCCAGCTCGGCGACCCGAGCCGGCGCCGAAGGAAGCACATCGAGCAGGAGCCTCACGCCACGCCGCTCGCACACCAGGGTCGCCCAGTCTGTGGTCCGGCTCGTCATCGAAGTTCGCGGCCTCGTCGTTCCACAGGTCCCGAGTCACCTGCGCCGCTAGGCTCGTCCGATCTTTGCGGCGCTGAGCATGTTGCGGCCGACGACGTGCCCGCGAACCCATCGTGCTTCAGACTTTTCCGTGCGTCGCCTACTACTCTGGGTTCCTGCTCGAGCTGAGCCAGCTCGACCTGGAGGAGATCGCGACCGCGCTGTCCGACCAGAGTGACTACGACCACCAGTGGCTGATCGACCCACAGTCGGGGCAGGTCAGGTTCTGGACCTCCGACACGGGCATCGACGGTCAGAACCCCGTTGACCGGGGGACATGGAGCTGAGGCCGATCGGCGCGCTTCCTGCCCACGCCTGGTACCAAGACATGGCCGACTTCGCACAGCGGTTGAGCGATGACGCCGCGGGACGACGACTATCGAGAACCATCCAAGGCAAGGGCGCCTTCCGGCGGTTCCAGAACGAACTGTACGAGGAGTACACCGGGCTCCTGCCGATCTGGCACGCCTTCCGGGAGACCCGCGCCAACAGGCGAGCCGTTTGAGTGGTTGGCCGATCAGGGACTCATCCGCGAAGACGCGGCCATCAGTGTCAGCATGACCACCCTGACCCGGATCTGCCCTGACCGCGGTGGCCCCTCCGTGTCGTCAGCGCCGTTTTCAGTTGCTGCGCCCCGCGAGTCGCCTTACCTTGCTCGACCAGATGCGAAGGCCTCCGATTGTGCACGGTTCGCCGTCCAGTGTTGTGCAACCTTCACTGCGACTCGACAGCAGCGAGTTCCCGCGACACTCCTTGTCGTTACGCGGGCCCGCGGTGTTCAGGCTTGGCGCATGCGGTCAGGATCCTCGGGCGTCCGATCTATCGGGAGAAACGGGTGACCTGATGTAGATGTCAAGCCCGCGGCATCCATCCGCTCGAACGCGTCGAGCAGGAACGCGAACGTCGTTGCGGTGGCCGAGCGCCGGTAACGTCGCGAACGCCCTTTCCCGAGGGCCGACAAGCGCCGGGCACGGGGTACGCTGGTGGTGCCATTGCGGCTGGACACGTGCGACGCGTCGATCTCTTGGAGATCCGCTGGACCAGCTTGCACCCCGGGACGTCCCAGCCGAAGGCCGCTCGGACGTCCATCGCCCCGCCGCCGGTGCGGGCTCGGCCCCGTGCCGGGGGAATGACCGATCGCTCCGAGGAGGAGTCCGTGGCTCGAGGAGCCCAGCGTCACAACGGCGCACGCACGCGCACCCAGCGGCGACCCCGCCACGACAACGACGGCATCATCCCCGTGCTCGCCAAGGTCGTCCGCGAGGTCGAGTCCGCGGTCCAGCGTGGCCGCACGCAGCCGTCGATCCGGACCAAGTTTCAGGTGGTGGCGCTCCTCATGCGCGAGGAGCGCGACCGCGTCAGGGCGGACGAGACGAAGCCCCGGGCCCGGCGCGCCGAGGAGCTGAAGCGCCTCGACGGCATCGCCACCATCCTCGCGACCACGGCCGCCCGCGACACCTCCCTGCTGAGGCTGCTCGCCGACGACGCCGTCATCTCCGACCGCGCTCGTTCGCTGCGCCGCGAGCTCCTCGAGGCGGCCGGCATCGAGGTGCCGGACGAGCCCGACGAACCGCCCGAGCCGGCGCAGCCCACGCCGGCGATGCCGCGCCGGGTGGTGCCCCGCTCGGTGGTGTCTCGCCAGCTCGCCAACCCCTTCCTGGAACCCGACTACTCCGCCGTCGGCAAGCTCACCGCCAAACCCCGCCGCCTCGTCGGCTGGGAGCTCATCGAGCCGCTGCTGAAGTCCTTCGAGGACGGCGGAGCGTTGTCGTGCATGGACCTGCCGGAGCCGGGCACCACCTGGGTGGGCGGTGGGCTGGAACTCATGCCGCACCAGGCGAGGTTGGTCGCGGCCGCGGCGGCGGGGCACCGGACGTTCCTGCTCGCCGACGAGCCCGGCCTGGGCAAGACGGCACAGGCGCTGCTCGCCGCGGAGGCGGCGGACGCCTACCCGTTGCTCGTCGTCGTGCCGAACGTCGTGAAGATGAACTGGGCGCGCGAGGCCACGCTGTGGACGCCCAACCACCCCCCGACGGTGGTCCACGGCGACGGCGACACGATCGACGGCTTCGCGGACATCATCATCGTCAACTACGAGGTGCTCGAACGGCACGTGGGCTGGCTCGGGGAACTGGGTCTGCGCGGGATGGTGGTCGACGAGGCGCACTACATCAAGAACCCGAAGTCGCAGCGGTCCCAGAACGTCCTGCAGCTCTCCGAGCGCATCCGCACGCGGATCGCCAACCCGCTGCTCATGGCCCTCACCGGCACACCGCTGATCAACGACATCGAGGACTTCACGGCGATCTGGCACTTCCTCGGCTGGGTCGACGAGACCAAGCCGGTCGGTGAGCTGATGGGGGCGCTGGAGGAGATCGGTCTGACACCGGCCGACCGCGGCTTCTCCGCCGCCGCTCGCGCGGCCGTCATCGACCGCGGCATCGTCCGACGACGCAAGGTTGACGTGGCCGCCGACCTGCCCGCCCGCCGCGTGGCCGACGTCCCCGTCGAGATCGACGACGAGGCCGGGCGGTCCATCCGGGCCGCCGAGCAGAGCCTCGCCCGTCGCCTCGTTGCGCGCTATGAGCGGGCGCTGCAGGCGCGGAACGCGGGCGGCGTCGTGGTCGAGGGCATCGACCACGTCCTTGTGCGCCAGGTGGCCGCGTGGGAGCGGGCAAGCAAGACGACGAACAAGTCGGACGAGAACGTGTTCACCATGATGCGGCGCATCGGCCAGGCGAAGGCCGGCCTCGCGGCCGACTACGCCGCGCAGCTCGCCCGCAGCGCCGGCAAGGTCGTCTTCTTCGCCAAGCACATCGATGTCATGGACACCGCCGAGGCGACCTTCGCCAAACGGGGCATCCGGTACGCCTCAATCCGCGGCGACCAGACGGCATCGGCCCGGCAGAAGCACATCGACGCGTTCACCAACGACCCGGACGTCGCCGTCGTCGTGTGCTCATTGACGGCCGCCGGCGTCGGCATCAACCTGCAGGTTGCCTCCAACCTGGTGCTCGCGGAGCTGTCGTGGACCGATGCCGAGCAGACCCAGGCCATCGACCGCATCCACCGCATCGGGCAGGAGGAGCCGGTCACGGCGTGGCGGATCATCGCCGCGCAGACCCTCGACACGAGGATCGCCGAGCTCATCGACAGCAAGGCGGGACTGGCCGCTCGGGCGCTCGACGGGGCTGACCAGGAGATCTCCGGCTCCTCCGACGTGCAGCTCGAGGCGCTCGTCACGCTTCTCGAGGAAGCGTTGGAAGAGCGGATCAGCAGGCAAGCGTCCTGACGCCGAACGATGGAACCCGCGAGGAGTGCGGAGGAGGGCTGTGGTGTGTTCATGAACCATCGTGCCGCCCTCGTCCCACCTGACGCAGGCATCCCCAGGGCAGCACGGAGATCGACTCGACGGCGCCGTTCACTCTCACGCCGCGAGGCGCCAGCCCTGTGCGCGTGTCGTGCCAGCCCTCTACCTTGGAGACATGAGCACCGTCACGTCGGGACTGTCCGCCAAACGGTGTTTCTGGTCTGACACGCCGGCACAGCTGGCGGGGAAGGTCATGAGATGACCGAGAAGATCTCGAGCATGAGCTCGATGCCGAAGGAAGTGAAGAAGTTGGTCTCGC
>NZ_JBJFZS010000040.1:0-15199 GCF_045032595.1 Ornithinimicrobium jinqii
ACGGCCGCCTCGAGCACCTTCGCGGCTTGGCTCTCGGGTTCCGGAACCTCACCAACTACATCGCCCGAGCACTCCTCGAGGCCGGCGGATTCAGGCCCCAACTACACCCTGGATTGTGAAGAGCCCGTAACCAGGCCTCGGGGTCGGGCCGCATGGACAGGCGAACCATGACGCTCCACGATGCTGAGCCGTGCTGGACCATGGAGAGGTCAGCGTCATGGTTCACGAGCCACTTCATGATGACGCTGGGCGGTTGTTCGGTATAGGGCGCGAGGGTACGGTCGAGTTCCGCATCTCGGAGGCGCCGGTCCTCTTCCCAGTCTTCGGAGAGGTCGCGTTCGGCGGTGAGTGCCGAGAAGAGCTCGTCCGGTTCGTCGAGCGTGAGGTCGAGGCCGGAGGTTTCTCGGTTGAAGATGGCGCGCAGGCCTGGGGTGGCGATTAACGGGGCGATGGCTTTGGCGATCGAGACCGCCACCCGTCGCGCTGCGATCTGCTGTCCAGAGTTCGGGACGCCACCGAGCGGAAGGTGGTGTCCGACGCCGACCTGGGCCCATTTGCCCATAACCTCGATGAGGTCTGGGAGCTCTGCTTTCGAGGCTAAGGCGATGCGACTGACGAGTCTTGGTTCGAGAACGTCATACATGGCGTCGACGTCTTCTCCGGGCCAGGTAAACGACTGGATGACGAACGAGTTCACCTTCTCGGGGCTCATGTAGTTGCCGTCGAAGGTCGGCTGGAGGACACAACAGGCGAGCTTGAGCCAGACGTTATCAGGCAGATCGTGAGCTTGCTCACTCGCCATTGCGGCGCAGAGGTGCACGATCCCTGTCGAGGTTGGGAGATCTCCGGTCCTGGCGTCCTGGACCTCTTCAACCAACGTCTGGATGGGCGTCGTGTAGTCCCACCCTCGGGCAGCCAGTTCGGTTAGCCTCGATGTTTCATCGGGGGCCGTCGGCTGGTGGTGAGGTGGCACGGTGACCGTCGGGGGCTGATTCTGGCAGTCGGGTACGACAGGGTTCCGGAGGGCGTCCGGGGGCGTCGGGTTCCACGTGCCGAGGGGTGGTGCGGGCTGGTCGGGGCTGGACGAGGTGCCTGGGTCAGGGTGGGGCGAGGGCGGCCAGGGCGGTGCAGCCGGTCAGGACGAGCTGGGCGTACGCGGCGTCTGCCTTGAGGTGCAGGCGGACCCGGCGGCCGGTTCGTGCCAGGGTCGCGGGGATCGTGAAGACACGGTGCCGCAGACGCTTGGGTTCCCAGCGTCGCGCGGCGTGGCCGGTGAAGGCGAGCATCTGGGTCCAGGCGGTGACGTCCATGGCCATCATCACGAGGTGGCACCAGATCCTGTTCTGGTCGAACCCGTGCAGGGGCAGGTTGGCCAGACCGGTGTCCTTGGCGATGCGGATGCGGTCCTCGGCGCGGGCCCGTCGGCGGTGGCGCAGCTCGAGGTCGGCCAGCTGCCCCCGGGGTGTGTTGGTCGCGAACGCGGTGATCCGGTACCCGTCGACATCCTCGAAGCGCAGCTGGGCACCGGGGTGGGGACGTTCGCGGCGGGCGATGACCCGCATGCCCGGCGGCCACCCGGTCAGGGACAGCAGGTCAGTGAGCTCGGCCACGTCGGCACCAGGACGGACCTTGCCCTCGGCGTCGTACGCCGGCGCCCACACACCCTCGGGGATCTTCTTCAGCAGGTCGGGGGTGTTCGCAGGCGGGGTGAACCCGACCGAGTACTGCACCCCGCGACGGTGGGCCCAGGTGGTGAAGTCCTCGGTGCCACCGGCGCCGTCGGCACGGATGAGGACCTTCTTCCCCGGCCGGGACGGGTTCACCCCGGGCAGCTGGGCCAGTGCTTCCCTGGCGAGGTTGGTGTGGTCGGCCGCAGTGTTGGACCCGGCGTTGCCCGGGCGCAGCAGGATCGCCAGGGGCTCCCCGGTGCCCTCCGCCCCGTGGTCGAGGAACGCCAGCAGCGGGTGGAAGCCGTACGTGCGCTTGTACGTTCCGGCGGCCTGCTCTTTCTCCGAGTGCGCGATCACGATGGTGGCGTCGATGTCGATCACCAGCGGGGCCGCCGCGGTTGAACCGTGACCAGGGGCGGCATCACCTGCCATCGCCCAGGCACGCTGGCGAGCTGATGCGCGGGCCCGGTTGATGGCCCGGACCGCGGTGTCCGCGTCGGCGGCCAGGGTGGACAGGGTCCTGGAGACAGTCGCCTCGGAGGCGACGTTGCCGTACACGCCGGGCTCTGCGCGCAGCAGACCCAGGTCGGCCAGGCAGTCCCCACCCAGCGCCAACGACAGCGCGAGATCACAAGCGACCTTGCCCGGGTCGTGCACCGCCGACGGCTTGCGCCAGGTGCTCAGCTCCGCCTTCAGCGAGGCGGTCAGACCGGTGGCCTCGGCAGCCCGGACCAGCAGCACCCCACCGGCCTGGGCCACAGCCCCCGAGCGTGCCGTGTCCACGTGGACACGCGGGTAGGAGCGGGTAGTCTTGCTCACCTGAAAGGTGCTCCTTGATCTGTTCGGATACCGACGTCGCAATCGATATCTTCCCAGGTCAGGGGCACCTTTCTCGTCATGGCACGCCCGCAGCACCTACGACAGGTGAAATCCCGAGGCTAGAGAGCTCAAACGACGCCTGTCCGACCTGGTGTACAAGCAGATGCTCGACGACCTCGCCGGACACACGACGACGGGCCCGGGAGGGCAAAGGGGTGACCACTCTGACTCCAGCGCGACCGGCTCGCAACCCAACGCCGGCTCTTCGGACAAGCCACTTCCCGGACCCGCCGCTCCTAAGAGTAGAACGCCACTCCCAGCGGCGTCTTGACATAGAGGGGTGCCAGTACAGGACGTGCGTACAGGCCCGATTGTTCTCGGCCGCCGTTGAAGACGGCACGGGCGGCCCGGTGAGCCACGGGCAGCTGAAACCGGGACTGATAGAGGTGGGTAGCACCGCGTCGTTTTCCAATTGCACGTCGTAGCGGTGCGGGTCTCCTCTGGACCGGCCAGTGGAGCGGTGCCATGAAGGTGGGCCGGCCTGCTCAGCGGGCTGTGGCCACGAAGGGCGCCTGGTGCACGTAAAGGTTCTGCTCGAGGACGTCGGCGAGGAAGGCGGCCAGGTCGCCGCGGGTGATCTTCGTCGAGCGGGTCGAGCGGTGGGCGTCGTGCTCCAGCCTGCCGGTGGCTGGGCCGTCCTGCAGGCGCGGGGGGCGCACGAGCGTCCAGTCCAGGTCGCTGCCGGCGAAGACGGCATACTCGGCCGGTTTGTCCTGGACGAGCGCGCCGCCGAGCTTCTGGATGAGCGCGGAGATGATCCGGGCCGTGGGGGACTTCTGGTCACCGGGCACGTCGATGCCGGCGCCGCTGACCCCCACGAAGCGGCGCACGCCGCCCGGGCGCATGGCGTCGATGAGGGCGCGGGCCGTCTCGGTGTGCAGCGAGGCCTCCTTGGCGGTCGGCCCCAGCGCGGAGACCACTGCGTCCGCGCCGGTGACCAGCTGGTCCAGAGCCGCCCGGTCCCGGCTGTCGCCGGTGATCACGGTGAAGCGGTCGGCAAGGTCGGCGAGCTTTGCCGGGTCGCGCACGAGGACGGTGAGGTGGTGGCCCCGGTCGAGCAGCTCGTGCAGGAGCGGGATGCCGCTGCGTCCGGTAGCACCAAGGACGGCGATGTTCATCAGGGATTCCTTTCGGTGGTCGACAGGTGGGGCCGGGCGTCATCGGCGAAGCGCTCCACCAGCTCGGTCAGAGCAGCGACGTCGGTGGTCGACCAGCTGGCGGTGACGGCGGCGAGCAGGCCGGTGCGGAACGAGGTCGCCCGGGTCTGCAGCTGGCGCCCGGTGCCGGTGAGTCGTAGCACGGTCCGGCGGCGTTGCTCGGCGTCACGGTCACGGGTCAGGACGCCCGCCCGGACCGCCCGGTCGACCAGTCGGCTGGCGGTCGAGTGGGCCACCGTCAGCGCCTGCGCGACGTCCTGGATGCTGCAGGCCCGTTCCTGGGCGCAACGGGCGACCGCGTCGACCACCAACATGGTGGAGACCTCCACCTGGGAGCCGTCATGGTCGAGCACCGGGCGCGCGGTCGGCGCGCTCGTCAGCCGCCGCAGGGTCAGCAGGGCGGCGTCCAGCCGGAGCAGGGAGTCGTCGCGACCGCCGATCATGCATGTATCGTACATGCTTCAGGGTGACGACGGAGGGAACGCGGATCGTGCGTGCGGGATACGACTTCGAGGCGCCGGTCCTGGTGACCGGTGCCGGCGGCACGGTCGGCCGGGGCGTGGCGGAGGGCCTGTCGGCGGCCGGGGTGCCAGTGCGCGCCGCGGTCACCCGCGCGCCCGAGCACGTCGCTGGGGCCGGCTCGGCGGACGTCCCGGGCCGAGGTCGGGTGGAGCAGGTCCGGTTCGACTTCACCGACTCCTCGACGTGGCCGGCGGCCTTCGACGGTGTGGAGCAGATGTTCCTGCTGCGCCCGCCGCACCTGGGGCGGCCCCGTACCCAGATGCTGCCCGCGCTGGAGGCTGCCCGGGCCGCGGGCGTCGCACAGGTGGTCCTGCTCTCGCTGCAGGGCGCCGAGCACAACCGGGTCGTCCCGCACGCCACGCTGGAGGCGTGGCTGAGAGAGTCAGGCCTGGACTGGACGTTCGTGCGGCCCTCCTTCTTCATGCAGAACCTCACCACGACGCACCTGAGCGACATCCGCGACCGGGGCGAGCTCGTGGTGCCCGCGGGTCGGGGCGCCACCGCGTTCGTCGACGCCGACGACGTCGCCGCTGTCGTCGTGGCGGCGTTGCTGCACCCACCGGAGCATCGCGGCCGCGCGTGGACGCCGACCGGTCCGGAGTCGTTGACCTACGCCCAGGTGGCTGACACGCTCAGCCGGGTCCTGGGCCGCCACATCACCTACACCGCACCAGGTGCGCTGCGCTATGCCGCGAACGCTCGCACCGTGCTGGGTATGCCCTGGGGAATGGTCGCCGTCACCACGGGGATCTACACCCTCGCGCGCCTCGGGCGAGCCGGGAACCTCACCCATGATGTGCACACCGTGACGGGCAAGGACCCCCGCTCCTTCGAGGACTTCGCCAGCCATCACGCCACCAAGTGGCAGCCGTCAGCACGCTGAGTACTGACCGCGGAGCCGTCCTCAGCGCGGCATCCCGGACGTTGTCCGGCGCCGCGCTGAGCTACGGCCGAGCGGTGACCCACATCGGTGGAGACCTGGCTGGTGCCTACCGTGTCCGCTCCCGGAACCGGGTATCCCCGCGCAAGACGCGGCGATAGGACGCATCCCCGACCTGCCGTCGCCCGTGGCAGACTAACCGTCTGGACGGTACAGTTATGTTCGTGAGTCCGCGCCCCTCGAAGAAGAAGTCCTTGCTGCGCGCCGCAGCCACGGTGGTGGCCGAGCGTGGCTACTCGGCGCTGACCCTGGACGCGGTCGGGGCAGCCACTGGTATCAGCAAGGGTGGGGTCCTGTACCACTTCCCCACCAAGGAGGCCCTGGTGGTCGCACTCCTCGAGGAGCTGGCAACCGGCTTCGACGCCGACCAGGGCGCCGCGCACGACGCGGACTCGATCGTCCCGGGCGCCTGGACGAGGGCCTACCTGAGGGCCAGTGCCGCACCAGCCCAGGACGGGTCGGAGCAGCTGGCTGTCGTGGCTCTGCTCGCCGCGGTCGGGTACGACCCCTCCCTGCTCGCCCCCATCCAGGACCGGTACCGGAACTGGGTCGAGCGCCTGGACGAGGACGGGCTGCCCGGCGTCGACGCACACCTGGTGCGGTTGGCCGCGGACGGGCTGTGGGCGGCGGACCTGTTCGGCCTGGCACCGCCTGACCCCGCACTGCGGGCGCGTATCCACGCCCGGCTCACCGAGCTGGCGGGCCCGGGCAGCGGACCGCGAGCATGAGGGCGGCGCGACTCGCCTGGCCCGGGCTCGCCCTGGCCATCACCTTCGTCGATGACTTCGTGGCAGGGCCCGTCCTGGCCACGACAGCCGCCCTGGTCGGTGGCCAGGGCGGAATCCTCCTCGGGGTCTTGGTGTTCACCGCGCTCGTCGCACTACTGGTCACGTCTGCGGTGCTCACCAGCCGCGACATGGATCCCCAGGTCCAGGCACGGATCGACGACGCGGTCGACTCCGCGTCCAAGCGACGCCTCATCGGACGGTACGTGCACCGGGTGGGCGACGGCCACCCCTGGGCCACAGCAGTGGTAGCCGCCGTCATCAGTCCCGTACTGGCGGTGGTGCTCGCCCGGATGGCCCACCCCACCCAGAAGCTCGCGCGCACCAGCGTGGTAGCGGTCCTGGCCTACGGCCTGGCGTTCTCCGCGTTCTACTCCGGCCTGGGCGCCGGGGCCGCCGCGATGACCTGAAGCCCGACCAACCCTCAGGCAGGTCCTCGCACGGGCCCGACACTCAGCAGCAGAACGCCGTGACGTCCCAGGGGGCTGGTCAGCCAGACGGCAGTGATCGCACCAGGGCTTCGATGCGCTGCTGGCGGGTCTCCGGTCTCGCTGCTTCCTCGATGGGTTGGAGCAGACGCCGTCGATGGGCGGGCGTCTTGCGTTCGAACGCGTCCAGGCGCCCGCCATCGGCCAGAGCCCGGTCGATGTCCTCGGCAAGCGGCACGTCGTCCGGGTCTGCGGGGCGCATCCGAACGCGGACGACATCGCCGTGTCGCGCGCCCAGCCGTCGCAGCAGCCCTTTGCCGACGTACATGAACGCGTCAGGAAGGACATCGGCCCGGTTGACACCGACATTGACCGCGACCTCGTCGATGGTGCCCTCGACTCGACGGGTGCGAAACGCTCTCGCGGCGTCCTCGAGCGAACCGTCCAGCCGCACGATGGTGTACACGTTGCGCCCCCACGGCATCACCTCGACCAGTGCGTCGAACTCGACCCAATCGGGCTCCATCGTCACGAGGCCCTGGTCTCCAGCATGCTCCTGAGATTCTTGAGATCGGCGCGGTGCAGCGGCCGGATCCGCAGGTTCAAGAAGAGCCGCGCGACGGGACGCAACGGGGCGGGCACCGGAGGCACGACCCGGAAATCCAGCAAGACGCGGGATCTGCGCAGACCCAGCCGCTCGACGCGGAAGTCGATCTCGGGTTCGATGACCCGGCCGCCGGGTCCGCGGTTGCGCAGTCGGTTGCTGACCGTCGTGTCGGTGACGTCGACGATGGTCTGACGCCCCATCTCCTCACCCGTCGGCGAAGTGAAGACGATGCTGCTCCCCAGGGTGGTGCCGTCACCGTCCACGCCGCAGGAGTACCCGGTAGCCGCTGGCCAAGCAGACCACTTCATCAGGACCTGCTGGTCCAGCACGGCGTTGTAGACCTCCTCGACCGGCCGGTCGATGTCGATGCTCTCGGACCACGAGATCATGCAGGCCTCCACGGTAAGGTCGTCTAACGGTACGTTTCTCTAACTATGGGGTCACGGTGGACAGTTCTCAAGTGGTTGTCGCATGCCGTCGCCTCTCAAGTGCGATGGACGCCTTCGATGCTGCTGCGGCGGCGACTATCGGGGTCAACCGCAACGACCTGCGAGCCCTGAACCTGTTGGAGACCGGACCGCTCAGCCAGGCGTCCATAGCCGCGGCGCTCAAGATCACCCGGCCGTCCGTCACCACCCTCGTAGACCGTCTCGAGTCGGCCGGTATGGTCCGCAGAGTCCCCGACCTTCGAGATCGCCGGAGCACCCTGGTCGAGCTGCTCCCAGCGACGTGGCAGGCCTTCGAACGGGTCTACCGCCCGGTTGGGACCCACGTGGACCAGCTCGCCGACGGATGGGATGAGCAGCAGCGCCAAGCCGTTGCTCAAGCCCTGCTGGACCTGTCCTCCATCTTCGATGTAGCCGTCACGCGGATCATGCGGGACCCCGCGGAGCAGGACGCCTCACATCCCACGTGAGCGTGGCCAGTCCAGCCCCCTGGGCACTCGCATGCCGCCAGTCCACGCGCAGGCCGGTCGGCACCGCCCAACCAAGAGTGTCTGTAGGGCGTATGTCGCTCCAGCGGTGTAAGTGGCCCTGTCGCCCCGGTTGGGGCAGGAGGGTCGACATGACCGAGACGCTGGTGGCTGTGAGTCCACCTCCACCGCAGAAGAGCGAGGCGTCGGCACCGGCTTCGCTCGAGCTTCAGCAGCCGCCCGGTGAGGCGTTCGGGGTCGTCCCCGGCGCCGGGCCGGACCGGGGCTGACCGCGGCCGAGCTGGTTGTCATCAAGCAGATGGTCCGGCAGGCTAAGGACGCAGGCGTGGCGCTGACCGGCCCGGACGGGCTGCTGAAGGCCTTGACCAGGACCGTCGTCGAGACGGCGCTGGATGAGGAGATGTCCGAGCACCTCGTGTACGACAAGCACGCTCTCGAGGGCCGCAACCGCGGCACCTCCCGCAACGGCACACGGACCAGGACGGTCCTCCCGGACAACTGCGGCCGGGTGCAGGTCACCGTCCCGCGGGACAGGGACGGCACGTTCGAGCCGCAGCTGGTCAAGAAGCGCCAACGGCGTCTGTCGGACCTTCTTGGGCCTGCCCGACTGAGCGGGATGTACCTGACGTCGGTCACCCGGGTGAGGTGAACCCTTGGATGTCTTCTGCATAGGTCCGCATGAGTTCAGCGGTTCGGCGCAGGTAGTCGGCGATGGTTTCCCGCTCTGCAACGGTGTAGCGGTCCGCCATCTCCTCCAGTGCGGCAAACAGAGGGGAGAGCGCTGTGATGACGTCTGTCACCGATCGTTCACTGGGTTCGAGGTTCACCTGTCGACGGTCAGTCCCGTCGCGGCGACGGTGGAGGTGCCCCGCTTGTTCCAGGCGGTCAAGGAGGCCGCTGGTGGAGCCGGTGCTGATGCCGAGGTGGTCACTGAGCCGGCGCGGGGTCAGGGTCCCGTTCCCCGTGAAAACGTGGCTGAGAGCGGTGTAGTCCATCGGGCGCAACCCCATGTGGCGGGCCAGCGCGTAGTCCACGTCGACCGCGGCCCGGGTCACGTCGCGCAGCGCCCACGAGGCCTCGTCCGTCAGGACCCGTGTCCGCTCGCGTGCTTCTACAGAGTCCACGTCTTCACCTCTTGCCATGACCCCAGCCTACGTGCATACTCGGAATCAGAGTCGCTCGGAAACCGAGCGATAGGGGTGTGATGTTCCCGGAAGGACCCGCCGTGGCT
Source organism: Ornithinimicrobium jinqii (assembly GCF_045032595.1). NCBI lineage: Bacteria > Bacillati > Actinomycetota > Actinomycetes > Micrococcales > Ornithinimicrobiaceae > Ornithinimicrobium > Ornithinimicrobium jinqii. Next base: position 9,154 of record NZ_JBJFZS010000040.1, read on the forward strand.
GACGACGAACGCTTGAGAACGGCACGGGGCGTGTTCGCAGCCCGTGTGCAGGGCCCTGCTGATGCCCCCGTGGTTCTCTGCCAGCACGGGTTCCCCGATGACGCGTCCACCTTCGATTCCCTCGGCGAAGCTCTGGCCAGGGCCGGGTACCGGGTCGTGGCACCGAACTTGCGCGGGTACGCCCCCTCACCCCTGCAGGGGTCGCTGGGCATGCGCTCCCTGGTCGCCGACCTCATGGCGATCATCGACCTGGTCTCACCGGATGAGGCTGTCGCCATGGTGGGGCACGACTTCGGCGCGCAGCTCGCCTATCCAGCGATGGCCGCTCACGCGCCACGCTTCGCGTCCGCGGTCCTGATGGCAGGTGCCCATCCCGCTCATGTAATCCGCAATGCTCGCCTCTCACCACGGCAGTGGTGGCGGAGCCGATACATCGTCTTCTTCCAGCTGGGCCGCGTCGCGGACCGTGCGTTCGCCCGCGACGACTTCGCCTACGTGGACCGCCTGTGGCGCCGGTGGTCCGCTCCCGGAGCCACCCTTCCCGCCGAGCACCTCGCCCACGTCAAGCGCACGCTCAGGGCCAGCATGCCGGCGCCCGTGGCCATGTACCGCGCCGAGGGATTCGCCGTTCCGAAGACCACGATCTTCGTGCCGACCCTTTACCTCAGTGGCCGGGACGACGGTTGTGCTGCTCCCCGCCTGGCCCAGGGGCAGGAGGCTCTGTTCCCGCACGGATACCGGGCTGAGACTTGGCCCGGAACCGGTCACTTCCTCCACCTCGAACAACCAGATCGCACGGCCACAGCGGTGCTGTCCTGGCTCACCTCCCACTACCCACCCCGCCGCCGCCAGCCGGTACCAGGAAGGACCAAGCCATGAGACACCCCACCACCACCCGTTACCGCTGGCATCATGCCCTCGCAGTCGGTGTCGCCGCCAACCTGGCCAGCGCTCTACCAGCCGGATACAACGGGGATGAGGACTACTATGCCTCGCTGCGCACCCCACCGGGCGCACCTCCCGGCTGGCTGTTCGCCCCGGTCTGGGCAACCAACAACGCCCTGACGCTGTGGAGCAACCTGCGCATCGCCAACCTCCCGCCCCGGACACCCGGGCGCCGGACCGCGCTGGCAGCCGAGGCCGCCAGCTGGGTTCTGTTCTCCGCCTTCTCCGGCGTGTACTTCGGTCTACGCAGCCCCGTCCTTGGAGCACTGGACACAGCCGCCGGGCTCGCCGCCACCGCACAGAGCGTCCGCACCACCGCCCGTCTGGACCGTGCCGCGACCCTCGCTCTCGTCCCCCGCCTCCTCTGGCTCGGTTACGCCACCTACGTCTCCACCGCCACCGCCATCGCCAGCCCCGATCGCCTCATGAAGCCGTCAACGCCGCATCAGGGCTGAAGAAACGGGCATCGCCGACCCGCTAGGACGGTTCGAAAACGTCCGACGACAACGGCGTTCCACGTAGTTTCGCGGGCGGCCTGCTGCTTCGCCCTGACCAACGCGCTGCACTCGGCGTGACAGCGATGTACCGACCCTCGGCGGGTGCCGATCACCTACATCGCTGATGACAGTGCGCGCTCATCGGCGGTACAGCGATGTCACGAGCACGCGGCAGCGGTGAGCTGAGGGACGTCGTCCGATCCGGATCGGTCATCGGCGGGGGCCGGAAACCTCACGCGAGGGACCCTCGAAAGTGTGATGCTCTGCTCGTCGCTGGCTGGTTCGGAGGCGCTCGCCCACAGCGCCTGGCTTCGGCCTGCGGAGAACCGGGGACGGCGCGTCGAGTCGCCGGACCAGCCTGGCTTGGTGCCTGGCGACGTCGGGGTCTTTCATGGGCGGTCCGGTGGGGTCTGTGTCGGTGGGTGGGATGCCGAGGGCGGCGCGCCAGACGGCGAGGTCGCCGAGCAGCTGGTCGTCGACGTGCGCCGGCAGGGGTCGCTGCCACGGCGCGCGGTTGGCGGCGCCTGCCTGCTGGGCCTGGTCGGTGACCCGGTGCTTGAGGTCGTCGATCTGGCCGGTGAGCCGGTCCAGGTAGGTGCCCGTGCCTGGGTCGCGTCGTAGGGCGGGTGGGATGTCGGGCAGCCACGGCAGTGGGGCGTCCCCGTGCGGCAGGGGGGTGAGGGCGCTGAGGCGCCAGGTGAGGGCGGCCGCAGGGTCGTCGGCCTCGGTGAGGGTTCGCCTGCCGCGGTACAAGGTGGCCTCCTGCACCACCGTCTCGGGCCGGGTCCCCTCGACCCAGCGGACGGCGAGCTGGCCTCGCAGGTGCGGGTACGCCGGTGCCTGCGTCAGCCCGGGCAGCCACTTCTCGAGCGCGTCGTCCAGGGCGGCCATCCGAACCTGACCGAGATGGTGCTGAGCCAGCACGGTCAGGGCGTCCTGGTAGGCCAGCACCGCCTGCCGCAGCAACTCAGCGGCGTCGCCGTGCTCGACGGTCGTGGCCGACAGGGCACGGCCGTCATGAGCCAGGACGCCGGTCAGCACCTGCCGCGGGTCAGCCACCGTGTCCTGCAGGTGAGGATCGATGCTGTCGAGGGAGGCGTTGGGCGTGCCGAGGTAAAGGTGGTTGCTCTCCCGTCCCCGGGAGAGCGCGACGTACAACGCCTGCCGGGTCTCGGTCCCCGTCAGGACGGTGTGGGTGCTGTCCACGGTGACACCCTGGGCACCGTGGATCGTGGACGCGTACCCCAGCTGCACGTGCTGGGCCACATACCCCGCGGGCAGCGTGACTCGACGGGTGGCACCTGCCCCGGCGTGTCCGCGCCGTGTCGGCCTGTCCTGGCGGCCGACGGTGAGAGCCCCGTCGGGGTGGACCGTCAGGAGGTGCCACCGGTCGCCGTTCTTGACCCACGACCCGTCGACGGTCCGTAGGCGACGGTCGTTGCGGCGGGTGATCAGCATGTCACCGGCGCTGGCGCGGGTGCCATCCGCCAGGGTCACCTCAGAGCCGGGGTGTTCTCCGGTGGTGTCGAGGCGGTCCTGCCGGGCGCGCTGGTTGAGGTCGCGCACAGTGTCGCGGGTCGCGGCCAGCAGCAGGCTGGACAGCCCGGCTTGCCGGTCGACGGCCCAGGCGGCGTATGCCGCCTCGATTACGTTGCCGGTGTCGCGGGGGTGGACCCGGTCGTGGTCGAGGTAGTGGTCCAGTGCGGCGGGGTCGCCGTCCCGGATAGCGAGGGTGGCCGCGCCTTCGGCCGGGTCGGTAAACCGGTGCAGCTCGGCCAGCGTCGCAGTAGTGCCGTTCCCATGGCCCTGCTCGGCCAGGTCCCGGAAGATCCCGCCGGCGACCACGGCGGCCAGCTGCTGATCGTCGCCGACCAGGCGCACACTGCCACCGGCGTCGACGACCTGTCGGACCACGGCCGCGAGGTCGCGGGTGCCGGCCATGCCTGCCTCGTCGATGAGCACGAGCGTCCCCGGCCCGACGACCCCGCCCGAGGCGGCCGACGGACCCGCTTGCGCTGACGCCCCCGCTCGGGCGGTGGTGGTCTGGTGGAGGTACTTGGCGAGCGTGTCGGCGGGGATGCCCGTGGCGGCGCCGAGCTCCTCGGCCGCGACCGCGGTGGGTGCAAGACCCAGGACGGTACCGCCGGAGGCCTCCCAGGAACGCGCCACCACGCGCAGTGCGGCGGTCTTGCCGGCCCCTGCCGGGGCGAGGGCGACCTGCAGGCGGCACCCGCTGGTCGCCAGTTGGCGGATCATCGCCACCTGCGACCGGTCCAGGCCCGGACCGTCTCCACTCTGAGCAGCCAGGACGGTCTCGACCACGTGCTCGGTGGCTTGACGACCGTCTCGACGCAACCCCAGGGCGAGCAGTTCCTCCTCGGCGGCCAGGATCGCCCTTGTGGTGTAGGCCTGGCCGCCGTGCACCGTGTGCGCGGACTGCCCGTCCCTGCGGCGCAGCACCTGCGGCTCACCCAGCTCCGGCGGTACCCCGACCGGCACAGAGAACCCCTGCAGGACCCACCGCTCGACGTCACGTTGGTACGCCTCGAGCTTGTCCAGGGGGACCTGGGCGGTCCGGAGCTGCCGCAGGGTCTCGGCGCGCACGTGCCACACCTGCCACGTCGCCCGCGACCCCTCCAGCACCGACAGCACCCGCGCGGCGACGACCTGAGGGCGCACGTCCCCACCCCCGCGTCGCCGGAGGTGTCCCGGGAGCGCCCCCACCCACCCACCTGCGACGATGCTCGCGTCCCCACCGCGTACCCGGTCGCGCCCCCACCGCGCCCCCACGGCCGATGCGACCATCTCCTCCGGGCAGCGCCCGCCACGGGAGAGCACGGCGGTCGCCTGCTCACCCCACGCGGCGCGTTGCTCGGCCTCGGAGCGGGGTTCGTGCTTGCCGGGCCTCGTCTCCAGGTTCGCCTGCTGCGCCAGCGCGAGCGACTCGATGGTCGTGGGGGTCCGGCCGTGGTCGGCCCGGAAGGCCGTAGCGAGCTCGCGCTGCCGGGTCTCGATCGCCTGTCGGCGGGTCGACCACGCGGTCAGCAGGGCCGGGTCGATCCCGTCGATCTCCCGCACCGCCCGCTTACCCTCGGCGCTCGGGCGGTCGACGAAGCGGACCCCGAGCCGCTCCACGAGGCCAGCCTCCAGGTGCGTGTTGTAGTGCTCGGAGGCCATCACCTTCGCCTTGAACAGCATCCGCCCGTCCAACGTCAACCACCGCCCACCCTCCTCCGGCAGGGACTGCACCTTGTTCGAGACCACGACGTGGGTGTGCAGGTCCGGGTCCCCGGTGCGCGAGTCGCGGTGGTCGAAAGCCGCCGCTACCAGCCCGGTCACGGGGACCTGACGGATCCCACCCTTGCCCACCCGGGTGAACGCCACCTCCGCCTCCATCAGCGCCACCGTGGCGCGGACCGCAGCCGCGTGGGCGGCCTCCACCTGCTCGGCGATCTCCGGGGTGGCGAGGCCCCACAGGGTCGAGACCGACTTCACCGGCGAGAACGTCAGGTCGAACCCGGCCACCGGCACCTGCGCCGGCCGAGCCGCCCTGGCCAAGAACCTGGTCAGCTCGCCCTCATCCACGGGGGACCGGCCGTGTCGCTGCATGAACGCCTCCCGGGCCACCTCGGTGCGGATGCGTGCTCGCTCCTCCCCCGGGATCGGTGCGTTCCACGACAGTCCCTGGCGGGTGTTGTGCTCGCTGAACGCCCGCGCCGTGACCTGCCGCAGAGACGTGGCGTCGAACGTCGGGAACGCCCGCCCTAACCCACCCCAGCCCTTCGCGGCGGCCGCGGGCTCGCCGGAGCGGGGGTGGCGGCCCTGGCCGAACAGCAGCTTCATCTGCTCCTCGGTCACCACGTCGCCGACGGCCAGGTCGAGGCCGGGCAGGCCGGTGCCGAGCCAGCGACCGGGCGCTTCGCCCTTCTCCTCGTAGTACGAGGCGAGGCCGACCTGGCGCTTCTCCGTTGAATCGTGCACCGCGACCTGACGCGTCAGGTAGGTGTACCCGGACCCGGCCGAGAGCTTATGCATCGTCATCATCTCCACCCCATAAGCGGAGGAGCGCACTCCTGGGTCTCACCCGCGAGCCGAGTGCAGTAGGTGTGTCCTCGATCTGCCTCTGGCTGGTCTGGTCGTCGCGGGGCGCGGTCGGTCTTGGGACTGAGCAGGTCGAGGACGCTGTCGAGAGCGGGCAGGGTGTCTGGTCGGGCGTGATCCGTGTGCTCGGGGTCTGCGGGCCTGGGTTGTCCACAGATCTGGCGAGAGCGGACCGTCGGACGGTCGGAAGTGACTGAATGCAAGAGACGGTGAGTCCCTGGGGTGGAAACCGACGCTTAAGGGATTACAGCAGAAGAAGCTGATCACGAGTGAAAGGAAGTCAGCGCCATGTCTCATTGGTTGAGTATGGGCAGGCGGGTCGATTGGCCCGTTCGTCGGGAACGACGAGGGACGGCCTCGATGTCTCGCCACCTGACCCCGGTCTTTCATGAGGTGGGGCTGGTGCGCTCGGCGTGGGCGTGATCGTCGTTCTCGTCCGGATTCGGCGCGTGGGCGTGGGGTAGCGCCGGCTGGCGCTGCCGGTCTGCGGTTCTCCGGGGTCC
>NZ_JBJFZS010000041.1:0-14062 GCF_045032595.1 Ornithinimicrobium jinqii
AAGGTAGCGTCGGGCACGTCGAGGTCTTTCGGATGGCTGGCGTAGGAACCTCCATCTTCGGAAGACCTCGACACCTACCCCCGGACCGACGCGCCAGCGCTCTCTACACCCTCATCTGTGAAGAGCCGCGAATCCGGGAGCGCACTCACGTCATCGTCTGGGCCACATCGACGCGGTGTGGAAGGAGACGACGATGAGCGTAGCGATCTGTCTTGGGGTGGACACCCACGAACGAACGCCCCTGCGGTGGGCGCGGGACCACTGGCATGACTGGGGCCGGACCGAAGCGGGCCTGTTGGTCGTCGCCGACCTGCTCGACCTGCCGCGCTGGCTGGCTCAGACGGCACCTGAAGGGCGCGATGAGGTGCTGGCGGCTCTGGCACGGACGGCCGAGCACGACGTGGTGGCGGTCTCCGTGATCACGTGGCTCCTGGTGCCTGGAGCGGTGAACCTTGCACGGAAGCTCGGGGACCTCTCCCCCGACATCGACGCTCTGGTCGCCGGACAGCTGTGGCTGACGGTCCGGGCCTACCGCGGCGACCCGCCGCGACGCGTTGCAGCCACGCTGCTGGCCCGGACACGGCGTGAGGTGATGGCCGACCTCGGTGTCGGTGAGGCGGCAGTGCGTCGGGACCGCGTCTGGGCATCGGCGGTCCCGATGGGGACGGTCCCGGAGGTGCCCGATCTCGAGACCGGGCCGGACCCCGAGCGCGAGCTCGCTGAGCTTCTCGAGGACGCTGCCGCGACGGGTGCTCTGACCCGCGAGGACCGCGCTCTGCTCCTGGACGTGGCCCGGGAGGCTGCGCGGCTCAACGTACCGGCGGGACGGGGCCGGGGTGGGCTGATGACCCCGTCGGTGGCCGAGCTGGTCGCCGAGGACTACGCAGCGTCGGCACGCACGGTCCGTCGCCGGACGGCCAGGGCCGTCGCCGGCCTCGAAGCGTTCCGCCGGTCGAGCCACTGACCGTGGTGCGGCCTCAGCGGCTGGGACCGTGAAGGGCAGGACCGGAGGGGGCAGGACTGCGATCCTCTGGTCGCATCCGCTTCGGCTCGGTCCGGCGGGAAGTGGATGCGACGTGTTGCTGCGGGTCGATCATGCGGAACCACAGTGCCGAGGTTGCCTCGTCGTCCGGGAGCGGGCCCTGGGCCGTCGCCTGCTCCAGCCGGTCGGGTACGTCGACGCCGGCACGGTGCAGACGGTCCAGACGCTCGGCCATCCGTGGGGTGAACCAGTCGCGGTGTCCGACGTGCTCGACGATGAGACGCTCCCAGTGCCGGAGGGCCTCGGGCAGCTCACTACTGACCCGGCAGAGGAGGCCGCGTGCGTACCGGCCGGCCGCTCCCCCGGCGTCCAACGGCCCCACCGGCCGCGAGTCAGTGTGGTCGACTCCTCGGGCGGCCCGCCACACGGTGAGGTCGGCCAGGAGGTCACGGTTCATGTGGTGCGCGAGGGGCGCTGCCCACCGCTGCCCGGGTGTGGTTCCCTGCCGCACCTGGGCGGCCAGCGCCCGCACCCGTTCCCCGCGGGCGGTGAGATAGCCGGCCCAGACCGGATCGATGGCCAGCCGCTGCGGGATGGCAGGCAGCCACCCCAGGGGACCGCCCGACGGTGCGCGGTCCAGACGCGAGAGCAGGACGGCCGCAGGGTCGTCGGCGTCGTCGAGCCCCCGGTAGGTGGACGCGTCGGTCAGTGCCTGGAGGGCGTCGCGCCCGTCGGCCTGGGTGAGCATCAGATGCGCACGCAGGCTGGGCCAGGCCGGGGCGTGGGGCAGGCCCGGGACCAGGGCCTCGGCGGCAAAGTCGAGGTCATGGCCCCAGTCGGGGCCGAGGAGCCTCTCGGCGCCGGCCAGCAGGCCGTCCTCGTACCTTTCTGCTGCGTCGTGGAGCAGCGCCGCGGGGTCGGCCGCTCGTGCCCTCTCGGTGGTCGCCGAGACGGCCGCGCCGTCACGTGCGAGCACGCCCTGCAGGACCTCGGTGGCCGTGGCGGGGCTGGCCGTTTCGATCAGTGGGAGCGTGTGCCCGTCTGTGTCAACGGCGGACACGACGTGCACGTGGTTCTCGTGCCGGCCCCGGGTGAGCATGGTGTAGAGCAGCTGCCGGGACTCCTGCCCGGTGACGATGCCGTGGACGCTGTCGGTAGTGAGCCCCTGAGCCACGTGGACAGTCGACGCGTACCCGAGCTCGACGTGCTCGGCGGCGTAGCCGGCCGGCAGCCTGGTCCGCAGACCGGAGCTGAGATGACGCACGCTCAGGGCGGAGCCGTCGACAGCGGTGACGGTCCATCGGTCACCGTTCTTGACCCAGTCGGTGCTACCGACGCCCAGCCGTCGGTCGTTGCGCCGGGTGATGACGACGTCCCCGGCGGACGCGTACGTGCCGTCGGCCAGGGCCACCTCGCGGCCAGGTGCGTCGCCACCCAGTCGCGCGGCGCGCGCGCGGGTGTTCAGGCTGGCGACCACCTCCCGGGTGGGTGCGAGCATGAGGTAGTCCCGCCCGCTGGCGCGGTCCCGGGACCAGGCGGTGAAGACGGCCTCGACGGTGGTGGCGAGGTCCCCGACGTGCACCCGGTCCCGGTCGAGGTAGAACCCGAGGGCGGAGGCGTCCCCGGCCCGCAACGCCAGCGTCGCCTCGGCCTCGGCGGGGTCGGCGAACCGGACCACCTCATCGAGGCGTACGGCGCCGTGGGCGGTGGCGATGTCGCGGAGCACTCCGCCGGCGCCGACGGCGGCGAGCTGCTGGTCGTCGCCGACGAGCCGGACGCAGGCGCCCCGGCCCAGCGCGTGCGTGATCACGCGGTCCAGGGTGAGCGTGTCCGCCATACCGGCCTCGTCGACCACGACGAGGGTGTCGCGGCCGATCGCCTCGTCGAGCCAGGACCTGCGTCCGTGGTCGAGGTCGTGGACGAGCTTGGCCAGCGTCTCGGACGGTATGCCGGTCGCCTCGGCGAGCACGCTCGCCGCGGCCGCGGACGGCGCGAGTCCGATCACCGGGCCGACGTGGCCACGCCAGGCGTCAGCGAGGACCCGCACGGCTGTGGTCTTGCCCGAGCCTGCCGGGGCCAGGACGAGCTGCACCCGACGACCGCTGCAGGCCAGCGCCAGGACCAGGTCCACCTGCCCTCGGTTGAGGTCCCTCCCCTGCACGGACGCCTCGAGCACCGCGAGCCGGGCGTCCTCGGGAAGCAGTGCAGCACCGTCGGTCCGGCCGGCGGCCGAGGTGATCCGCTGCTCGGCCTCCAGGACCCGCCGGCTGGTGTAGTGGTCGCTGCCGGTGTGCCGGTAGACGCTGGTGCCGTCGCTTCGCCGCAGGACTCCCGGCTCGGCGATGGGGTCCAGGTCCGGGGTGAGGTTGACCGAGCGCGCCGCCGTAGCCGCGTCGAGGAGGCGCCCGACGACGTCAGCGACCTGGCGCGGGTGCAGGTTCAGGCCGCGGACCTGGCGCTGGGCCTCGGCCTGCAGGTGCCAGACCTGCCAGGTGGCCCGCCGCGCCTCGACCTCGGCGACCACCCGCTGTGCCGCCTCCTGTACCCACCCGTCGGACACGTCCTGCGTCGGGCTGCTCGCCTGGCCCAGCACGGCCGTCACCATCTGCTGGATCCCCTCCGGCCCGAGCACCCCGGCCGCCTCGGCCCACCACGTGTCGCGCTGGGCCGCCAGAGATCGCGGCTCGTGCTTGGCCGCCCGGGTCTCGAGGTTGGCCCGCTGGGCCAGGGCGATCTGCTCCACCGGTGTGGGCGGGCGCCCGTGCGCCTCCAGGAACTCCCGGGACAGCTCCTCTTGCCGGGCGGTGATGTCACCCCGGCGCCGGGACCACAGCTCGCACAGCGCGCGGTTGACCCCCTCGATCTCCCGGACCGGCCGCTTGTCGCCGGTCCCGCCCGACCGCTGGACGAACCGGACCCCCAGGGCAGTACGCAGGTGAGCCTCGACGGCGGTGTTGTAGACCTCCGACGCGGCGACGACGTGCTGGTGCAGCACCCGCCCGTAGATCGACAGCCACTTGCCCTCGACGGTCTGCACCTTGTTGGCGACCGCGACGTGGGTATGCAGGTCGGGGTCGCCGTCCCGGGAGTCCCGGTGGGTGAAGGCCGCCGCGATCAGCCCCCTGGTCTCGACCTGACGTGCGCCGTCCTTGCCCTCCCGCGTGTACAGCACCTGACGCTCGAGGAAGGCCAACGCCTCCTGCACAGCGGCGTCGTGCGCCTCCGCGACCGCCTGGGAGATCTCGGGCGGGGCGATGGCCCACAGTGTCGACACCGACTTCACCGGGCTGAACGTCAGGTCATACCCCGCCACGGCCGTCCGCTGCGGCCGCGAGTACCGCGCCACCGCCGAAGCTAGCTCCCGGGCATCACGCGGCTCCCTGCCCTGCTCGCGGACGAAGTACTCCCGTGCCACCTCGCTGCGCGCTGCCGCCGTCTGCGCCAGTTGCTTCGCCGGCTCGGTCGAGCCGTCAGCACGTGCCTGAAGCCGTCGGGCGACCTCCGCGTTGAACCCTCCCCCGTCGCTGTCGTAGACCCGGTATGGCGCACCCAGCGCCACACCCGTCAACGGGTGACGGCCGGCGCCGAACAGGTTCCGCATCTGCTCCGAGGTGACGCGGTTACCGGACTCGAGCCCGTCGATCCCGACCAGGCCTGAGCCCGTCCAGCGACCGGGCGACTCACCCCTGGCCGCGTAGTAGTCCTCCAGCCCTCGGCGACCGATCTCGGTGTCGTCCCCGGCCGCGACCTGGCGGGTGAGGTACTCATACCCCGACCCCGCCGACAGCTTGTGCAGCGTCATCGTCACGCCCCCCAAGGCCGCAACCGAACGGCGAGTGGCCACGGAGCGGGCCAGGATGGAAAAGGTGTGTGGGGATTCAGCAAGGCGAAGAGCTGGTGAGGGACGTTGGCGGGCGAGGAGGTCGCGTCTCATGCGCGGGTCAGGTGGGTCGAAGCTGGACGGTCGGCGGTCAGACTTGGCAAGGGCGGTGCGGTGTCAGGCATACGTACGTCTCAGAGTCGCGGCCCTGGGCGGCGTGGTGGTGTCCAGTGCGGCGGTGACGATCGAGTGGCCAAGCCCGGCATAGCAATGGACGGGAGGGGGCGGTGGGTGGTCACGCCATCGTGGCATCCGTACGTCGCAGGGTCTTGGCCCGCGTCGTCACGTCGGCCGGCGCTATGCGCCTGTGCCGTCGCCGTGGGGGCGTGCGGAGCGTCGCGCGCGGGAAAAGCCCCTCCTCAGGCCGGGGTATGACGTGAACTGAAGGTGCCGCGTGCGGGGCGGGACGTAGGCACGACCCCGGCTCTCCGATGCCGCACCCACCGCCGCACCGACTCACGGGAGACACCCAGCTGCATGGACACAGCGATCATCGCCTCGGTCGTCGAGGGGTAATCCTGCTGGTGCTCCAGCACCAGCCTGACGGCCCGAGCTCGCAGCTCGGGATCGATCTTCTTCGGCATGTGCTCATCCTCCTGGACTCAAACAGGAGCGGCATCAAACCTGGGGCGCTTCACCACCAGAGACGCGTCCACTGTTGCCCCGCCTGCCATCTCAACGTAGGCAGCTGAACGGCTTCGAGCGCTCATCGCGGGTGGTCACTAAATGTGGCCAAGTCAGAGGCGGCGCGTCTCACCGTCTCAAACCGAGCAGCGAACCACGCCACGACGGCGAGCACCAGCAAGAACGCGATCCAAGCCAGTGGAGCACTGGGCAGGATCGCTTCTTCGGGATCGATCCCGCCCTGGAGGAGCCATGCCTGTCTGACGCGAGCCCCGACAAGGCCCACGACCGTTTGGACCACGACGGCAGCAAGGCAAACACGGACGAGCAATCGAAGGGATGCCCCGAGCGATTGCCTCCTTCCTGTCCGGAGTATGAGGACGGCGACCATCGAAGTCACAGTTAAGAGGGTCACCGCCTGCACTAGTTGAGGCAGTGTGTCTGCCGCCATAACGACAGTGGAAAGCCCAGCGATGGCGAAGTCTGACGAGTAGCCGGGCTCGGGAAGCCTAAACGCAACCTCACTGAATCTCAACCATGGAGCTGGGTGTCCAAAGAAGTAGCCCGTCAGGAAGGGCGACGGGGGAAGCAGAGCCCCCACGGCTGCGGCGCATCCTGACACCCAGAGCACTGCGGTGACCCCGAAGTAGGACGTGGGACTGACCACTCGTCGCCGCGGCCCACCGGCTCTGGCCAGGTCCGCTTTTCCCTCTGCATCAGCCATCGCTGCTCCGCATCGTCGCACCTAGTTAACGATTGACGTGACAGGTGAGGTGCGCGCTGCCACTCAGATACCAGGGATACTTCCATTCACACAAACTGTAGGAGTTGCTCCTTCCTCCATGCACCATGGTCACCCTCGAGGTCGCCTCGGCAGTGTTCGTCAGGTAGGGCCCCTGCTGTGTCTTGATCACCGCCGTTAGGCTGGACGAGACAACGTTCGACGTCCCACCGTAGACCATTCCTTTGGACGAATATTTGTCAGCGCCGTAAACGGTCAGCCCGTCCCAATACTGCAGGTTTGCTGCGAACGCAGCTGACACGAAGAACAGGACTGCAGCCAGGCTTGCTCCGACCGAAGCGATCAGCCGCTTTTTCATTCGCATCGTTACCGCTTACGGCGCTTTGCCGACACTGCGGTCCCTGCTCGGGAGCGTACGCAACTCGAAGTCATGGGCGCGCTGCACAGTTGCCGGGCGGAGTCCTTGGCGTGCTTGGTCGGCGGCCAGGGCACCAGGCTGGACGGCGATGAGATTCTCACCGGCCGCCACGCTGTCTGGAAGCAGGTACGCCTCCTCGAAGACAGAGTGTGACTCGTATCGAAGGGCGATCCCTTGCCGATTGAAGACACCAGGAGCGGCGCAGGACATAGCGCCCTCTTCCTCGTCGGCCGCAGTAATCAGGCACACGTTTCCGGCGAGGTCGCGCGCCACCCAATAGCGAAGCTCTGCACCGCGTCCAAGGTTGCGGAAAGACGAAGGTTCGAGCTGCAGTCCTGCCTGGCTGTCCATGCTGACCGGGGGGGCGCTCACGAGTCCTTGAGTCAATAGAGCCAGATCAGGCTGTTCACTGTCTGAAACCGCGCTTTGCCAGCCTGTCCCGAGAAGCAGTGCGACGACTGCCGTCCCAGCGATGGCCGCGAAGCGGCGTGTGCCTAACCTTCCCATGGCTCCTCCTGAACTGGTCACGCCTCAAGTGATGCACTGAGTCAGTAGAAGTACTTACATAACAGGTCGGCTGTCCCACTCACGTAGGCCTGGTATGTCCATTTGCATACGTTCTGCGAGTTGGTGCGTGCGCCATGGGTCTGTGTAGTAAAACCGAATCCTTCGGACTGATACAGAACGATCCCTGCTTGTATGGTCCGATTCCGCGCGATTAGAACGCTTCCTTGCACGTCGGTTGACCCGCCAGAGATGGTGCGCCTTATTGAGTACTTGTCCTGACTGTAGACAGTCCCGCCATCCCAATACGTCGCAGTTGCTCCGTGCGCAACGACCGGCGCTATGAGAAGCGCAAAGATCACCGTCAGCACCGTCGCTGCCCGCCGCGTACCCATGGTTCCTCCAACGAGAGTCCAGAGTCGTTTTCTGATAGTAGCGGGGAGTGGCGCAAGGCGCAACTGTTCGACGCGACTCACCGAAAGTGCCCGCGAAGCGGCCTGGTGCCCACGTAGGAATTTCCGCGAAGCGGGGGCCGGTGTGGTGCACCCAGGGACATGAACCAGTGCTCGGAAAGGTCTGCTTGCTGGGGCGGAGACATGGGGCAACGTGTGGCTGATCGGCGTGGCGTGTGTGACGGATAGGGTCAATGGGACTGACATGGAAGTTCTCACGCCCACCGTCTCGCGCAAGGACCCCATCCGCTCGTGCCATCTTCCCCGATCACTCCTGCGTCATCGACTCCGCTGATCATTCGCTGCTGGGCATGTTGGGCATGGTCCCTGATCCCCGAGACCTGCGAGGAGGGCGGTACCCGCTGGCGGGGGTGCTCGCGGTCACGGTCTGTGCGGTACGCACCGGAGCCCCCTCGTTCGCCGCGATCGCAGAGTTTGGTCTCGATCTGGGGGCCGGTCAGCTTGCTCGTCTCGGCCTGGAACGAGCAGCGGTGGAGTCCACGGTGCGCAAGCTGTTCGGCCGCCTCGGTGCCCGCGCGCTCGATGCCGCGTTGACAGTGTTCGCATGGTGCCGGGTCCGCGGCATCGAGGGCCGCCGGGTATTGCCATCGACGACAAGACCGTTCGTGGTGCTCGCTCGAAAACGTCCGCCGCGCCGCATCTGATCGCTGCGCTCGAGCACGCCACTGGCGTCGTGCTGGGACAGCACACAGTGTCGGCGGAGTCGAACGAGATCCCCGCGGTCCGCGACCTGGTCGCCGGGTTCGACGCTGCCGACGTGCACGGATGCGTGATGACGGTCGATACCATGCACACTCAGACCGACCCGGACCGTACCTCCTGGCAAACTCAAGTTTCGCCGGTTAGGAGTGAGGCGGCCCGGCTTGCAGGACTCGGCCTACAGCCGCGTCGAGTATTTGCCGCGCACGCACCGGGGGCATGCGAACGGGCTCAATAGCCGAGGCGATGGCTAGACCGTCGGCCAGGGCAAGCAGCTCAGCTGCTGCGTCCTGGACCCAGGGCGATGGTTCGGGGGCCGAGTTGTCGTTTCGCGCCTCGTCCATTGCCGTACTCGCCTTCGCGCAGGCGGCTTTCGCTGTGGCCTGTGCCTTTGCACCGTCTGTGGTCGCGTTAGTCGTGTACGTCGCGCGCGCGATGCAGGCCATGATCTGCCAGGCGATGCCGTCTTCGGCTCGCTGCCACGAGGCCTGGTGCTGGGCGGCCGTCGGGTGGTGGACCGCGGCTCGAGCCACGAATGCGAGCCACAGGGACGTATCCACGCGCTCGGCTCGGGAGCGGGGGATGAGGCTGCGCAGGGTGGCCCGCAGCATCATATCCGGGCTGTCGGACAACCGGGCGGCCTCCTCCGCCAGGCGCCGGCCGTATATCTCTTCCACCCGCGCCATGGCCGCGGCTAGCATGGCGTCCTTGCTGGGGAAGTGGTACTGGACCGCGCCGATGGACACACCTGCCCGCGCGGCGACACGCCGCACTGAGGTCCCCTCGAGCCCGTGCTCGGCGATCACCGCGACGACGGCGTCTTCCACCGCTGCGGACGCACGTGTCGATGCAGGCACCCCCACATCGTCGCACCCATACGATCGTATGGCACTCTTGGGGCATGGAATGGGACGTCTTGATTGTGTTGCCGGGGCTCGCCCTGGTCGACAGCACGAGTGTGGGCACCTTGCTGTTGCCTGCCTGGCTGCTCCTTTCCCCTCGGGTTCGGCCGCGAGCTGTGCTTGGCTACCTAGCGGTCGTCGCGGGGGCCTATTGGTTGCTGGGGTTTGCCCTGCTGCTTGGTGCCAAGGTGACCCTGTCAATCCTTGACGGCGCCGGCGACGCCGCGCGCCCGGTGCCGCTGCTCGTGGCCCAACTCATCATCGCTTCAGCACTGCTGGTGTGGGCGTTGCTACCCATGCGTTGGCGCCGACTGAAGGGAGTCACCGTGTCCGGCGGGACCACATCAGATGGGTTGGTCAACATCACCGGACGGCCAGGGTTGCTCACGCGGTGGAGGAACAGGTTGGGCGAGGGCGAGACCCACGGGGGACTGCTAGCCCTGGCTGCTGCCGCAGTGCTGCTTGAAGCTGCGACGATGCTACCATACCTCGGGGCCGTCACCCTGCTGGCCGCTGCTGACCTACCAGACGGTGTCCCAGCACTGGCACTGGCTGGCTACTGCTTGGTAATGATCGCGCCGGCGCTCCTCCTAGTGCTAGGCCGCACGGTCGCGGCACAGCGGGTCGAGACGTTGCTGCGGCGCCTGGACCAGTGGTCGCGACGCGCGGGCGGTGAAGCCCTGCTGTGGGTGGCCGGGATCGCGGGCTTCCTCCTCGCCCGCGACGCTGCCGTCGCGCTCGGCCTCCTCTAACTCGTCGAGACCAACTGAGGCCACTACGCTCCCAGAAGGGTCCGGAGACCTCGGTGCGGCATGACAAGTGCGCAGTCGTTCGTTATACACTTCTCTCGTGAGGGAGCCGTTAGACGTCGATGCGCTCGATGACACCGAGCCCTTCGAGATCGACAGGCAAGCCGCTCACCTGTTCAAGCCCCGCACCTGGGACTGGATGACGTGATGGACGTGTGGAGCAGTGATCTGCTGTTCTGTCCGGCCAAGCCGCCTGCCCAATTGGCTGATGCTCGCCGAGGGCGGCGGGCGAGTTCTCCTCGTCCCGGTGGCCCCATCTCGCTCGGGCGATCCCGACAGGCTGCTACGAGGCGTCTTCGGGCCTCGACGCCACCTATCGACGGGACCGTGCTGAAGCGGGCCATCCCGATCCCAGACGGCAGAAGCAGTCCGAGAACGGAGCGCGTTCAGGCAGGCACCGGGGCGGGCTTCGCCCAACCCCCCTCGGTGTGAAGTACCGACGGATCTCCAGCCGGAGAGGGCCGATGAAGGCCCACGTCGCCATCCAACATGCGATGCTCACGGTGATCTGGCACATGCTCAGCACCGGTCAGGTCTACGAGGACCTCGGCAGTGACTACTACACCCGGCGTCGCCCGGAGCGCGCCAAGAACCGGGCCGTCGCCCAGTTCCAGGCCCTCGGATACACAGTCACCCTCGACACCGCAGAACAGCAGCCCTCACCATGAATCTTCGCGTCAGGGTGTAGGCAGCACTGGCGCGTCGGTCCGGGATAGGTGTCGAGGTCTTCCGAAGATGGAGCTTCCTACGCCAACCATCCGAAAGACCTCGAGGTGCCCGACGCTACCTTCACCGGCGCCGACCTGACCACCTTCACACCGGCCTGGACGAGCTCGGCCTGGAAGTCACCGGACAGCTGCTCAAGCCCGACCGGCCGGTGCTCGCCTGCCGGGTCGTCGAACCGGACGACCGGTGCCGCCGCTGACGGTGCCAGAGCGTCCCGCGTGACACCGTGACCAAGGCGTTGGCTCACGAGCCGTTCGGGTGGCGCCCCACGACCCTGCATCACCGTGCGCCGGTACCGGTGCGCCGACTGTGGCCACGTGTGGCCCCAGGACACCACCGCCGCAGGGAGTGATGCTCCTATGGGTTGTCAAGCGGCGGTGAGCCATTGGCGGTAGCGCTGGGCGAACTCGTCGTCGCGGCGTCTGCCGAGCTCGAGCTCTCCTACTCGTGCTGGCCACACGCCGAGGGCGGTGGCGGCGTTGGTGAGGGTGATGTTCTTGGCCTGTCTGGTCGGGCGCAGGTCGGAGTAGTCCGGGACGGGGCAGTTGCCGGTGAGGGCCTGGAAGATCTCGCGGGCGACAGCTCGCTTGAGGGCCCGGTAGACCGCCGCCAGGGTCCAGCCCTTGTCCAGGTGGCTGTCGCGGTAGGCGCGGGTGGTCGGGTCGTGGGTCATGCGGTTCTTCACGATGCGGTGCAGGGCGGCGTTGGCCTGTCGGTCGCCTCCGCGGGAGAGGCGGTGGCGGTCGGTGCGTCCGGAGCTGACGGGGATGGGCGAGGTCCCGCACAGCGCGGCGAAGGAGCTCGAGGTGCGCAGCCGGTCGGGGTTGTCGCCGGCGGTGATGAGCAGCTGGGTCCCGGTCACGGGTCCGACGCCCTTGATGGCCATGAGTCCGGGGTTGGCCCGGGTGGCGCGGGCGAGCATCCGCGCCTCGACGTCCTCGATCTCGGTGGCCAGGTCGCGGTGGCGGCGGGCCAGTGCGCGTAGGGAGTGCAGCAGGTCCGCCTCGTCGGGGTCGGCGCACCGGCCTGGTCGGAGGCCGGCCAGGGTGCTCAGGAGCTTGGTGTCGGGCAGGTCCCGGTACCGGTCGCGGACGGGGGCGGGGGCGTTGACGAGCACGCAGCCGATCTGCCGCCAGGCGGCCTGCTGCGCCTTCAGGGCCGAGCGTCGGGTGATGTTCAGCGCACGCAGGGGCTCGATGCTGGCGGACTTGGGGTCGGTGCTGGCCTCGCCGGAGAGCACGGACCGGGCGGCACGGTAGGCGTCCAGGGCGTCGGTCTTGCCCTGCTTGCGGCGTTCGGCAGGGCGGGTCCGGTTGACCTCCACGACCCGGATCCCGGCGCCGGTGAGCTCGGTGGCGATCCCGCGGCCGTAGCTGCTGGTGCCCTCCACACCCACCGCGCTCAGGGGTCCGTGACCGATCAGCCAGGCCACTGCGCGGCGGTACCCGGCCTGGGTGGTCGGGAACTCCTTGTCGTCCACGTGCTGACCGGTCTCGGTGATGACGGCGACGTGGATGGTGTCCTTGTGGGAGTCGATACCACCGACTCGTCCTGGTGCATCAGTCATGATGGTGCTGGCCCTTTCTGATCCGAGGGGGTCGGCACCGGCCGGGTCGGTCAGACAGGACATGCACCAGGCTCGCGTCACCGGGCCAGGCTCGTATTAGGTCATGCCCGACCGGCCGGTGCTCCGTGTCACGCGATGAGGGCCGGACTGATCAGACCGTCGGTAGCCCAGCAGGGCACCAGTCAGAGGATGGGTCACGACCCTCACCGCGCAGATACCAGCATGCATGTCCGATGAACGGTGTTTCTGGCGTTCATCTCAGAGGTTCTCCGCGGCCGGCATGCGGTCGGCGAAGGTGACGGCGAAAGCGTTGAGCGCGGGCTTCCACCGCATGGTCCATCGTGCCTGGCCGGTGCCTTTGGGGTCCAGTCCGCGGGTGACCAGGTAGAGGCACTTGAGCGCGGCCTGCTCGGTCGGGAAGTGACCGCGCACGGTGACCGCCCGCCGGTACCGGGCGTGCAGGGACTCGATGGCGTTGGTGGAGAACAGCACCCGGCGGATCTCCACGTCGTAGGCCAGGAAGGGGATGAACTCCTCCCATGCCGCTCTCCACATCTTGGGGATTGCGGGGTAGGGCTTGCCCCATTTCTCCTCGAGTTCCTCGAACGCCGCCCAGGCGGCGTCGACCGAGGGTGCGGTGTAGATGCGGCGCAGGTCCTTGGCCAGCTGGTCCCAGTACTTCCGCGAGGCGTAGCGCAGCGTGGCGCGGATGAGGTGGATCACGCAGGCCTGCACGATCGCCTGGGGGAAGACCGCGTTGACGCTGTCCGGCAGGCCCTTGAGTCCGTCACAGACGATGAAGAACACGTCGGCCACGCCACGGTTCTTCAGATCGGCGAGCACGAACATCGCCGAACTTCGCCGACTCACCACCTCCCTGCCCGGCCCACAGGCCGAGCACGTCCCGGCGCCCGCCCACGTCGATGCCGATCGCGGCGCAGAACCGCTGCCCCGGATGCTCAAGCACTACTTTGCTTGACTCCACTCCTTCACAAATGCAGGAGAAGGCGCGGTCCAAGAACTTGTTGCAACCGACGCGCTGATGAACGCTCCTGCCAGGCTGTGGAGAATTCGGCATGCACC
The DNA here is from genome assembly GCF_045032595.1 of Ornithinimicrobium jinqii. Lineage (NCBI taxonomy): Bacteria > Bacillati > Actinomycetota > Actinomycetes > Micrococcales > Ornithinimicrobiaceae > Ornithinimicrobium > Ornithinimicrobium jinqii. Next base: position 13,410 of record NZ_JBJFZS010000041.1, read on the forward strand.
TCGGTCATGTACGAGCCGTGACTATGGATCGATACTGCTGGCCCCGACGCTTGGGGAGAAAGGAGGCGGGGACCGGACCCCCCATGCCACTCCAAGCCGATCCCATCCTCCTCAAGTAGCCAGCTGGCTGTGATTCGTCCCCATCTACGCACGCGGATGCCCGTCTGTGTTACTTCAAGGCCTTGGCTCGTAGCGGTAAACGCGTGGGACAGAGCGACGTAGACTGGAATAATCAAGAGAAGAGACATTGTCAAGAGTGATTTAGATGCCACTACTGCTGTCAGAATAAGCGGAGAAAAATAGATCAGAGGCCAGGCGAATGAACCCATCGGCCGTGGGGTCGCCCAGAGGACTTTGTCTGGAAACGCCTCTACCACCACCTGAACCTCCTGCCGAATCCATCAGTGCCCTGAGAGGCGGCATAGCCGTGGATGTTGGACGACACGTATCGCACTCCCCGATACAGACGAGGTCCGCCTCTTCTGGAAAGCGTGCCAAACATGTGGCGGCTGTTGAAGGCTTTAGCGGCTCTTCACAGATCAGGGTGTAGGGAGGGCTGGCGCGTCGGTACCGGGATGAGTGTCGAGGCCTTCCGATGATGGGAGTTCTCACACAGCCCATCCGGAAGACCTCGACGTGCCTGACGCTACCTT
>NZ_JBJFZS010000042.1:0-13566 GCF_045032595.1 Ornithinimicrobium jinqii
GCAGGCACGATGGACCATGCGGTGGAAGCCCGCGCTCAACGCTTTCGCCGTCACCTTCGCCGACCGCATGCCGGCCGCGGAGAACCTCTGAGATGAACACCAGAACCACCGTTCATCGGACAGACCCGATCCGGACGAGCGAGCGGAGCTGTCCTCGGTGAGGGGCATCCGTGAGGATCATCAGCCGACTTCGTCGATCAGGGTGAGACAGAATGGGTGGCCTGCGGGATCGGCGAAGACGAGGCAATGGCTGGCGTTGGGCTGCGTGACGAAGCGGGTGGCTCCTGCCCTCTCCGCACGCGTGCTCGCCACTTCCAGGTCGTCGACATGGAAGTCGATGTGGATGAGCGAAGTGTCCTCCGGCCAGCGGGGAGGTTCGTAGTTGGGGACTCCCATGAACTCGATTCGCCCGCCAGGGCATCGCAGGCTGGCCCACTCGTTCTGGTGCGTGAATGTGACCTCGCCGTCCGTGATGTCCGCATAAAACGCCGCCAGTTCCTCAGGGTTGGGGCATGCGATGGTCACTGAGCTGAAGCGGATTGACGCGGCCACGCGTTGAGCCTAAGGCCGTCCCCACATGGAGCGCTGGCGGGTGGTGAGGCACCCGCGCGCGGTGCGGCAGTACCGGATGTGCGGCGCCTTCCGTCGGTGGCCGCTGCGTACATCTCACCCCAGACGTGGGGCTGCTGCTGCTAGCGTCATTTCATGACCCGCCAACGTCGAGGGGGCCTATCCGATTCGCGAGCTCCCGGCCGAATCACTGTGGAGTCGGCTGACGGTTGCCAGGTCTTGGCCTTCGACGAGGGCAGCGGTCCGGTCACAGTGATCGTCTCCGGCGGCGGCCTGGACGATGGGCGCGGGTATGCCGGGCTGGCGGCGCAGCTGCGGAGCACGTGCCGGGTGCTGCGACTCACCCGGCGCCGGTACCGAACCGACGTCGAGCGCTCACGCGCGGTCGAGGTCAAGGACGAGGCGTTGGACGTCGTGGCTCTGGCCCGGGAGGCCGGTCGTCCCTGCTACCTGTTCGGACACTCCGCCGGCGGTGTGGTGGCGTTGGAGGCGGTGCTGGCCGCTCCGGAGTGCTTCGATGCTCTCGCGGTCTACGAGCCGGCCCTCGACCTGACAGAGCTGCCGTTGGGACCGCCGAGCTCGACCCTCGCGGCGCGTCGCGCGATCGATGCCGGTCATCCCGGGCAGGCTCTGGAGATCTTCTTGCGCGACATCGCCGGGGCACCCGCTCCGGCAGCGAAGTTGGCACGGCTCCTAGCCCTGTCGCCGCGGTTCCGCAGGACCCTGATCCCGGGCCAGATCGGCGATGCAGAAGCGCTGGAGCAACTGGGTGACCGTCTGGACCAGTACCGCGGGATTGCGCAGCACGTGCTCTTGGTGGGAGGGGCGAAGTCGCCCGCCCACTTCGGACGGCGCCTCGAGGCGCTCGACCGCGTGCTGCCCTGCAGCGACCTTCGCGTCCTGGGTGGTGCCGGGCACACCGGCCCGGTCAGAAGAGCGAGCAACCTTGCCCAGCTGCTCACAGCCGACATCGCCACGCATGTGGCGTTCTAGAGCCAGCCACTCTCGCGCCGGCCTGCTCGTGCCGGCCGGTCAGCGACCGACTGGGCCTGCGGTGTCCAGCAGGGTCAGGCGCACTACCCTGCGGTCGACCAGCGCGGCCTGTAGCTCGGACGTGGTCGGCGCTCGATCGACGTTGAGCTTCAGACCGAGCCGGTTCGCCCGCTTCCACCCCAGCTGGGACAGGAGATCACCGAAGATCTGGGCAACCTCGTAGGGGTCGTCGACCAGTTCTCCGTGAGCGGGACGTCGGCGCCCGTCGAGGGTGACCTCCAGTGCGGCGCCCCCCGCCAGGTTGCGCCGCCAGGCGCCGCCGGCCGAGGCCACCAGCTGCCCCTCGTGCACGTGCCGTCCCACCGGGACCACGTAGACCCGCCCTGACTTGCGACCCGTGACGTGCAGAAGCATCAGGCCCCGGCCGAGCGCCCCACGCAGGGGAGAGCGCAGGACGGTCCTCAGGACCGGGTTGACGACCCTGAGCAGAGCGGCAGGCGGGGTTTGGTCCTCCACCGCGGGACGCTCAGTCGCACTCACAAGTTGAGTGTCTACCCACCGGCCCCAGATGAACAGGTACATCACGAAGCAAGAGCGGAGCGCGCGTTCGCTGGCACGATGATCTGTGCGCGGGTTGTGCTCAACTGCGCGAGGTTGCCGAGCGTCCACATCGTCGTACTGCCGCGCGGCGCGCGGTGCGCGGCTACGTGTTTCATTGACGGCAGGATCGGGCCCGGCCAGGCTCGGTTCTAGGTGACGGGGGCGGTCGTTCTCTTTGCGGCTGCCCACGCTCTTGGCGTGAGGCTCACATTTGGCGTGCGTCGTCCCGGTCACCGTCAGGGCTGCGAGAGGCTCAAGAGGGGTGTGCCCAGCCGTACGTAGCGGTGCCCTCCCAGCTCGACACCACCTGTTGGCACGAGCAAGGGAGCACAGCAATGGACGAGCAGGAGTCCCCGCGGGTCGTGATCGGGATGGACCCGCACAAGCGCAGCGTGACGATCGAGGTCATGACCGCCGGCGAGAGCATCGTCGGCGGCGGGCGGTTTCCCACGGACGCCGAGGGGTACGGCCGGCTGCTGGCCTACGCCCGGGCGTGGCCGCGCCGGGTCTGGGCGGTCGAGGGGTGCGCCGGCATCGGCAAGCACGTCGCCGACCGCCTCGTCGCCGACGGCGAGGAGGTCGTGGACGTGCCGGCGAAGATGTCGGCGCGGGTGCGGATCTTCGCCACCGGACAGGGACGTAAGACCGACGCCACCGACGCCCACTCGATCGCCCTGGTCGGGGTGCGCATGTCCGGCCTGCGTCCGGTCGTGGGGATGAGCAGCTGGAGGTGCTGCGGATGTGCGTGGACCGGCGCCGCTCCCTGGGTGAGGAGCACACCCGCAAGGTCTGCCAGCTGCACAAGCTGCTGCTCGAGCTCGTCCCCGGCGGGGCCAAGACGTTCCTGTCCGCGGCCCAGGCCAAGGAGCTGCTCAAGAAAGTCCGCCCCACCACACCGGCGGGCAAGGTCCGCAAGGCCCACGCCGCCGAGCTGGCCGCGGACCTGGCCAAGATCTACGCCCGCACCAAGGCCGCGGACCAGGACCTCAAGGCGCTGGTGGAGGCGTCCGGGTCCTCGCTGATGGACCTGCACGGCATCGGACCCTCCGGCGCCGCGCGGCTGCTGGTCGAGGTCGGGGACATCACCCGCTTCCCCGACCGGAACCACTTCGCGTCCTGGACCGGCACCGCCCCGATCGACGCCTCCTCCGGCGAGCACGTCCGCCACCGGCTCTCCCGCGGCGGGAACCGGCAGATCAACCGGGTGCTGCACATCATGGCCATCGTCCAGCTCCGCACCAGAACCACCGAGGGCCGGGTCTACTACGACCGGAAGAAAGCCGCCGGGAAGACGTCGATGGAAGCGCTGCGCTGCCTCAAACGGCGCCTGTCCGACCTGGTGTACAAGGCGATGCTCGACGACCTCGCCGGACACACGACGGGCCCGGGAGGGCAAAGGGGTGACGACTCTGACTCCAGCGCGACCGGCTCACAACCCGCTGCCGGCTCTTCGGACAAGCCTCTTCCCGGACCCGCCACCACCAAGCCTACGACCACCCTCCCAGCCGCCTCTTGACACAGAGGGGTGCCAGATGCGCGTGTCCGGCGCGGGCCTGCACAATCGGACTCATGAGCCGAGTTGTCCTCATGTGCGGTCCAGCCGGATCGGGCAAGTCCACCATCGCCCGCCGACTGGAGGCCCAAGGGATGCACCGGCTCTCCTTCGACCAGACCGCCTGGGAGCAAGGCCACAGATCCATGCCCCTGCCAGAGCACGTGCGAGCAGCCGTAGACCGCCAACTTCGAGCACGACTCCTCCACCTAGTACAAAGCGGCGAAGACGTCGTCCTCGATTTCTCGTTCTGGTCACGCGCCATGCGGGACGACTGGCGCGAGCTGCTCGCTCCACATGGTGTCGAACCAGAGATCTTCTACCTAACTACGCCCCGAGAGGTCGTCTTGAGGCGTGTCCGCGACCGGCTAGCCTCGCACGGCGACGACTTCCAGCTCGATGAGGCAACCGCTGAGCGGTACTTCGACCACTTCGAACCCCCAACGGACGACGAAGGGCGCGTCACCTTCGTGGACGCGTGACCGAGCCGTATGCGGCATTTCCGGATGTCTGTTCAGGATGCGTCGCCGAGCTTGCGGATGACGTACTGGTTAAGGCTGAGGTGCTCTTCTGCTGCTTTCATCGCGAGCTGACGGTGGAGCCGTTCACCGACGCGGAGATTGAACTTGCCCGAATAGGCGCGAGAGGCCAGTGGTTCTGGGATCGGCTCACCGTTGCGGTGCATGTCGTCAATAACGGTGTCGACCAGATCGCGAAGGCCGTGCAGTGCCTCGTCCTGAGTGGGTGCTAGCCAGGACAGGGAGGGAAGCTCGAGGCAGGTGGCGACGAACTCCTGGTCCTCGGGAGACCAACTGACGCGGTAGGTGTAGTGCGTCACTTCGGGGATCGTCGTGCTCACTGGTCTGCCTCCTTCTTGTCGATCGCTGCCAGGACCTGTCGGACCTGGTAGGGCTTGGCCTTGCCGTGGTCGTTCTGGATATTCACTCGCGGGTCGCCGGGCCAAGGGGTCTTGTACACGGCGTGAGAGCCGCCGCTGGTCCTGGGCGGGCCGAAGTAGTGCTCGCACACCCTGGCCAGGTCCTCGTACCGAATGTTGCTCGGGTTGGCTCTCATCTGAGCCAGGATCTTCGCGACGGACGGCACGCCCACAACGGTACTACCAGCAGTACCACGAGGCAACGGGCCGACGCGGCCAGCCGCTGGGTCGCCAGGCGGACCGCACGCCGTCGGTGCGTCTGCGGTGCATCACCCCGCGATTTCGATGCGTCAGGTCCCTCGCCCTCCTTCAGGTGCCGGAGGCCATGTAGGCGGCGAGGATGTAGTTGGGGTGGCGGTCGAGGTTCTTGCGGGCTCGGGCGTAACGCATCGTCGTGCGGGGATCGGCATGACGGGCGGCGATCTGGACGTCGCGCAGGTCGACGCCGGCATCGAGCATGGTGGTGACGAAGGCATGCCGCAGCATGTGGGGGTGCATCCGCGGCAGGTTGATGCCGGCGTCTTCGGCGAGGTGGTGCAGGCGTCGGGTGGCGGCGTGACGGTCCATCCGACCGCCCTGTCGGTTGCGCAGGATCGGCCCATCTTCACGCTGGTCCACGGCGCGTTCGATAGCGCGCTGGACCGCCGGCGGCAAAGGGGTCAGGATGACCTTGCCACCCTTGCCGCGCACTTTCAGCACTCGGTGGCCGTGCTCCTCACGCAGATCGTCGATGCTGGCGCCGCAGGCCTCGAAGATCCGCAGGCCGAGCAGCCCGACCATCGCGACGAGGGCGAAGTCGTTGATGTTGGCGCTGTTCCGCGCGGCCTGGAGCATCGCCTCGAACTGCAGGTGAGACAGACCCAGGGTGGGTGACTCAGGTGGTACGTGCGGTCGCCGGACATGGTCGGCCGGCGAGGCAGCCAGGACACCGTCGATGACGGCCGTACGGTAGAACCCCATGACGACGGACAACCGCCGCGAGATCGTGGCCGGCTTGTACGAGCGGGTCTCCTGCATCCAACGGACGTAGAGCTCGATGTGCAAGGGGTGGGCGGTCAACGGGTCCAGTCCGCGTTCGCCGCACCAGTTCAGGAAGGCGCGCAGGTCGGACTCCGTGTGGCTACGCGTCTGCCCAGTGTAGCGGGCAAGGTGCGCAGCGATCGCCTGGCGTAATGCAGCTCCGGCCGAGCTGTCAGTCGACACGGGAACGAGGGCGGAGGTGATCTGGGAGTTGTTCATGGACCATCGTGACCCGCAGGGATCGCGGCAGTTCAGGTAGATCCCAATGTTGTCTGCCAGCGGTTGAGGGCAGTTCGCGCAGGTTGGCAGTGCCGCTCTCGCCGCCGGGTGACCCAAAGTCTTCTACGCTAGCCCTCAGACCCGCGCGTTTTGTGGCCCGTCACCCGGCGAAATTAACGATGTGTCCCTCCGAGGGGTACGCGCCGCCTGGTGACGCTGTGAGGGGTTGCACCAGACGTTCGGCGGGAGCTCTTGCGGCTTCAGGTGCGCCCGGTCTCGTAGGCCCACATGGCGACCTCGACGCGGTTTCTGGCGCCGAGCTTTCGCATAAGGCTGGCGAGGTGGGCTTTGACGGTGCTGGGGGTGATATAGAGCTCCCTGGCGATCTCATTGTTGGTGCGGCCTCGGGCTACAGGCACGAGAACTTCCTCCTCGCGGGCGGTGAGGGGTTCTATCGGCTGCCTCGGTGGTGAGGTCTGTGCGTGGGCGAACGCTGCGAGCAGTCGGACGGTCACGCTGGGCGCGATAAGTGCGTCTCCGTCGGCGGCGGAGTGGATGGCCTGGTTCAGCAGGGCGGGTCCGGCGTCCTTGAGCAGGAACCCGCGGGCGCCGGCCTTGAGCGCCCCGTGGACATACTCGTCGAGGTCGAAGGTGGTGATGACCACGATCGGCAGGGGGTCGGCGACGTCGGGGCCGGCGAGACGTCGGGTGGCTTCGATGCCGTCCATCAGCGGCATCCGGATGTCGAACAGGCCGACGTCGGGGCGCAGCTGGAGCGCCAGGCGGACCGCCTCGCACCCGTCTGCGGCCGCGCCGACCACGTCGATGTCGGGTTGGGCGTCGAGAAGCATCGTCAGCCCGGTCCGCACGATGGGCTGGTCGTCGGCGATGAGGACCCTGATGCTCATCGTGACGTCCCGGTTCGGGGCAGGACCGCTTCTACCCGCCAGCCCCGCCCGGCGATGGGGCCTGCGTGGAAGGTGCCGCCGAGCAGTGAGGCGCGTTCCCGCATGCCCACCAGGCCGTAGCCCGCTGGTGCGCGGCCGCCAGCGCCGGAGGTGCCGTCGTCGTCGATGGTCAGCCGTACCCGGTCGGCATCGCCTGTGACGGCGACGGTGACCTGGGTCGCTTGCCGGGCGTGCCGTCGAGCGTTGGTGATGGACTCCTGGGCCAGGCGGTAGATCGCCGCCCCGACCGCCGGGCTGAGGTCGTCGAACTCGCCGGAGAGCCTCACCTTGACGCAGGGACGCATCTGGCCATCGGTGGCGAGCCGCTCGACCTCGGCCACGCCGGGCTGCGGCGCGAACTCGCTGTCCTGCGAGGCGCGGAGCACGCCGACGATGGCGCGCAGCTCGGTGAGGGTGCGGGTCGCTGCGTCCTGGATGATGGCCAGGGCCTCGACGGCACGCTCAGGGTGGGAGGCCGCGATGGCACGTCCTGCCTGGGCCTGGATGGCGATGCCCGAGACGTGGTGGGCGACGGTGTCGTGGAGCTCACGAGCGAGCTGTTCGCGTTCGCGGGCCTTGGCCTGGTCGATGTCGCGGACGCGGATCTTCGCGCGATAGCGGATCGCGGCGCCGAGCGCGGCGGCGAACAGGAAGTACCCGTACGTGCCGACCGTGTCCGCCAGGCTGACGGGGTCGGCGACGTTGGTGATGGGCAGCCAGAGCAGGATGACGCCGAGGCCGCTGGCGGCCTCGCGACCGGAGCCCCACCGGAACAGGGCGTAGGCCAGGATCAGCGCCGCCGACATGCTGTTCAGCAGAAGGCCTTCCGACCCGGTCAGGACTCTGACGATGTCGACCACCGCCCACGTGCCGAAGGAGGCCGCAACCGCGACGAGCGGGTGCGTGCGTCGCCACAGCAGCGGGCCGAGGACCGCGAGCGTCGCGAGCAGCAGCAGCGGGAGTGGCGCCAGGTCCTGGCGAAGCACCACTTCCACCACGGACCAGCCAACCAGTGCCGCGACCAGTGCCCAGTCCCGCGGCCCCCGGTCCGGGGCATCCGTGGGTCGAGGTTCCGCCAACAGCGAGCGGAGCGCGTTCGTGGCCACCTGACCAGCCTAGGCAGCCCGCGTGCTCGGCGTATCAGCCGAAAGTACAAGAGCTCGGCTGGGCCAACGGCCAGGTCGGATCAGGCTCCGCGGCTGATGTGCCCGCCGCCGGTATCCGTGAAGGTGGGAGGCACCCACCCGATAAAGCCAAAGGAGCACTGTGATGAGAACACCTCGATCCCACACCGCACTGGAGGATCTGCGCATGCCCGTGCAGGCCAAGCTCGCGGCAGCCTGGACCAGCGTCATGTTCCTCTACATCTACGTCGACTACCTCGCCCTGTACAAGCCCGGCGTCATCGACGACATCCTGGCCGGCGTGGTCCACGAGTTCGAGACCGGCCCGACGTTCCTCGCCCTTGCGCTCACGCTCATGGCCATCCCGAGCCTCATGATCCTGCTCTCCACGACACTGCCCGCCCGTGTCAACCGCACCATCAACCTCGTCGTAGCAACGCTCCTCATCCCCATCACGATCTACAACGCGGATGGCGAGTCCTGGACCTACTCCTACTTCTACGGCCTCTCCATCGGACTCGAGGTGCTGCTCCTGGCCTTCATCCTGCGCTCCGCCTGGACCTGGCCACGCACCGCGTCGCCGGCGACCCTAGCGGCCAGCCGCGAAAGCGAGCCGCTGCGCACGCCGCAGCGGGCGTGACTGCCCGCCCCGCCCCGGAGCGTCCTTCGCTCAACCCACCCGCGGGCACGGTCAACTGTCTCAGCGTCTGCTGCTGAGCTCGGTCCGATCCCATCCCATCCCCCCGAGAGGTCCCGGTCATGATCGAGGCGCATGAGCTCACCAAGCGCTACGGCGACAAGACCGCCGTTGACAGCATCAGCTTCACGATCGTGCCCGGCTCGGTCACCGGGTTCCTAGGCCCGAACGGCGCCGGCAAGTCCACGACCATGCGCATGATCATGGGACTGGACCGGCCGACGTCGGGCACCGTCACCGTCAACGGCAAGCCCTACCGGCAGCACCGTGCCCCGCTACGCGAGGTCGGCGCCCTGCTGGAAGCAAGCGCCGTGCATCCCGGCCGCAGCGCCCGCTCGCACCTGCGCTCCCTGGCCACCACCCACAACATCAACGCCTCCCGGGTCAGCGAGGTCATCAAGATGACCGGCCTGGCCGCGGTAGCGAGCAAGCGCGCCGGCGGGTTCTCCCTCGGCATGGGCCAGCGCCTGGGCATCGCCGCCGCCCTGCTGGGCGACCCCCGGACGCTTCTCCTCGACGAGCCTGTCAACGGGCTTGACCCCGAAGGCGTTCAGTGGGTCCGCCAGCTCGTGCGCGCCCTGGCCGCCGAAGGACGGACCGTCTTCCTCTCCTCGCACCTGATGAGCGAGATGGCGCAGACCGCCGACAAGCTCCTCGTGATCGGCCGCGGTCGCATCATCGCCGCCGGCCCGGTCCAACAGGTCATCGACTCCGTCGCCGGAAGCGCTGTGCGGGTGCGCTCCCCACGCGCCGGTGAGCTCGCCACCGCCCTGGCCGCCGACGGTGTGACCGTCACCTCTCCGGAGGTGGGGACGCTGCAGGTCAGTGGCACCACGGCAGAGCAGGTCGGTGAGGTCGCGTTCAGGCACGGCCTGCTGCTGCACGAGCTGTCACCGCGCACCGCCAGCCTCGAGGAGGCGTACATGAGCCTCACCCAGGGTGCGGTCGAGTACCGGTCCCACACCACTCCCACCACCTCTAGGACCGAGAAGGACCTGAACCGATGAGCACCCTGACCGCCGACCCCCCGACGACCACCCGCGCCGCCACCCCGCCCATCGCCGCGCAGGTGCAGCCCACCTTCGCGGGCATCATGCGCGGGGAGTGGATCAAGCTGCTGTCCCTGCGCTCGACGTGGTGGGCGCTGGCCTCCACCACCACACTCATGACGGTCGCATCCGTGGCCTACGCCATGTCGCTGAACGCGATGGCGGAGGACCCCGCGACGGCCCGGGGCATCGAGCAGATGCACGGCGTCGAGATCGTCGCGAGCGGCTTCCCCTTCGGAATGCTGACCATCGCCGTCCTGGGCGCCCTGTCCATCACCGGGGAGTACGCCACCGGCATGATTCGCTCCACGATCGCCGCAGTCCCGACCCGTACCCCCGTCCTTGCCGCCAAGGCCCTCACCCTCGGTGTCCTGGCCGCCGCTGTGGCACTCGTCAGCCTGACCCTGTCGTACATGGTCACCATGGCCCAGCTTTCCCCGTACGACCTCGTCCCGGCGCTAGACGACCCCGGTACCTGGCGCGTGCTCGGCGGCTCGGTCTACTGCCTCATCTCCGCCGCCCTGTTCTCACTCGGCGTCGGCACGCTCCTGCGCTCCACCGCCGCCACCATCACCGTTGCCCTGACCGTCCTGCTGCTGCTGCCCGGCATCCTCAGCTTCATCACCCTGGACTGGGTGCAGACCATCGTCAGCTACCTACCGCTGCCGGCATCCTCAACATTGCTCTCCACCGGAGCAGCCGATCCCCAAGGCGCCTACCTCTCCACCCAGGAGAGCCTGGTCGTGATGGCCGCCTACGCTCTCGTCCCCACCGTGGCCGCCGCCGTCACGCTGCATCGACGCGACGCATGACACTTCTCCATCCCACAACGCCAAACAAGTGAAACAACCGGAAGAGAGAGTCAGATGGAGGCCGTCGTGACGAATCAGTACGGGTCCCCGGACGTGCTACGCATCGAGGAGATCGATCCGCCCCAGGTGGGCCCCGACGAGATCCTCGTCCGGGTGGTGGCGTCATCAGTCAATGCCTACGACTGGCACATGCTTCGCGGCAAGCCGTACATCGCCAGGCTGACCGACGGATTCAGACGACCGAAGAACCCCAGGGTCGGGCTCGACGTGGCGGGCGTCGTTGAGGCCGTCGGCGCGAACATAGACGACCTGCGACCAGGCGACCGCGTGTTCGGGTCGCGCTCGGGTGCCTTCGCCGAACTCGTCAGCGGCAAGAACTCCGCCCCCATGCCGGCGGGGGTCTCGTTTGCCGAGGCGGCCGCGTTGTGCACTGCCGGCACCACGGCACTGCTGGCTGTCCGCGACCAGGGCGGAGTCACCCAGGGACAGCGAGTGCTGATCCTTGGGGCGGGCGGGGGCGTCGGCACGCTCGCGGTCCAGATCGCCAAGGCGGCTGGAGCCACTGTCACGGCCGTTACTCGGACGGCCAACGTGGAGCTGGTCCGGTCGCTTGGAGCCGACTACGCGATCGACTACACGAAGGTTGACGTGACGGCGACACGCGAGCGGTACGACGTGATCGTCGACGTCGCAGGAACGACCGGGCTGACACGCCTCGGTCGACTGCTCGTCGAGGACGGCCGACTTGTCATGGTGGCTCCGGACCCGGGACAGTGGATCGGGCCGGTCGTCCGGATCGTTCAAGCCAAACTGCTCTCCTGGCGAGGAACCCGCACGTTCCGTCCGTTCCTCTCCCAAACGAGCCGCGAGGCCCTCGTCGACCTGAAGAACCTGGTTGAGAAGGGCGATCTCCGGTCGGTGATCGAGTGCACTTATCCCCTTGATGACGTTGCCGATGCCATTCGCCACGTGGAGGGGGGTGGGGTCGCGGGGAAGATCGCCGTCACCGTCACCGCCGACGGGTGAGTGTGACCACCACTGGCGTCTGGGTGGAGGTTCTTGCCGTCCCCGTGAGGGAAAGTTAAGCGCAGTCGGGGCGTCCGGCCCGTCCAAATTCACATCCGGACCGCCCCGGGTGAGACAGGAGGTACTTGTTTCGGTCGCTCCGAACGCCGGTTACGAAGCGTGGCAGCACGGCGTGTTCGTGGGCGGAACCGACTCGGTCGCTTGTGTCAGGTCCTGTCAGAGCCGTGGCGGTCGAGGTTGCCGCGGGCTCGGTCGTAGTGCTCGTTGGTCCTGGGGTCAGCGTGCCGGGCGAGGATCTGGGCGTCGCGAAGTGGTACGCCGGCGTCCAGGGCGTTGGTGATGGCGGCGTGGCGTAGCGAGTGTGGGCTGATGTGCCTGGGGATCTTCGCCGTCTTCGCGATGCGCTGCACCATTCCGGTAGACGTCACGTCGGTCGATTGGCTTGCCGGACAGCGGGCGCAAGATCAGTCGCCCGGTGGTGCGTTCACCGCGGCAGGCTTCCAGGACCCGCAGCACGGGAACGGTCAGCGGCATCGTGGCGGGCTTGTTGCCCTTGCCGACCAGGTGCAGCACCCGGTGGCCCCGCAGGACGTCGGTGTAGTCCTCGATGCGCACGGCTGCGGCCTCGGAGGCACGCAGTGCGTTGATCCCGAGCAGGTAGGCCAGCGCGCCGTGGTGGACGGTGATGGTCTGGGCGTCCTGGAGGAAGCGGATCAGCTCCCAGCCGGTCCAGGCCCTGGGTGCGGGGCTCGTCCCGGTGGATCTTCGGGAGCCGGGTGTACACGGCCGGGTCGGCTGTGATGGTGCCGTGGATGTGAGCGAACCGGAAGTATCCCCGAACGGCGTGCATCATCGTGTTCACCGAGGAGTCCATCAGGCCGGCCTCCCCGAGCTCGCGGATGTAGAGCTCGACGTGTGCTCGTTGTATCGCGATGAGTGGGTCCAGCCCGTTGGCCTCGCACCAGGCGAACCAGCGGCCCAGTTGCGTCCGATACAGGGCGTGGGTGGCTCCGGAGTAGCGAGCCAGGAACGAGACCGCCGCGAGCTGTGCGGGGCTCTTCGAGGACGGTTGGAACGGCAGTGCCGCCGCGGAGCTGGTCGTGGTGAACATGGTCGCCTCCCGCGGCGACCCGGATCTGGGCCCAGTCGGTGCCCGCCGCCAGCGCGACGAGGCCGTCGACGCCCACGACGCTACGCCGAACCCGGGACCCCGTCCGGTCGCGGCGCAATGACGCACCTCGGCGGCCGCCGTCCCTGATCGCGCACCTTGTCGGCTATCGGCGAGTCCAGCCGACAGGCCGCTACTCGCCGGGAGGAATGAGAGTGCCATGCTCTGCCGGCCGCACGATCTCGGGAACTCCTCCGCAGGTCGCGCTATCGCCCGTTGCCCCCGACCCGTCGAGCGCCGCGGAGGAGGAGCACCATCCCGACTAGCGCGGCCAGCGGACCGAGCACCGCCCACAGTGTCACCCCGGTCATGGGACTGCCCCCGATCCACCCCAAACCCTGCCCCGTCCAGATCAAGCCAATGAGCACCAGAGCGGCACCGAGCAGTAGTGTCAGCGACCGACTCATCCTCGCAGACTAGTGCTTCCGGACTCCCCGCCCCAGACGTGACCAAGCGCTTCGTCAATCACGGCGTCAACGCCCCCGAACCCTGGGTGCTGGGTCTCACCGACCCCGGCCTCTTCCACCCCAACCTGTCGGGGTACCGGGCGTACGCAGCTGCGGTCACATCTTCCGTCAACCCGCGCGACCTGCGCGGAGAACGCGACCAGCAGTGGTTCGACGAAGAGGCTACGCCAACCCACAAGACTCCACGTCGTCCTGAGCCACGTCTCGACACCATGAGGTGGCTGCCACGTAGTCAATCGCGGCTACTGATGGCCCAAATGTTGACGGCGCTCGAAAACTGGACGGTTTCGGCGGTCGAAGAGTGAACGGTTTCAGTCTAGGGTTTCCTGCTCAACCTTGATGCTGGGCAGGGTCTCGACGCCGCGGTCGCGGAGTCGGTAGCTGG
>NZ_JBJFZS010000043.1:0-969 GCF_045032595.1 Ornithinimicrobium jinqii
GGACCCCGGAGAACCGCAGACCGGCAGCGCCAGCCGGCGCTACCCCACGCCCACGCGCCGAATCCGGACGAGAACGACGATCACGCCCACGCCGAGCGCACCAGCCCCACCTCATGAAAGACCGGGGCTAGTGCCACTTAGCCAAGTGGCCAGCTGCCACCTGGTGGTCGGCCGTGCCGCTGGCGACGGCGATGACCAGGTCGTACCCGTCGTCGTCGGGTGCATGAAGATCGATGTCGTTGAGTCCGTAGAACACGACTACCGCGAGCCATCCCAGCCGCTTGTTGCCATCGACGAGCGGGTGGTTCACGACGATGGACTCCAGGAGCGCGCCCGCCTTGGCGTCGATGTCCGGGTAGGCGTCACGTCCGAAGACGCTGGCCCTGGGGCGGTGGGCAGCGGAGCCCAGCAGGCCAAGATCCTGAATCGGACCTACGCCCAGGTCCGCCGCCAGGGCGAGCAGGTCCTCGGTGGTCAGGTACTCCAAGGGTCAGCGTCCGAGACGCTCGAGCAGGTCGGCGTACCGCTCTTGCCCACGTGCGGACAGCTCGCGGACACGCTCCTCGTGCCCGCGCCGGGCGGCCGCCTCCCGGATCGCCCGCACCGTGGCCTCCTGCTTGCTCACACCCTCGGCCTCGGCCAGGGCCGCCAAGGCTCGCTCGTCCTCCGGAGAAAGTCGCAGAGTCATCGCCATCCAGTCATGGTATCACTCTGGTATCTAAACGCTCCTGAGCGTGAGGCGTTCTACGTCATGTGGGTCGGGTGCCGTTGGCCCGTCGTCGTCCCTGGGTAGCGGTAATGGAGCTTGGTGGCTCGACAGCGTGTGATCGGGTTCGTGACGACGGGGCGGGGTGGCCCTTGGTGAGCGACGAGATACCGGTGGTGGTTCTCAATGCCGCGGAAGGCTCGCCCCGGCCCTGCTGGTGACGCGCGAGGCAGCGAGAGACGGTCCGGCGGAAACAAGCGGGC
>NZ_JBJFZS010000044.1:0-9855 GCF_045032595.1 Ornithinimicrobium jinqii
CGGTTCTTCCCCCCACCCCCCCCCCCCCCCCCCCCCCCCCCTTCCTCCCCCCCCCCCCCCCCCCCCCGACGGTCAGGCGGCCACGAGCGGGCCCCTGCGCCCTGGTGCCGCCGGTGGCCAGGACCGGGTCCCAGGCCTGGCGGTGGACGACGACGGCGTGCAGCTGGCGCAGGATCGCCGCCGCGATGACGGTCTGCGCCTGGGTCGCCTTCGGCTTGTTCTTCTCCCGGGTGGCCAGGTGCCGGTACCGGGCGGGGTGGACCTTGTTCGTCTGCAGGCACCCCCACACCGCCCGCCACGCCGCGGTCCGCAGCCCTGGCCGGCCGGCGCCGGTGAGTCTCGCTCTGCCGGTGAAGGTGCCGGACATCCGCTCCCGCGGCACGAGGCCGGCGTGCTTGACCACCGCCCGGGCGGAGGTGAACCGGGACAGGTCACCGGTCTCGGCCAGGATCGCCGCGGCCCCGACCGGGGACAGGCCGGGGATGGCGGTGACCAGGTTGGTGAGTTCGAGCTCGTCCAGGACGGCGGCCATCTGAGCCTCGACGTCGACCTGCTGGGCGCGGGCCCGGTCCCGGTCGCCGAGCAACCAGGCGATCCGTTCGAACGCGCCGGCCCGGTGGGTGACCACGCCGGCCGGGTCGGACAGGGCGGTGAACAGGTTGCGCACGATCCGCAGGCAGGGACGCACCCTCCCGCGGCGGACCATCTCGGTGCGGACGAGACGCTCGAACCGGGCCGCACCCAGGGCGGCGGGTGCGGTCCAGGTCCCCGCCGTCGCCGCGCAGGATCACGCTCAACGCGGCGACCCACGTGGTGGACCTGAACGGTTGCGCGGCCGCGGTCAGGACCGCGGGCCAGACGCACTCGAGCAGGTCACGCAGCTGCTGCACGCACGCGCCGTGCTCCTCCAGCAGCCGGGCGCGGCGGGTGCCCAGGTGCCGCAACCGGCCCCAGGTCCCGTCGACCGGCTCGGGCAGGGAGCAGCGCAGCTGCCCGACCAGCCGGGCGATCAGGACGGCGTCCATGTCGTCGTCTTGTCGAACGTCAGGTCCCCGGACGTGCGCGCCCACGAGGAGATCGTGGGCTGCACGCACACGAAGCCCATGCCCCGGTCGGCCGCAAGCCGGCCCAGGACCCGCCACCGGTGACCGGTCGGCTCGCACGCCACGCTTACCCCGTCGAACCCGTGCCGGGTCGCGTGCTGACCGGCCCAGTCCAGCGCGGCGCCGAGGTCCCAGGCCTTGCACCGGAAGGTGCGCCGGGCCAGGACCCGCGAGTCGTGGTCGCACACCACGACCATCTGCTTGCGCTCGGCCAGGTCGATCCCCACGATCGCGTTGCCGATCGGGACCGCTCGCCCGAGGCGGGCCAGCCGGGCGTTCCGGTTCCGGTCACCACGCCAGACACCACTACGGTCAGACATTGAACGTCCTCCCGAAGGCGATGGGACACCAAGCCCGACAAGCGCATCAGGAGGACGGTCCTCACGTCCAGACCCCAGCGCTACAACGCCTTCCAATGCCGCAAGGGAGCGTGGGACGCACGCTAGTGCCGCGGAGCGTTGCCAGGGCCTAGGAGCGCGGACAACTCAGTTTTCGAGTCGCTCGGTCGGTTGCTGTGTCAGTTCGGCGATGAGGTCGAAGTCCTTGTCCAGATGCAGCACGGTGCGCCCGCTGAGTTCGGCGGTGGCGGCGATGAGCAGGTCGGGGATGGACGGGGCGAGGTGCTGCCCACGTTGCACTAGTAGGCGCTGAACCTGGAGTGCACGGTCCTCCATCGCTGGTGTCAGATACTCCACAGGCATGGAGGCGACCGGAGGCAGGTCCAGTGCGCGGACGAAGTCGCCGGCTGACCGTGCCGAGTAGCCGACCTCGAGCCGGGTCACGGTCGAGATGGCGACCAAGCCCCGTTCGATGCGGGTCGCCCAGTCTCGCGCCCGCGGGCTGGCACCCAGTCGGACCAGGGCCGATTTGTCGATGAGCCAGGTGGTCATGACCAGGCGTCGCGCAGGACCTCGGCGTCGGCGAGGTCAGTGATGAGCTCAGCGAGCGCGCTCAGGTCGGCAGCAGTCACCGGGGCTTGGTCACGGTGCGCCTGCTCATGCAGTCGTCTGCGCAGATACTCGGTGCGGGACAGCCCGGCTCGTCTGGCCTGCTCATCGAGCAGAGCGAGGTCTTCGCCGGGGAAGTTGCGAATCAGGATGTCGGGCATGGTTCACCTCCGGTGATATCCCATGATAGCCGCGTGTCGATCAGGTGACCTGAGCAAACCCGCTCAGGGGGACGTCAGTGGGACGCAACCACCTCGGTGGGCCCACTGCTCATCACGACCGTCCATATGCTCTAGACCTCTGACCAGGCAAGACTCGAGTTGGTGATCGTCTACCCCAGCCAGGGTCGCTCTCTGAAGCGGGTGACGCAGGTTCGAATCCTGCCGGGGGCACGTCGTGTCTGTGCAGGTCAGAGGCTCTCCTTCGGCTCCAGCGTCAGCGGTTGGCGTGAGGTTTGGCCCGGACTGGTGCCTGATTGGTGCCCGAAGGCGCGGCTGATCCGGTCGATGGCTGCCCGCTCGGCGTCGGTTCCCCATGAGGTGCCCGTAGGTGTCGAGGGTCACCGCAGCCAAAGGCGCCTCACCCCCCGACGGCGTGCCCACCCTCGTGGGCAGAACACCTAGTCCCTCAACGCCCGCCGCCGAGACGGCATTCAGCCTCAGAGATCAGTGCTGCCTGACGCGTTCGGCGTTCTTGGCTCGAACGACGAAGAAGACGGCCACGAGGGCAAGGATGCCAAGGGGGTAGATGAAGAGGGAGGCGACCACGTTGGCGCTGTCGGTCGCTTCGGAGCCGATGGCGCCAAAGTCCCAAAGCGCGTGCAGCAGCATCGCCGCTGCCAGGTAGCCGGTGGCCATCCGTGCAACGTACAGTGCTGAGCCCAGCACGAACGCGAAGACCATCTGCTGGGCGGTGGCAGCAAAGCTCTGGCCGAAGAGCAGGTTGATGCCGTGCAGGAGGGCGAACAAGGCCGAGGAGGCGAACCAGGCCCACCCTTCGGACACCTGCCCCCGGAAGCCGACCAGCGTCAGGCCGCGGGTGAGTAGCTCCTCGGAGAAGCCCACGAGCAGGACACCCGCTGCCAGGGTCAGCAGGAAGCCGGTGGAGACCTGGTCGGGGTCGACGGAGAGGGCCATGGCCAGGGCAATGAGGAGAATGCCGACCGGCACGAGCAGCGTCCACCTGGGAGCCGTCCTGGGCACCTCGCGCATCACCGGGCCCCACCAGCCCAGGTAGGTCGTCACGCCGGCCAGGAACACGGCACCGACACCGATCGGCACAACGATGCCGTTGCGCACGTTCTCGGTCGACTCGGCGACCGAGTCGTAGTCAAACCCCACCACCGCCCAGATGACGGACACGATGGCGAGGTAGGCGACGAAAACCGCCACTCCGATGTACCAACGCGGTTGAACTCGCACGGTCCCTCCACCGGTGTCAGCGACCTGGACACGAGGGCCACCCCCCTGATCGGTCCCGGACACCGCCTGGTCGTTGCCGTCCGTCATGCCGCCCCGCTGCGCGGGGGTGGTCTCAGCCATCTCGTCCTCGTTTCAGTCACATCTTTGGACAACCTTTGTCCAAGGTCTGTCCAGGATGACACCGCGAGCCGGTCCACGCAACCATCCGACGAGACTCACCTGAAGTGCCCGCGAAAACCGGCCGGGGGCCACATCTAGGACTGCCCGCGAAACGGGACTGGTGAGGGGGCACCCTGGAACATGGACGGTGAACTGCCGATGAGGTCTCGTGCCGAGGTCGACCAGGGCGGACGTGAGCGCGGGGAAACAGTCCCACCGACGGGGCCAAGTGCGCCGAACAGTGCTGGTGATGTCCAGATGCAGCGCTGCAGGACCCGCCACGGCCTCGGTCAAGGCGGCCAGCTGAGCGGGGTGCAACTCGGCCACGACATGCAGAGCACCACGGTTCAGCCGACCTCAGCAAGGACCCGGGCCTGCGCCGCGATCGCTGCTGCGGCCGCTCACCGGCGCCAGGCCTCACGCAAGTTGACGCCGAGGGCCATGACCGCGGAGGCGAAGAAGACTGTTGAGACCACGTACCTCCAGTCCAGGACGAACCACCAGAGTGCGATGGCCAGTATGGCCGCTGCGACCAGCCGGAGGAGCACCGCGACGAACTGGCCTCTCACGATTCCCTCGATGATCATGAGCAGCACGACCCACGCGATCGCCGTGGCGACCGCGGCCACGCCTAGGGTGGGGTAGACGACGGCGCCGACGGCCCACAGGATCAATGGCGTGCTGAGCACCGCCCACCAGGAGAGCAGGCGCCCCCTGGCTCCTCGGGGAGCTTCGATGGGGGTCATCCGGCGGCTCAGGTGAGCATGTGGGCCGGTCGGGGGAAGGCCTCCCGCCAGCTGGCGCCGCACTCGCCGACGCTCGTCTCCAAGTCGGACGGATGCCTGCCTCAGCTCATGAAGCTGCTGTTCCTGCACGGCGAGGTCTCCCCCCGCAGAGCGCCCCGGAGGCGTCCCCGCAGCCTCTACCCCCAGGCGCTCTGCGCCGTCCCGCACCTGGTTGTCGACCCGAGCCAGCTCCTGGTCGATCCTCACGATGCGCTCCTGGAGCAACGACCGTTCCACCGCATCGTTGGGGGCGACCTTGGCCAACCCAGCCCAGCCGACAGGGTCGGCCCAGGAGGCGCGCACCGAACCGTCGCGCTCGTACCGTGGCCCGGCCGGACCCCGCTCACCGCCCAGGCGATCGCGCGTGTCGTGACCCCATAGCCCGGGGAAGTCCACCACCCACCCGGTCTCGTCGTCGATCACCACTCGGCACCAGTCGTCATCCTCGCCCGGGCCGATCCCACGACCGTCGCCCCGCGCATAGTCGACGTAGGGCAGCCCGAAGCCTCCCCTAGCGGTCGTCGCCCACGGCACGAAGACCCGCCCCAGGGCCCGAAGGACAGCGGCGACCCCGACCAGCCGGGGCGGCTGAACCGTGACGAGATAGTCGCCGGCACGGTAGGCCCCGGAGTGGGACCCAGCGCCGACGAAGACGACGGGGTGGCTCCCAACGACGGTCAGGTCGGGGTCGTCCCAGCGCCTGCGCAGGTCGTCACCGGTCTCGTCGTGGGCGGAGAAGGCCACCCAGCGGGGTTGTGGCAGCTGGTCGGAGCCGGTCGCCCTGGTGCCGTCCAGGTAGACGGTCACCTGCTCCCAGTCACCTTCGTGCTCGTTGACGCCGCCAAAACCGGACCGCCAGTTGTTGAAGGCGTAGAAATACCAGTACTGGCAGACCATCCACTGTTCCTCACGCAGCACCCTGCCGTAGTAGGTCGGCTGGTCCGGCTGCAGGTGGTCGCGCTGCAGGATGAATGACTGTGCGGCGCTGCCCCCGGGCACGCTCCCCCGGAAGAGCAGGGAGAGGCGGTTGCCGAGGTCGACAAGCCGCGCGCTGAGGCCCACACTCGCCAGCCGGCTAGACCCCCGGAGCCGCGGCGGGCGCTCGGTGCGCGGGAGCACCTGTCGTCGCAGTTCACCCGTTGCGTCGCCGAGCCCTGAGATGGACAGCTGCCCAGCACGGCCCGCGAGCGCCACGTCACCAAGCCTGGCCAGGTCAAGGGTCCCCGCGGCAGCAGCAACCGTGGGCTGGCCACCGGAGTCGTCCCACAGTGTTGCCTGCTGGACGTACCGCTTCACCGACACGGGGTAGAAGAACTCACCGCGGGTGAACCGTGCCACCGGCTCGAAGGCACGCAGCAGCTCCACGTCGGGTGCAGAGGAGTGGTGTCCCAGCGCCGTCACCTCCGAGCTCGCTCGCGCTGCTCATCGTCGGGGCTTCGGGTGCACCCAACAGCTGAAGGTCAGGATGGCACGCCGCGCCCACCTGCGGAAGGACCTGGCAAAGTGCGGGCGCCCGATCGGGCAGGTGGCCGCTGGCCCTGACGCGGACAGGTTGCCTACCTCAATCTGGGAATAACTCATCGGCGAAACGGGCGCGCGTCCGATCGAGAGCACTCCACATCACCGGAGGTCACCACCTGTCTGCTTCGCGGGCGTCGTCCGACGACGCACCTCCGGTGAGTCGTGGCGTGGCGACGACGCGCCCGCGGCTGCGACGGCTCGGCCTCACAGCGGCGGTGCTGGGCACTTTCGCCGTGTGGTCGTCAGTCCTGCCTTCGCTGATCCCGCGGCCGCGGTTGATGCAGAAGGGCAGCGCGGCCGGTGGCTACGCTCAGATGGTGCTGGCGGGGGTGTTCCTGGGTATCGCCTACGGTCTGGGTGCGTCCGCAGGGTGGCTCTTCCGCAGCCTGGGCCTTCCGGTGCCGTCGGCACAAGTCCGGGCGGCGGCCCGAAAGGTGCTCGCCGTGGTCGCACCGGTGGGTCTGCTCGTGGCCGGCCGGCCGGGACGAACCTGGCAGGTCGACCAACGCCTGGGCATCGGGAGGGACGCAGGCATGCCTGGACCTGGGGCGCGGCCTCTTTCCTGGGGGTGGTTCTCACGGTGGTGTTCCTGGCGGCCGGACGTGGACCGTCGTGGCACGGACCGCCGAGAACCTCCTGCCCCCCGCACCGGCTTACGGACACCTCTACGACGAGACCGTTGCCGTCGCCTGGTCCGAGATGCTCGATCCACCAAGCCTGCCGCCCAAGAGCTGGAACAGATCCAGGGCCGCGGTCCGCGCTCTCGAAGCCCCCTGAACAGCGGCAGGCTCAGAGCCCGCGATTCTGCTCAGCGCTGCTCGCGGAAGGCGTCGACCGCCCAGAGCGTTGCCAGCGCGAGACCGGGGTGCACGCCGTCGGCGACGTCAAGCGTGTAGGCGTCGCGAATCGTGAGGAACTTCTGCGAGATGGTGGCGACCACCGCACCGCCGGAGGTGATCGTGTAGTCCTTCTCGATGAGGTTTCCCTCCAGAAGCCACTCCCCGCCGTCGGAAAGGGTAATGACCATCTTGCTCTTGAGGGGAGAGATCTTCGCCTTGATGGAAGCGACCTCGGTCCCGTCGACGTCGGAGACCGAGATCTTCTTCGGGATGCCGAGAAGACGGCCCTTGAGCCGGTGAGTCACGGTGCCGGAGGCGTCCTGCACCTCGGCGGCCGGGCGTGGGCCGAACTTCCCATCGACATACCAGGCGCGTTTCCCGTCCGGGCCGAGTGCCTCGAAGTCCCGGTCCAAGCCCATCCTGCTCTTGACCATGAAGCGCGTCATACCGCTCGGAGTCGTGCTGCCCTCGCCCATAGCCAAAACCGTATGGTGCGACCACGAGATCGTCAACAGGCCGCGTTCCGAGACGTACCCGAAGGAGGGAGGCAGAGCCGCCGCCGGCCATCAGGCCCTCGAGAGCTCGCCTCCAAGGTGCTGCGAGCGTCTCGGGTTGAGGTTGGAGGAGGCTGCGAGCTCACAGGCGGGGGCTGGTGTGCCGTCCGTGGGAGGCGAGAGGCAGAAACGGATCACCTGGCAAGGCAGGGTCGGCCACTGCGCGGACGCCGGGCAGCGCGGCCGGGGACGATGGCCTGCCCCTCCTGCTCACCGTCCGGTATGCGGATCGCCCTCCCGAGAACCTTTCTCATGCTGGGCTCGCTGATCCTCATCGTCATCGGCGCGTCGCCCCAGCCGAGACCGGGGCTCTACTTCCTGGCCGTGACGCTGTGGCTGCTCGAGACGGGCTTCACCCTGCTCTGGCTCGTCTGGACCCGGAACACCGCCACGCGCCCAGCGACGTGATCACATCAGCGGGGCGCAGAGTCGCGCCGGACTTCTGCCCACGCACGGGCGCGGCAGAGCGTGCGACCACGCTCCTGGCGGCCCTGTGGGTCTGATGGTGTTTCGGTGGGCCCTGAGCGCGGACAGGCCGCCCCACTTCACTCCTGCGACGCACTGACATGCGGAGCACCGCCCACGGGCCGACCCCCAGATCCGCGGTTCGCGGAGATGCCCTGCAACACCGCGATCACCAGTTGGGACTGCCCGCTCCGGCCTGTCCTGAAGATCGAGGCTGGACGCAGGCGATGAGACCGATGAGCAGGCTCACCAAGACGTCATCATCGACGCGCCGGTCGAGGACGTCGTCGACCACCTGACGGATCCCGCCCGGTCCTGGGTCGACGTCACCAGCGCCGAACAGGTCGTAGAACCAGGCAGCCTCCCGCTCCGCGCCTAGGTGCGGAGATCACCGCGTCCCACCTGCCCGGCTCGGACGCGGCAGCGTCACCGGACCGGTGCGGCTCAGCGGGTCCGGTAGCGCGCGTAGATCAGTCCGCTGTCGAAGGCACGCTCCTCGACCAGCTCGAGGTCGAGGCGCACGCCGTCGGGGAAGAACCGCTTGCCGCCGCCGACCACGCTCGTGGTGATGAACAGGTGGTACTCGTCCACCAGGCCGGCCGCGATCGCCTGGGCCGCGAGGTTCGGGCCGTCGACGGAGAGGTCGTGAACGGCCTCGGCCTTGAGCCTGCGCACCGTGTCCGGGTCGAAGGTCCGCTCGATCCTGGTCTTCGCGCTGGACACCGACCCCAGCGTCGTGGAGTACACGATCTTCTCCGCGGACTGCCAGTCGCGGGCGTACTGCAGGATGTGCGGCGGAAGGTCGGGCTCGGTGTGCGCGGTCTCCCAGAACACCATCGTCTCGTACATCCGTCGGCCGTACAGGTAGGTGCCGACGGGGCGGAAGAGGTCGTTGATGAAGGCATGCACCTCCTGGTCCTCGGCGGGGCCAGTGCCGAGGTCGCCCTCCGCCGCCTCGGCGTAACCGTCGAGCGAGAGGATCATCGAGTAGATGAGCTTGGCCATGCGTCTCCTTCGGGGCGAGCGCGTCATCGACTGAGCACCGCATGCGGATCGGTGCTGGTGGTCGCCCTCAGCCAGGGAGCTGGAAGCGTCCATCCGCAGCAACCCTCCCACCTCGGTCGGACTGTGTCTGGGCCACGGTGCGGGAGTGGAACACCGCGTCGCGTGCTGGCGAAGCTCGGGTTCAGCGAGACCGACCGGCGCGAGGTGGACCCCGCTCGCGGGTCACCCTGCTCGCCACGAGCGGACGGGGAGCCACGCCCCTTGCACCTGGATCAGCTCACGCGTCGGCACCCTGGCCCGAGCCATGGTCCATCGGGTGTCGAGGCGGGCGGAGCGGGAGCGCAGCCGTCCCTGGGTCACACGGGGAGGACTGCCTCGACGCGTCCGCTGGAGGGCGAGGGTCCGGCCGAGTCGCGACCGTTGACGCCATGGGCACGGACGACGAGACTCGACCCATGGCGATCGACACGTGGTGGCCCAAGCTCTCGGCAGCGACGAGGCAGTGGCTGATGGACAACAACGGGAGTCCCGTGCCGCCCACGGTCCTCGGGCAGATCGAGATGGCCGGTGGACCCGACCGATCCGACCCCTGGTGGACGCACGGGGACGACTCCTCCGAGGTGTTGCTGCCCGATGCCGTGGTCGACTGGATCGAGGAGACAGCCAACGGGGAGTCGCCAGCACCCCCCTACTAGCGGACTGCGGCCCTCGCGCAGCGGTGTGCCGCAGGTCGCTCGGGTGGCGACCCAGCCCAGCCGCTTGCCCACGCGGTGAACTCCTCGTCGATCGTGCTGAACGGTGTCAGCACCACCTCCGCTCCACAGAGGACGTCCACCGCCACCGCGCTGTTATACCCTTCGGCCTCATGACGGAGCATGGACTTCACCTCGGGGGGCTGCTCGAGAGTGCTGAGGCCGCCCGTGGGGGGCCACCGCGCTCGGGGTCGAGCTGAACCCGATGGCGACCCGTGGACGAGAGCAGGGTGGTGTCTCGCGCAGGAGCGGGGGGGGGCCCCCGTTGGGCTGGGCCCCCACTACGGCTTTCCCTCCCCACCCC
>NZ_JBJFZS010000045.1:0-1736 GCF_045032595.1 Ornithinimicrobium jinqii
GGGGGGGGGGGGGGGGGGGGTGAGGAACCGGCCGCCCCCTCCCTCCCCCCCCCCCCCCCCCCAGCGCCGTCGTCACCTCCTGATCCCCGTCCCGGCGGGCAGCCCGGTGGCGCGGCGACCCGCTGATGCACGTCGACATCGAGCACGCGCAGGGCAGGGTGACCTTCACTCTGCAGCCAGGCCCCGGGGAGGACGCCACCCGGCGCGTCGAGCTCGCCCGCCGCACGACCAGCTTCCTCGTCGACGTGCCGCCGGGGCAGGTGCACCCCGACCTCCTCGTCGTCTGCGCGCTGCTGTGCGCACGCCCGTGGGTGCGCCCGGCCACTCCCTTCTCCTGCGCCGTCCCGGCGAGCCGAGCACTGGCCGACGCGGTCCGCGCCGGGCCCCGCCTCACCCTGGCGCACGTCGTGGACGGCCCCGCGCGCGCTGTCCCCCCGGACGGCCGCCCCGGTCTGTGCTTCAGCGGGGGCACGGACAGCGTCGCGGCCCTGGTCCTGCTACCGGACACCACGCACAGCTACCACCTCTACCGACGAGCACCCGAGGGTGAGCGACGCTCCACCATGATGGACGGCCGGGCGGCTGTGCAGTCGTGCGACGTCCTGCGGCGGCGCGGTCGCGCGGTGACGGTCGTCCCCAGCGACGTCGAGTACCTACGACACCCCCTGGGCTTCCCGCACGACCTGACCACCGCTGTGCCGTTGCTGCTGCACGCCGACGTCCACCGCCTGGACGCCGTCGCCTGGGGCGCTCCCCTGGAGGCCACCTACCGGTTGCAGCGGGGACGCTTCCGTGACTACGCGGAGTCGCCGTTCGTCGCCGAGTGGGGACCGGTGTTCGCGGTGCTGGGCCTGCCGGTGTGCGTTCCGATCGCCGGGGTGTCCGAGGTCGTGACCAGCGCCATCGTCCACCGGCACCCGCTGGGGGAGGCGGCTCAGTCCTGCGTTCGCGGCTCCCGCCTCGGGCGCCCCTGCGGCCGGTGTCCGAAGTGCGCGCGCAAGACCCTCCTGACCTCCGCGGTCAGCGGCAGATGGCCGGCCGACCGCGCGCTCGAGCGGCAGTGGCGGGACACGGAGTCACGCCAGCACCTGCTCGACGAGCCCATGAAGGTCGAACCGGTGCTGGCCCACTGCGCGCACCGCTACCTCGCCGACGGTGGTGGCAGCACCCTCCTGCGGCTCGTCGCGGCGAAGTCCGGCCCAGACCCGCGGGACTGGCTCACCCGCTCCTACGAGCCCGCGCTTGACCTGCTTCCTCAGCACTACCGTTCGGGGATCGCCCAGCGGCTGCACCGGTTCGCCCACCCCATGACCGCCGAGGAGGAGGCGGTGGTGCGCGGCTACGACGTCACCGTCCCGGATGCCGGCCGGGCCGCCGCTCAGGACGAGCTTCGGCGCTGGATGGCCGCCCATCCGGCCCGGGACCTGCTGATGCGTGTCTGGCGCAGAGGGCGCCGCGAGCTGCGCCTCCTGCTCGGTCCGGCGCTGCGGGCCGACCTCCGTCTACCCGGTGATCCTGGTCACGACTGACTGCTGCGGGCAGGTGCGCCGCCCTGTCGTGCGACTGTGGCCGCGCTTCTCGGTGGACCAGGCGTGATCCTCCGGCGTGACGGTGGGCTATCCGGTTGCCTGGGCGTCGGCGTGCGGGGTTGGCGGGGCCAGCATCCCGTGCTGCATGCCCCACCTCACCGCCTGCGCCCGACGGTCGATGTCGAGCTTGCGGTAGGCAGAGCGGAT
>NZ_JBJFZS010000046.1:0-10710 GCF_045032595.1 Ornithinimicrobium jinqii
CGCTGCCGCCACGCCCTCACCCCGACCACCACCGGACAGGAGGAAAGCACTGCTACCGTCCCCGCACTGACGGCCTGATCAACCCACCGAAGGATCACCGTCGTACACCACTCCACCGGACTTGACCCCGTACCCCAGGAAAGTACGGCAGCAAACGCGTCAATTGTGGGCTTGACCTGCAGGTATGGGGTCACGTGCGTTCCCCCAGGCGTCCCCCGAGCTGACGGAGGGCCGTCGCGCGTGGCCTGGGAAGAGCGAGACGAGCAGGCTCGCGCACGTCCGCCGCGTGGCATGGACCGGGACGATCGGGACGCCGGCCTTGACTCACCTCCAGCCAGGTCAGAGGCCCTTCCCGCTTCGCAGGGAGGGCATCTGTCGTGCCCGTACCCCAGGAAAGTGCTGCAACGCCTCAGGCGCTGAGCAGGACGTCGAGGACGGCAGGGGCGAAGAAGCGGCGGCGGTAGGTCTCACCCGTTGACGAGAGGACGCCGAGGTCGGCCAGTTGACCGACGAGGCCGTTGGCTCGGCCGTAGGAGAGCTCTAGGTCGCGTTGGACCTGCCGCACCGTGAAGGAGGGGTGTGCGACCGCGTAGTCGACGAGGGTGTGGGCCTTGTCCGCGCGGAGAGATGAGGCGCGGATCGTCCCCTTCAGCTCGGACTGCACATCGACGAGCCTCAGCATCTGCCCACGGGTGGTCTGGGCCGACTCCTCGAGTCCCTGGGCGAAGAAGGAGATCCACTGGTCCCACTCGCCGGCGCAGCTCACCGCCAGGAGGCGGTCGTAGTACTCGGTGCGTCGTGCCTCGAACCAGGGCGACACCGTGAGAGTCGGCTCGCTGAGGACCCCAGAGGCGTAGAGCTGCAGGACGATAAGAAGGCGGCCGATGCGTCCGTTGCCGTCGTGGAACGGGTGCAGGGTCTCGAACTGGTAGTGCGAGAGTGCCGAGACGACCACCGGGTCCATGGTGTCCTTGTGGTCCACGGCCATCCAGCGCACCAGGTCGCGCACGTTCGCCTCGAGGTCCAACCCGGGAGGGGGAGGGACGAACCTGGCGGCCTTGACCGGGAGCTCGCCGACGACGGCCGTCCGGCGTTGCCCGATCACCACCTGAATCGTCCTGATCTGCCCGGATGAGGGATCCTCCGCCGGGGTGCCTCGGACCAACGTTCGCTGGAGCTCGGCGAGCATGGACACCGACAGGGTGCGCCCCTGGCCCACCCAGTCGAAGGCCAGGTCGGCCATCGTCACGAAGTTGAGCACCTCGCGCATCGTCAGGCTCACCGGGCTCTCGTCGTCCGCAGTCAGGACGGCTCGCAGGGGTTCGTACGTGCCCTCGAGCGCCGAGGTGCTCTGGGCCTCCCTCTGCAGTGAAGGTCGCCGGAGCAGCCGGGGGTTGGGCAGGTGGCGCGCCGTGCTGTCCAAGGCCGCCAGGGCTGCGCGCGCGTCGGCGACTCGCATCCATGTCTGAGGGCTCAGCTCGGGCAGGTCCTCCGTCAGTGGCGCGGGAACGAAGGCGGAGTGTGTCCACTCCCCCGACCGTGGGTCGACACCAGAGATCGGCACGAGGGTCCCGGTTCTGTTGTTCCCGAACATTTCGACGTCCACAATGTCAATCTACACGGACATCCCAGACATTTCACCGGTGTGATGTGCAGTAAGCGAACATGTCTCGCCCACAGCAGCAATGATGGGGGCGTTCCCCGCAAAACTCCTGTTCACAACCCTAGTCAGCCGAGCTCCGGGTGGCCTGGGACGCGCGCGGGAGGCGCGGAGCCCTGAGGTGGCCCTGCCGAGTGACGGCAGTGGCGACACGGCGGGCATCCTCGACGAAGGGCGCGGGTGCGGCCTCAGCCGCTGCGAGGACTGCTTCGGGCAGGCCTGTGCGCAGGCGCTCCACGCGGTCCACAGCCTCGGTCGCCTCAAGACCCAGGGAGAGGCCGACGGCCATCCAGTCCTCGACGGTCACGTCGCGGACGAGCCAGGTGCGCCCCACCTTCATCGAGCTCCGCACCGCCTCCCCCCTCTTCAGGTACGGCGCATAGGACGCGACGTCGTAGAGGGGTGCCAGGGCCACCCGCGGCCCGCGCAGGAGCAGGGAGTAGTTCTTCGCGTGGGCGTCGGTTCCTCCGACCAGGACGTTGAAGGCGAAGGCGTCGAAGAACGCCGACTGCACGGCATCGCGGTCCGCCAGGGCCAGTGTCGACAGGAGGGAGGCGACGTTCTTGACGCTGGGGCCGCCGTCCGACTGGTACTTCTTGGACGATGGGTAGCTCATCGCCTGCAGAAGATCTTCCTGATGGAGGCGCACCCACACCCCGTCCCGTCCCCGGCCTCGGTCGTAGCGGGTGGAGACCAGCGTCCTGGCCCCACCGACGTCGACCAGGTCCACCCGGGCTGCCCGCAGCCCCAGGAGATCCGCGGCACGTAGGCAGACGAACTCGTTGACGTGCAGGTCCTCGAAGCGGGTGTGGGCGTGGGTCGGCTTGAGGATGTGCGTCGTCGGCGTCGCGTCCTGGGGAACACCCCACCCGCCGTCGTCCAGGCGATGGAGCGCCACCTTGTTCTGCGCTCCCGCCAGGCTCCATCGTCCCGAGCCGGCACCGACGTCCCAGCCGTGGTCGCGGACCGTCAGCCGCAGGAGAAGGTCCGACAGCTCATCGTGGGTCAGCCGGCGGACGTCTCCGGTGCGTTGAGCTGCGTAGGGTGGGTCGACGTCGTCGGGGAGCACCTGCACGGCCCCGGCGGCGTCGCGCCCGACGTGGCGAAGCAGGGCGAACGGGTTCCGCGGTGACACCTCGAACCTGCGACCCCATTCCTCCCGGACGGCAAGGCTGTCCGGGAGGAGCCCTTCGAGCCAGGCTGAGACGACACGGTTCGAGTGCCGCGACCCACTCAGCGGCATCGACAGCGAGAGCGGTGTGGGGCTGGGACGGGCGGTGTAAGCCGTGTCGTAGGCAAAGGCCAGCGCCCCTCCCGGGGCTTGCGCCAGCTGTCCGGCGAGGACGCCGTCGAGGTAGACGTTCAAGTATCCCGTCATGGGCCGTCCTCGAAAAGACCGGCAAACGGGTCATCGTCCTTGGCGTCGGGCGCGGGGGCGGCGACCAGGTCGACCGCGAGTCCGAGCGCGGCGAGGACGTCGAGCACCTTGCCCAGCTCGGCCGACGGGCCCTTACCTGCCTCCATGCGGGAGAGCCACTGGCGGGAGACCCCCGCTCGGTCCGCCAGGGCCTGCTGGCTGAACCCGGCCTCCCGGCGCGCTCGCCGCACGGCGGCACCGAGGTCTCGCACCGTGCTGAGCACAGATTCATCTCCAGACCCGTGGATGTCACGGATGTGCGGCATCTCTTAATGTCAGCGTACCACGACGTTTGCTGTTGTCGCCGAGCCGTGACATCTCCGTTCGTCACATAGGTGTGACAGCCGTCCTACCCAGCCGAGTCATCACCCAACCGTCCGCCGAGCTGGCGCAGTGCCTCGCGCGTGGCCTGGGACGAGACCTGCGAGTAGACCTCCATGGTCATCGCGATCCTGCTGTGACGCAGCACCGCCATCGCCACTCGGGGGTGAACGTCGAGCGAGACGAGCAGGCTCGCGCAGGTCCGCCGCGTGGCGTGGACGGGGACGATCGGGACGCCGGCCTTGCGCGCCCGGGTCTTGAACGCCGTGTGGAAGTTGCGCGGATCGACCGGGTCGCCGAGACGGGTCGTGAAGACGAGCCCGCAGTCGCCCCACATGTCGCCGGCGGCCACCCGTCGCCGATCCTCCTCGGCCCGGTGCCGCTCGAGTGCCCGCACGGCGATGTCCGGCAGGGGCAGCGGCGCGTCCGACGAGGGGGTCTTCGTCCGACGCCGGAGCAGCTGGCCGTCGACCCGCTGGACCTGCCAGGCGATGTACGCCTCACCCTGCTCCAGGTCGACGTCCTCCCACGCCAGTCCGAGCGCCTCGCCCCGGCGTAGCCCGAGCACGAGAAGCAGCACGTAGGCCGCGTACATCGCATCCCCGGCATCACGGGCCGACTCGAGGAACCGCCGCGCGTCGTCCACCGACCACACGGCTGATCTCGTCGCCCGGGGCACGGGCACGCGCACGAGCGCGGCCACGTTGCGGAAGACGAGCTCCTCCCGCATCGCCTGGGTCAGCGCCCCGCGGAGCACGCGCCACGCCTGGTGGACCGTCCACTCCGAGGCGACCTCCTGGCAGCACTGACCGCGCGCGCAGCACTGGGGCTCAGCGCGCGCGGCGTCCTTGCCCTGGAAGCAGCACTGGCAACGCACCCGAAGAGCGTTGACCCACGTCTGGACGTCGCGGACCGCCAGCTTCTCGAGGCTGCGGTCCCCCAGGTCGGGCACGATGTAGAGCCGGGTGAACATCTCGTAGTTGCTCGCGGTGGCCGGCGAGAGCCCGGGTCGAACGGTCTCCTTGAGCCACTGCTCCAGGAAGTCGCGGAGCTTGGGCGAGACCGGGACGACCGGTCCGCGCCGTGCCCGCTCGTGCAGGCGGAGCCACTTCTCGTGGACCTCGGCCCGGGTCTTGGCGTAGACGGACTTGCGCTGGCGCCGGCCCGCGGGGGTGGTGATCCACACGTGGGCTGCGAAGCCGTTCCGGTAGGGGTAGATCGACCCCTCTCCGTTGGCTCGCCTGCTC
Organism: Ornithinimicrobium jinqii; assembly: GCF_045032595.1. Taxonomy (NCBI): domain Bacteria; kingdom Bacillati; phylum Actinomycetota; class Actinomycetes; order Micrococcales; family Ornithinimicrobiaceae; genus Ornithinimicrobium; species Ornithinimicrobium jinqii. Next base: position 4,646 of record NZ_JBJFZS010000046.1, read on the forward strand.
ACGGCCAGTCCGCCTCTGCCTCGGCCGCCCGCTTGGCGACGTACTCGTCGACCCATGCCGGCAGGATGCGCCGGGACCCGCCGTCCTTGAGCGAGCGCAGGTCGCCGGAGATGCACATCATGCGCACCTTCGTCGGCCCGTAGCCGAGCATCTCGGCGACCTCCGCCACCGTGTACCACCGCCGCTGGATCGGGCCGACAGGCGCCTTGCGCCGCTGCTCCGGACTCCCGCTTGCCATCGTTGACATGTCCACTCCCTTCGTCAGGGACCGACCTCCAGTAGGCCAGATCCCGTGCGGACCAGACAGGCACTCGACCGTCCCTGTGGATAACCCACCCGACGACGAACCCGTCTACCCCCCTAAAGCGGACTAGACCCCCCTCCGGGACTCACTTTCTTCAACTTTTTTTCTGAGCAGCCCCGCGACCGACCGACAGCCAGCAGCAGCAGATGGAGGACACACCCGGTGCACTCGGTGAAATTGGTGGCAGAAAAGTGACTCCCAGAGGGCCGTTCGTCCGCATTGGGTAGGTGTGATGACCTTGCACAAGCTCGCCGCCGGCAGCGGGTACACGTACCTGACGAAGCAGGTTGCGGCCCACGACGCCACCGAGAAGCGGCAGGTGGGCCTCGCCTCCTACTACGAGGAGAAGGGCGAGGCGCCGGGTCGGTGGCTCGGTAGCGGCCTCTCCGGCCTCGACCTACAGGTCAGCGACGTGGTGACTGAGGAGCAGATGAAGCTGCTCTTCGGGCAGGGCCGCCATCCCCGCTCCAGTGAGCCCGACGCCGCCGTGAAGGGGTGGGGCGGGTTGGGGCGGGCGTTCCCGACGTTCGACGCCACGACCTTGCGGCAGGTGACGGCGCGCACGTTCAGCGAGCACAACACCAGCCGGGGGCTGGCGTGGAACGCCCCGATCCCGGCGCATGAGCGGGCGCGGATCCGCACCTACGTCGCCCGTGCGGCGTTCGAGCAGCGGCACGGCCGTGCCCCGGTGGACGAGGCCGAGCTGACCAGGTTCGTGGCCAGGGCGTCACGGCCCGCGCAGGTGCCGGTGGCCGGGTTCGACCTGACGTTTTCGCCGGTGAAGTCGGTCTCGACCCTGTGGGCCCTCGCCCCCACCGACGTCGCCCAGCAGGTGGAGGCCGCCCACGATGACGCGGTCCGAGCCACGCTGGCCATGCTGGAGGCGGAGGTGGCGTTCACGAGGGTGGGCAAGGGCGGCATCCGCCAGGTGCCCGTGGTCGGGTTGGTGGCGGCGGCGTTCGACCACCGGGACTCCCGCACCGGGGACCCGGACCTGCACACCCACGTCGTCGTCTCCAACAAGGTCCAGTCCCTGCCGCAGGAGGGCGGGCGGTGGTTGACCCTGGACGGGCGGATGCTGTTCAAGGCGAAGGTGATGGCGTCTGAGCACTACAACACCCACCTGGAGGCCGGGCTGGTGGAGCGGCTCGGGGTCGCCTTCGTCGACCGCCCGGGGGTGGAGGGCAAGCGGCCGGTGCGGGAGATCGCCGGGATCGTCCCGGCCATGCTCGCGGCGTGGTCGTCCCGGCGGCAGGCGATCGAGGCGCGGCAGCGAGTGCTGGCGTCGGCGTTCCTGGCCGACCACGGGAGGACGCCGACCGCGATCGAGTCGCTGGCCCTGGCGCAGCAGGCCAACCTGGAGACCAGGCCCGGCAAGCACGAACCTCGCTCCGAGGCCGAGCAGCGTCACGCCTGGCGGGAGCAGGCTACGACCGTGCTCGCCCGTGAAGGGAGGAGCCCGGAGGAGATGGTCGCCGCGGCGGTGGGGACGAGGTGGGGACGCAACCGGGGGCGCGGTGGGGACGTGAATATCGCCGCAGGTCCGGGGGTGGGGACGCTCTCGGGACACCTTCGACAGCGGCGGGGTGGGGACGTGCGTCCCCAGATCATCGCCGCGCGCGTGCTGTCGGTGCTGGAGGGGTCGCGAGCGACCTGGCAGGTGTGGCACGTGCGCGCCGAGACCCTGCGCCAGCTCCGCACCGCCCAGGTGCCCCTGGCCCGGCTCGAGGAGCACGGGCGCCAGGTCGAGCGCTGGGTCCTGCAGGGGTTCTCGGTCCCGGTCGGGGTGCCGCCGGATCTGGGCGAATCCGCGGTGCTGCGCCGCCCGGACGGGCAGTCTGCCCACACGGTGCACGGCAGCCAGGCCTACACCTCGAAGGCGATCCTGGCCGCCGAGGACGATCTCCTCGCGCTGGGGTTGCGTCGCGACGGCCGCCAAGCCTCCGCGGATCTGGTCGACGCCGTCCTCAGCGACGAGACCGCGGACGGACCCAGTTTGGACCGGTCCCAGGCGGCGATGGTCCGCAGCCTCGCCACGAGCGGGTGCCGGGTGCAGGTCGCCCTCGCCCCGGCCGGTGCCGGCAAGACCGCAGCCCTGCGCGTCCTCGCCCGAGCCTGGGAAGCCTCCGGCGGCACCGTCCTGGGCCTGGCACCGACCGCGGTCGCCTCGGAGGAGCTCGGCCGCACGACCGGTGTCCCCGCAGACACTCTCGCCAAGCATCTCCACCGGACCACCCGCACCGCGGTAGGCGCTCCACCACCCGCGGGTGATCCAGCGCACGCCGCGACCCACGGAGCCGGCCCGAGAACGTTGGTGCTCATTGACGAGGCCGGCATGGCCGGCACCCGGGACCTCGCGGACGTGGTCCGGCACGTGGTCGAGGCGGGCGGCAGCGTGCGGCTGGTCGGGGACGACCAGCAGCTGTCCGCCGTCGCGGCCAGCGGGATCTTCCGCGATCTCGCAGAGGAGGGTTACGCGCGCGGCACCACGGCCATGCTGACCGAGCTGCACCGGTTCATCGACCCGGCCGAAGGAGCGGCCACTCTCGCGGTCCGCGACGGCGACCCGGCAGGCCTGGAGCACTACCTCGACAACGGCCGCGTCCACACCGGCGACGTCGCGACGACAGCCGAGGCGGCGTACGCCGCCTGGAAAGCCGACCAGGACGCGGGTTGGAGCAGTCTGCTGCTGGCCGCGACTCGCGACACGGTCCGAGAGCTCAACGAGCGCGCCCGGCAGGACCGCCTCGACGCCACCGGTAGCGCCCCTGGACCAGAGGTCCCCCTCGCCGACGGCACGTATGTCGGCGCCGGCGACCTGGTCGTCACCCGGCGGAACGACCGCACCCTGCGCACCCGCGACGGATCGTGGGTCAAGAACGGGGACCGGTGGCGCGTCCTCGACGTCGGCACCGACCGCAGCGTGACGCTGGAACGGCTCAGCGGACGGACACGCGCCGCTTCCGCCCGCGTGGCTCTGCCCCCCGGGTACGTCGCGCAGCATCTGCAGCTGGGCTACGCCAGCACGATCCACGGCGCCCAGGGCGCCACCGTCGACACCACCCACACCGTCCTCACCGGGACGGAGACGCGGCAGTCCCTCTACGTCGCGCTCTCCCGGGGCCGGGAGTCCAATCACCTCTACATCGGCACACCCACGGCTGCCACCGACGGTGTGGGTCTCGGCGTCGAGGAGCCGACGGTGGATCCCCGTGAGGTGCTCACCGACATCCTCGCCCACGACGGTCGCGCACTGTCCGCAACCACCGTCGAGCGTGGCGACGCCGCAAGGGACCTGCGCGAGGCCGTCCTGGCCTACCAGGACGCTCTCCCAGTCCTCGCGCAGCAGGTCTTGGGCCAGGAGCGGATGGCGGCCTTGGACGCCTCCTTCGAGGAGTGGTTGCCCGGCATCACCACCAAGCCGGCCTACCCGCACCTGCGCAGCGAGGTCTCGGTGCGGTGGCTCGACGGCCAAGCACCGCGCGCGGTGATCCAGGCCGCCACCTGGTACCGGGGCAAGGAGAGCCTCACCGACGCCGAGGACCCCGCCGCCGCGCTTTCCTGGCGCATCAGCACCACCCTCAGACGCACCTGCGGCCGCGGGCCCCTGCCCTGGCTGCCGGAAGTCCCTGCCGCTCTCCGCGACCAGCCGGACACCGGCGAGTACCTAGCCAGACTCGCCACGAGGATCGATGACCTTGCAGACCGGGTCGCGGACGAGAGTCAAGTACCGGGAACCATCGAGTCCACCCCGTGGATGCGCTCGGTGCCCCCGGACGTGGACGACCGTCTGATCGGTGACCTCGCCGTCTTCCGAGCCGCCCACGGCGTACCACCGACCGACACCAGACCCACCGGACCTCCGCTGAAGGCCGCTGACCCCGCCAAGTACCAGAGCCGCCTGGAATGGCGCCTCACGGCGCCCTCAGACTGGGCCCGCCGCTCACGGAAGACCGAAGACGGCCACTCGCGCGACGTCAGGAGACTGCGCCCCGAGCGGCACCCGAACCACCACCAAGGCACCACCGTCGACACCTCGATACCCCGATGACGAGCCCGCCGCCCGTGCGGCCGTCGATCCGAAACGGGTGCGCTGCCCCCGCTGCCGGGGGGGGGGGGTCAGCCCCGGGGCCAGTCGAACCTCGCAGTGGCGATAGTCGTGCCTCTGGCCCGCGGCACGCTCAGGTTGTACTTGGGCCGACGCGAGCCACCCTCCCTGCCGCTGGTGCCGGGGGCTTGCTTGCCCTGGTGGAAACCAGAAACTTGCCCCGCCGCCTTGGCCGCCTCAAGTGCAGCGACGTTGTGAAAGTAGAACGCCTCGACGTGCAGCGGCTCGAAGGCGGCCTTGCGCCGTCGTGACACCCCGGAGTTGGACGGTTTCGACTTCACCCCTTGTTGCGCCTTGAAAGCCCTGTGCCACTCCACGAAGGCACCGTCCTCGTCAGCGACAGCCACCCCCCCGACCATGAGGAACCCGAGGCCCTGCTCGGTGATGCAGGCGCTCATCGACGCCTGGTCGTTCAGTGGCGCCACTCCCTGACCCCTCTGGATGGCACCCGAGACCGGGTTACGCCAACTCTCGGTGTGAGCTTTGAGGTCCCAGACGAACCGCAGGGAGTAGTCGAAGGACGTGTTGCCGTAACGCGTTCTCGGGGGTTTCGGGTTGGGAGAGAACGCTGCGTTGAGCACGGCCCTCCCTCGCGCCTCCCAGTAGAACCCTTGCCACTCGTTCTGGTTCGGGCCTTCCGTCATTCCCTGGTCGAGCATCCACTGGATACTGCTGCGCCCGTCCCAAACGACCCGCCTGCCACCGTCAGGTTGTCGTGACGCACGCCAGGCATCGAGCAGAGCAGCTGCCAGCGCCTTCCCTTCCTCCTCTGGTGTACCCAGCAGCATGCTCCGGTCGGCCCCGAGTCTGCCGAGGCGACGCTCCGCGCCTGCCAAGAGAGTGTTGAGGCCGGCAAGGGAGATGGTCTCGCCGGTGGACTCGCAGTCGTCGGACCACGGTGCGTCGAACTCACGGGCGAGTGCCGCCGCGAGATTGGTCTTTGTAAGCCCGGTGTCGAGGTGCGGCGCCATGCGGACAGCGAGGTTCACGAGCACACGCTTGTGCTCCTTGCTGCCAGGGCCTAGCCACTCGGGACCGGAATGGGTCAAGGAACTGATCCGGTTTACAGCCTCGATCTTCGACTGTGCTGGCTGGAACGCCGCCCACTCAGGACCGTCGAGCCTCGTCGGCCGCCGTCCGGCGAGGCGCCTGAGCGAGTCGTCGTGGTAGGCCCTCGTGGCGCCTCGGAGGAGGACGTTGAGGCCGTCGAGGTTGAGCTTGTTGCGCACGACGTACGTCGGTTCCCACTCGATCTCGAGCTCCTCCGCGATCCGCCTGGCCATGTGCGCGTTCGTACGCGACACATCCATGTCTAGCGAGAGCGCGTCCCGCAGGGCGAGGATGGCCCGCTTCTCCCCGCGGGTGCTGCCTTCTTGGGATCCGCCCGTCAGGGAGAAGATGCGCGCGACGGCCTCGGAGACCGTGGCGGCAGGCAGGAAGAACGTCGGGTCGACGGGCGCGGCGCACACGTTGGCCAACGCTAGCGCCCCCGGTAGGTGGTGGTGCCCTGGCCCCCTTGTGCCTAACCCCGGTCTTTCATGAGGTGGGGCTGGTGCGCTCGGCGTGGGCGTGATCGTCGTTCTCGTCCGGATTCGGCGCGTGGGCGTGGGGTAGCGCCGGCTGGCGCTGCCGGTCTGCGGTTCTCCGGGGTCC
>NZ_JBJFZS010000047.1:0-8914 GCF_045032595.1 Ornithinimicrobium jinqii
GCAGGCACGATGGACCATGCGGTGGAAGCCCGCGCTCAACGCTTTCGCCGTCACCTTCGCCGACCGCATGCCGGCCGCGGAGAACCTCTGAGATGAACACCAGAACCACCGTTCATCGGACAGACCCCCAGCCAACCCTGCTGCTGCCCCTTTCCCTGGTTGTCCTGCTCCGCACGCAAGCACACGGGCGGTAAGAGTCCCGTGGAGTGGTGGGGTTTGGGGAGTGGGTGTGGCTCTGTGACGTAGAGGGGTCATCGGCGAGATGCTCGGTGTGTACCGCCAAGTACTCACCAGAGGAGATCTCACCGATGACCCTTTCCCAGTCTGCCGTGTCCGACCTGCTGGACGCACTTCGCGCCGGCGACGGCGTCGATCTGGTGCGCGAGTCCGTGCGCATGGTCCTGCAGGAGCTGATCGAGACCGAGGCCGCGCAGGTGATCGGCGCCGCCCGGTACGAGCGCACTCCGGACCGGACCACGGAGCGCAACGGCACCCGCCCGAAGCTGTTGACGACCAAGGGTGGCGACGTCACGGTGGCCCTGCCCAAGCTGCGTCAGGGCAGCTTCTTCCCGTCCATCCTGGAGCCGCGCCGGCGGATCGACCAGGCGCTGTACGCGGTGGTGATGGAGGCCTACGTCCACGGCGTGTCCACCCGCTCGGTCGATGACCTGGTGGTCGCCCTGGGCGGGACCGGAATCTCCAAGTCCGAGGTCTCGAGGATCTGCGCCGGGCTGGACGAGACGGTCGGCGCGTTCCGCACCCGCCGCCTGGACCACGCCCGCTTCCCCTACGTGTACCTGGACGCGACCTACCTGCACGTGCGCACCGAGGCCGCGATGGTGGTGTCCAAGGCCGTCGTCATCGCCACCGGTGTCACCGAGCACGGCCGCCGCGAGATCCTTGGGCTGGACGTCGGCGACAGCGAGGACGAGGTCTTCTGGCGCGCGTTCCTGACCGGCCTGCGCAAGCGCGGCCTCGGTGGTGTGCAGCTGGTCATCTCCGACCAGCACGCCGGCCTGGTCGCCGCCCTCACCCGGGTGTTCCAGGGCTCGTCCCACCAGCGGTGCCGGGTCCACTTCATCCGCAACGTCCTCGCGCATGTGCCCAAGGCCGAGACCGAGATGGTCGCCGCGGTCTTCCGCACCATCTTCGCCCAGCCCGACCTGGCCTCCATGGCCAAGCAGTGGGACAAGGTCCGCGACGACCTCGCGAACCGGTACCCCAAGACCGGCCCGCTCATGGACGGCGCGAAGTCCGAGGTCCTCGCGTTCGCGGTCTTCCCCCGCGAGCACTGGCGCAAGATCTGGTCCACCAACCCCCTCGAGCGGCTGAACAAGGAGATCAAACGACGCTCCCGCGTCGTGGGCATCTTCCCCAACGAGGCCGCCGTCATCCGCCTCATCGGAGCCGTCCTCGCAGACATCCACGACGAATGGCAGGTCGACGACCGCCGCTACCTCTCCGAAGCCTCCATGGCCAAGCTCTACCCGACCAGCGATACTGGGACCGTCGCCCTCGAAAAGAGCGACCGGTAGGCAACGAGCATCACCTCAAAGCCCACCACTCCGCGGGGCTCTGTCCACGGGCGTCTTCTGAGGCCAGGTGATGATGCTCCGATCCGGTGACATACCTCTGCTCCTCCCCGCTCTGCGACGTCCTGCCTTGGCCGTTCGCGCTACTCCCTGCCTACCCCTTGTCGGGGTGCGCCGTATAGGGCCGGAGGTCCCGACATCACCACACCGTCGGATGGGAACTCGAAGTACAGCAGCATGGTCATGGGTGTGGCCTTCGTGTCAGGTCTGTCCAGTCTCGGGCAGGACGAGCGGGCCCGTCCACCGCGTGCGTGTCCGCCGTCCCATGGCCGGCCGCGGCGGGTCAACCCGGCCGGCGTGAGGGTGGACGCCAAGCATCGCATCGGTTGACGCAGCTACGCAGATGGACTCGCGTTCCGTGGGGCCCGCTCTGTTGCTTCTCGTGTCCACACGCTGCCCCGTTCCTCTCGATGGAGGCCGTCGACGGGCACATAATGGCGCTCATGAGCCGCGATTTGGGCCGATGAGCAGATGATCAGCGACGACGGCGCCCAAGAGCGGCCCGATCTCGATGGCCTGGTCATCCGTGCTCGCAAGGAGCTGCGGGGTTGGACGGACCAGGCGGACATTGATCCGGGCGTGGCCTTGGTGGAGCTGCTCGCACTGGTCGGTGACCTGCTCGCCAGTCACACCCAGCGCCTCGAGGGTGAGGGCTGCCTGGGCAGCGCACGCCGTGATGCGTCGGTGGGTCGGCGACTCGAGCTCGAGCTCGAGGTCGAGGTCGAGGTCGACGGAGCGTCGTGGCAGCAGGTGGCGGACCTCGCCGGCTCTGCCCCAGAAGACCATCACTATCTCGTCAGGCGACGCGAAGACGGTGCCAGCGTCATCGAGTTCGGAGACGGCGTGCATGGTCGGCGACCACCATCTGGCAGCCCGATCCGCGTGCGTCGCAGGTACGCCGGAACGTACTCGTCGGTTGTCGTGCAACAGGGTCGGGTGGTTCTTGACACCGATGAGAACGAGGAGCTACCGCGCGCCTCGTGCGGTCTCTACCGGGCAACCGTGCTCGACAACGCGGACCCGCTCGCGCGACAGCGCTTGCTCGTTCGGATTCCTGAGGTCAGCGGTCACCCGGTGTGGGCAGCGGCGTGCCTACCGGTTCCGGGCACCACAGAGCTCCCCGCCATCGGCGTCGGGGTCTGGATCGCTCTCGAATTGGGCGATCCATCTCGACCGATCTGGCTCGGTCAACGCGCCGTGGAATAGACCTGTGCGCGCCAAATGAGTACGTGATTCTGAGGGCGCTGAGTGGCGTGGCCGTCAGGGCAGGTCGGGATCCGTGGTGGTCCTGCAGATGGTGGTCGCTACGTCCTCGCGGATTGGATCGTTCGGCGTCAGGACGCCTGCCTGCTGATCCGCTTTTCCAACGCTTCCTCGGGAAGCGTGACGAGCGCCTCGAGCTGCACGTCGGAGGAGCCGGAGATCTCCTGGTCAGCCCCGTCGAGCGCCCGAGCGGCCAGTCCCGCCTTGCTGTCGATGAGCTCGGCGATCCTCGTGTCGAGGGTCTGCGCGGCGATGATCCGCCACGCCGTGACCGGCTCCTCCTGCCCGATCGGTGGACGCGGCCGATGGCCTGGGTCTGCTCGGCATCGGTTCCTAGATGAGGCACCGGCCCCTTTTCGCGGGCACTCTAGCGAAGCAAGGGGTTCCAAACTCAGGCGTTCGTCTTGAGTTTCAGGCTGCGGTTCCCAGGCGTGCTTGGGCGGTGTAGGCGTGGACGTGGTGATCAACGACGCGAAGGGCGTCACGGAGGTCTCGTGGCGCGGGCGGCTGGTTGGCGGCAATCAGCGGTCGTAGGAGTCGGTCATGGACCTTGGTGTAGAAGATGGCTACGCGTTGGCCGTCGGCGGTCAGGTCGTAGGTGTTCGTCCCGGGTCGCCGTTCGATGAGTCCGTTCAGGCGTAGCCGGGCGAGGTCGTAGCTGGCTTGGTTGACGGTGTAGGCGGCGCCGAGCAGATGGCTCACCTGGGCACGCAGGCTCCGGTTGGTGAATCCGAGGGCGTTCAGACCCGACACACAGGGCGCAGAGCAGGGCCATGACCCGACGATCTCCGAACCGTAGCGCGGGCGACCTCCTGCCATCCTGGTCGAGGGTGGACTGCGCGACCCGCTCGAAGGCTGGGCTCGCAAGGACACAGCCCTGCCCGACGCGTTCAGTATCGAGCAGGCGGCGATTGATGTCACGGGCCTTGGCCTGCAGCTCGTCAAGGTGCTGCAGACGTCGTTTGCAGATGACGTCGCCGGGATGGTTGATGACGGTCTCGATCCGCAGCGCCCGGCCGTCCTTGAGGTACTGCTTGACCCGGGAGTGCTTGTAGTCCGCATTGACGGTCACCCCGACGGTGTCACGGGTAGCGATGCGGGTCTTGTAGGTCGGCTCGACCTTGGGTGGACGTCCCCACCGGCGGGGTGGCCGGCGAAGATCACCTCGACACGATCGGGACGGCCGATGTCGAGGTTGTCGACCACGAGGGCTTCGAAGAATGCCCGGGCGTGGCGCGGGGCGTCGAAGACGATGGTGCGGGAGGTCTCGATCTGTCGCATCGACAGCTCCCACCAGTAGCCGGCGTCATGGTCCGCCTCGCTCAACGGCAGCGGTAACCTGCTCATCCAGCGCTCGAAGAACACGGTGATGGTCCCTGGTCCGAGCCGGTCACAGATCGCCTGCAACCCGGCCGGGTCGGTGCGGGTGGCGAACCCGTTGGACAGTGCGGTGAACCCGATGCCGGACCGGGTCGCCTGCCGTTTGGCCCACTCGTGACCGTTGAGCCACCTTGACCGGGTAGGGGAAGTAGGCGCACACCTTGATGAACGCGGGTCCGAAGTCCTCGTCCCAGAGGTAGGAGTAGAAGCAGGTGACCCGTCGGTCGGCCTTGGTGAAGGAGAACCACACCTGTCGGCCGGTGTCGCCGCGGTCCTCACGCTGGTTGGCCGCGAAGACGTTCTGATACTCCTGAGCCACCGCCATCGCCGCGACGCCCGAGCGCCGCTCTTGGCCTGCCGGGCCAGGTGCGGGCGCATCACGTCCTGCTTGCGATCCCCCTTGCCGAACTTCACGATCGGCACGTCGTTGTCCTCGGCGAACGACCTGACACCCCGGCGGAAGGCGGTGCCGATCTTCTCCCTGATCGCCGGGGACGGGATCTCGTTTCCCAGGTGCTTGGTCATGAAGGACACCACCTGGCCGCCGACCTAATGGTTCGGCACGTACCCGTTGAGGTAGAGCCGGTCCAAGCACTCCACGTCGAGCTGGACGTGACCCTCCAGCAGATCGTTCACCGTCAACGTGTCCATACCCCAGCATGGGCCGCGCTCACCCTGGCAGGCCAGCCCCCGGCTCGGCGGTCAGAGGCGAAGCCTCACTGGGTGAAACTCGTCGAGGTCTAGACCTGCGTCACCGTGGGTGCAACGATGGAGCATGAACTACCAGAGGATCTTGTGCCGCACGATAGGGCACAGGTACCGGCACAAGCACATCGATGGAGTCGAGGTGCTCCGCTGCAGACGGTGCGACCACATCGCCCCGCTCCCGGACAACTCCATCGCGGGAAAGATGATCGGTTAGGCAACAGGCCTTCGGCACCTAGGGTCGGCCGTCCTTAGTCCGGTCAGGAGTCCACCGCGCGGAGTCAACCTCACGGCCGCTTGACGGTAAAGATGGTAGCTGGTCGAACTCTGGCTGACCCTCCTACTCCGCTCCCTCGGCGACGCGACGTCGCCGTCGGATGCCCGTTCTGTGATCTGTCGTCACGGGTCGGCGCGACCCCGCCCGGCCGGAGTTCTTCAGCCGGTCAAGCATCAGGTTAGGTCAGGAGAAACAGGCCAGGTGGTTCACCGCTAAGGTGCGCTCGAGACCGTCGACAGTGATGTGCCGGGTCGCTCAGTACCCCCCCCCCCCCCCCCCCGACGTTGTTGACCAGGACGTCCAGACGCGGGTATGCCGCGAGCACCTCCTCCGAGAGGCGGCGGACCTCGAGCTGCGCGGACACGTCGCCCACGAAGACGTCCACCTGTCCGCCGGAGCCACGGAGCTGCCGGGCAGCGGCCGGCCACCGCGCGCGTCGCGTCCGACGATGCCGACGTGGGCCCCGAGGGTGGCGAGACCGGCAACCGTGGCTAGCCCGATCCCACCGGCCCCGCCGGTGACCAGCACGGTCCTGCCGGTCATGGTGCTCACGTCAGCGCACGATCCTGAAGTTGAACGCAGCGGTGCCGAGGGCGCCCATGAGTCGCAGCCACATCGGGAGCAGCATCTCGGTGCCCCGGGCGGTACTGATGTCGCCGAGGTCGATGACGTCGGTGTGCCCGAAGCTCTCGAGCAGCTCGGTGACCGTGGCCTTGGCCGCCGGGTCGTCCCCGGAGACGAAGACCGACGACTCGGCGCCGAGCGCGGCGGGGTCGACCATGAGGTCGGCGTTCAGGGTGTTGAGGGTCTTGACCACCCGGGTCTGGGGGAAGGCTCGCTGGATCTGCTCACCGAGGGAGTCGGTGTCCTTGACGAAGAGGGTGGGAGGGAACCCCTGCGAGAAGTCGAGAGGGTTCGAGGTGTCGATGAGCACCTTGTCGGCGAGGTGGTCGGCGCCGGCCTGCTCCAGGGCAGACAGGGCTCCCGACCCGTTCGTCGCGTTGACGACCAGCTCGGCGCCGGCCGCTGCCTCGCCGAGCGGGGCGAGCGCGACGTCGGGGTGAGCCGCCGCCCACGTCTGGAACGGTGGGTTGCCCATGCCGTCAGGCTCGGTCCGGGCGAGGGTGGCCCGCGGGTCGCGGGTGCCGATGGTGACGTCGTGGCCCAGGCCGGACAGTCGCGCGGCCAGCGCGCGGCCGACCATGCCGGTACCGAGGACGGCGATCTTCATGAGAGCTCCTGTTGGTGATTCGTAGTGGTAGACAGGCTTGTCTACGTCGGGTTGCCATCAAGCTAACAGACGGGTCTGTCTTGTGGCAAGGTATGCTTGGCCGACGCCGAGCAGAGGAGCGCCGATGTCCCCCGCCCCTGTCGCCGCGGCTCGTCCGAGCGCGGCGCGTGAGCGCATCCTGGACCAGGCGATCGCCCTGTTCTACGCCCGCGGCATCAGAGGGGTCGGGGTCAACCTGATCATCGCCGAGTCCGGGGTGGCCAAGGCCACGTTCTACAAGCACTTCCCGTCCAAGGACGACCTCGTGGTCGCGTACCTCGACAAGGTCGACGACGTGTGGACCGGCCAGCTCAGGGAGGCCGCCGAGGCTGCGGGGCCCGACCCCGCTGACCAGCTCGTCGGCATGTTCGACGCGCTCTCCAACGCCTGTCGTCGAGAAGGCTTCCGCGGCTGTGCGTTCATCAACACAGCGGCCGAGTCGCAGCCCACCACCCCTGTGCACGCCCGCACGGTCGCGCACAAGACAGCCGTTCTCGCATGGGTGCGCGGTCTGGCGGAGCAGGCGGGCGCGCGCAACCCTGGTGCGCTCGCCCGGTCGTTGACCATGCTGCTCGACGGGGGCCTGGCCAGCGGTGCCCTCGACGCAGACCCCGAGGCACCCGCCGTGGCAAAGGCCACGGCCCGAGCCGTCGTCGAGGCGGCACGCACCTGAGCCGGGCCCAACGGGTCGAGGCGCTCGGCTTGCCCTCGGGTGGCGGTAGACGTCGAGAGGTTCGACCTACAGCGGTCGACTATCTCCCGACCAGGACTCCCCTCGTACGAGACTCTCGGCTTGCTAGGCAAGCTGGGGGCACTCCGAAAACGTCTTGGCCCACAGGGAGAAGCGCTCAAGGCCCTGACTCACACGCGTAGAGCGGCTACGTGTTTCATTGACGGCAGGATCGGGCCCGGCCAGGCTCGGTCTCAGGTGACCGGGGCGGTCGTTCTCTTTGCGGCTGCCCACGCTCTTGGCGTGAGGCTCACAATTGGCGTGCGTCGTCCCGGTCACCGCCAGGGCTGCGAGAGGCTCAAGAGGGGTATGCCCAGCCGTACGTAGCGGTGCCCTCCCAGCTCGACACCACCGTTGTTGTCGTGAGCAAGGGAGCAGAGCATGGACGACGAGCAAGCGTCGCGGGTCGTGATCGGGATGGACCCGCACAAGCGCAGCGTCACGATCGAGGTCATGACCGCCGACGAGGCGATCGTCGGCGGCGGGCGGTTCGGCACCGACGCCGACGGGTACGGCCGGCTGCTGGCCTACGCCCGCCGATGGCCCGAGCGGGTGTGGGCGGTCGAGGGCTGCGCCGGCATCGGCAAGCACGTGGCCGACCGGCTCGTCACCGACGGCGAGGAGGTCGTGGACGTGCCGGCGAAGATGTCGGCGCGGGTGCGCATCTTCACCACCGGACAGGGACGTAAGACCGACGCCACCGACGCGCACTCCATCGCGCTGGTCGGGGTGCGCATGTCCGGCCTGCGTCCGGTCGTGGGCGATGAGCAGCTGGAGGTGCTGCGCATGTGCGTGGACCGGCGCCGCTCCCTGGGTGAGGAGCACGTCCGCAAGGTCTGCCAGCTGCACAAGCTCTTGCTCGAGCTCATCCCCGGCGGGGCCAAGACGTTCCTGTCCGCGGCCCAGGCCAAGGAACTGCTCAAGAAGGTCCGCCCCACCACGGCCGCGGGCAAGGTCCGCAAGGCCCACGCGGTCGAGCTGGCCGCGGACCTGACCACGATCTACGCGCGCACCAAGGCCGCCGACAAGGAGCTCAAGGACCTCGTCGCCGAGACCGGCTCCTCGCTGATGGACCTGCACGGCATCGGACCCTCCGGCGCCGCGCGGCTGCTGGTCGAGGTCGCGGACATCACCCGCTTCCCTGACCGCAACCACTTCGCGTCCTGGACCGGCACCGCCCCGATCGACGCCTCCTCAGGTGAGCACGTCCGCCACCGCCTCTCCCGCGGTGGGAACCGGCAGATCAACCGGGTGCTGCACATCATGGCCATCGTCCAGCTCCGCACCAGAACCACCGAGGGCCGGGTCTACTACGACCGGAAGAAAGCCGCCGGGAAGACGTCGATGGAAGCGCTGCGCTGCCTCAAACAGCGCCTGTCCGACCTGGTGTACAAGGCGATGCTCGACGACCTCGCCGGACACACGACGGGCCCGGGAGGGCACCTGGGTGACGACTCTGACTCCAGCGCGACCGGCTCACAACCCGCTGCCGGCTCTTCGGACAAGCCTCTTCCCGGACCCGCCACCACCAAGCCTAGAACCACCCTCCCAGCGGCGTCTTGACATAGAGGGGACTGTCCGCCAAACGGTGTTTCTGGTCTGACACGCCGGCACAGCTGGCGGGGAAGGTCATGAGATGACCGAGAAGATCTCGAGCATGAGCTCGATGCCGAAGGAAGTGAAGAAGTTGGTCTCGC
>NZ_JBJFZS010000048.1:0-8385 GCF_045032595.1 Ornithinimicrobium jinqii
CTCGGCTCACCCACCGGGGTACCGTCCGCGTCCACCTGAACGTACCCGCGCAACTTCGTGCCGGTCACCGGAAGGTCCGAGTGCAGCCGCTGGGTGTACTCGACGAGGCCGATCCGATAGAAGTCGGACCCGGGGTAGGGGTCTCCCGGTTCTGGCACAGCGGCGGGGATTTCGGGCAGCGGGTCGACGAACTTGCGGATCCCACCGGTGACGGTCATCTCTTCCGGACCCACCATGGTCGCCGCGAACGAGTACGTCCGCGCCTGGGCTGTGTATGGCGGGTAGGGAGCCGTTCCGAGGGTGATGGGCGAGCCCGCTGCAGGCACGGCGCTCGTGGGGTAGTAGATGCTGTCCGTCCCGGAACCGGCGGTATAGGGAATCCCCTGACCATAGTGGGCGATCCGGTCGCCCGCCTGAACCACGAGGTTCGCCACGGCGTAGGTGGCCACCCCGGGCGTCGAGGGTGTGCTGAGAGCGCCGCTGTCGAACACCACCGTGTACTCATTGCCCGTCGTCCCCGTGGGGCGCAGCACGTATGCGTGGAAGGTGCGGTTCTCTGAGCCGGCCTGGACGTAGGTCTGGAACCCGTTCAAGAATCCGTCGGACAGTACCCCTGGGCTCATCACGAGGACGTTCGTGGCGGTGTCTGTGGGAGCCGTCCGCTGGATCGCTTCGTTGCCGACCAGAACACTGGCGCCCGGTGCTGTCGTGAGCTCAGGCAGGGGGCTGTTCGCGTAGTTCGGGTGGCTGAAGTAGCGGGGCGCCTCACCCGGGACCGCAGCAGCCATGGCCTCGGCGTCCACCATCATCAGCGGGTTGAGCGCGCCGTCCTGCAGGGCCCGAGCCGCCGCCGCGTCACGGTCTGCCTGGTCGATCTTCTTCTCCTGCTTCTCCTTGACCTTCTCGGCCTTGTCCTTGAAGCGGTCCTGCACATCGGGCTGCGCCGCAACGAGCGCAGGGATGGCGACACCGGCTGAGGTGACGGCGGGAGGATTTGCCAGCCCCATGGGCAAAAGGGCGATGGCTGCGAAGGCAGCAATGCCCATGTTCTTTTTCACTGTCGTGCTCCTTTCGGGTTGCGGCTGGGCCACGGCCCGACGTAGTCCGGCACCTTCGTCGGGTCCGGCGTCGTAGCGACCGCCGTCCCCGTGCCTGGTGCGTGGCGGCCATGGCGCCAACCCTGGTGGGCACCGTGAGCAGAATCGATGTCGTGGTGGTGATGGTTCTGGCTGCGCGTGTCGTGTCGTCTGACATGACGGACCTCGCCCCTGCGATCGTGTCCCTGGTGTCACGGATGTGTGGACCGTAGGACCGCTGTGAACTTCCTCACAAGAGAAACCTCACTCCGGAAACGCGGTTCGCGAATCCGCAGCTGGCGGAACCCCGTCCCGCGGGTGCTCGGTCGACGCCCTCCTGGGTCGAGCGCACCAAGGTGCTGGCGACGCCACCAGACGGTGAGTCATCCGTCACTATTCGGCGCCTGCGAAGGCCGATTCCCGTATCCTTGTTCACATGAGGCGGGACGGCTGGACGTTCCTCACGAACCACGGGCACGTGCTCGTGTGTCTGGCGGTGAATCCCGAAGCCCTCCTGCGGGACGTCGCGACGAGCATCGGGATCACCGAGCGCGCGGTGCAGCAGATCGTCGGGGATCTCGAACGGGCCGGTGTGCTGATCCGTCTGCGGGTGGGCCGTCGCAACAGCTACGTGGTGCGCCGCGACGAGCTGTTCCGGCACCCCGTCGAGGGCGGGGTGACGATCGGGGACTTCATGGACCTTGTCGAGCGCGCCAGAGCGAGTCCACAGCGGAAACGGCCCCCGCGGGGGTTCGTCCCGGCCCGGCCGGATCGGGCCGCTCATCAGTGATGACTGGGCTCCCAACGCCCACGAGGCCGCACGACACCGGCAGCCGGCTTGTGAGCGACGTAAGGAGGAGCAATCGGGGCGACCCTGCCGGGGCAGTCTCGCGCAGAGGCGGTAGCAGAGGCCCAAACCTTCTGAAGATGCCCGCGACCCCGCTCGTGAGTCAGCCCCTGACCTGCGTGAACGACCTCGCGCACAACGGCTCGGGGACACACCAGGCGGCGCTTGCGCCACCACAGGTCCACGCCTGCCCAGACGCCGGCAGGTCCTAGATCGCACCAGGGCGGCGTTCCTGACCAGGCTCGAGAGCATCCGCAGCCCGCGAAGGGGCACTCACCAGCGCGCGTCTCGACCCCGACCCCGAGCCTACCTCGCCCGCACGACCCGGGACGACGAACTCGTCCCTCGGTCTGCCATGACTCTCAACCCTGGCGTGCGATGAGCGCCTCCATCAGGCCCGGTACGGGCCCCGTTGAACTGCACCGGATGTCGGGGAAGCGCTGTGCATTGTCCTCGCCCCGCCGGCGGCGGGTAGCCGTCTCGTCGGGGGTAGACGTGGGTGCTGCGGAACGGGTCCGGCGGCACAGTTCGGGAGCGGTTGGTCGTGAGCGTCACGACACCCGGGTGGGGGCGGGGACGACCCGCACCTCTGTGACGGCCATCTGCCCGGGATTTCTGCGGAGCTTCGCCCGGGAGCCCTCGTAGCCGGACGGAGGTCGCATCTCGACCTATGAGTGGAAGCCGTCTTTCGCCAGTCAATCTTGCCCTATCCAAACCCCTGTTGTCAGGACATACTGTCTCGGACGCCGGACTCTCCGGCGAGTGGGGCGGGCACGTCGCTTTCTCCGCATCATCACGAAGCAGGAGTTGAGGCAATTGAAGCGTTATCTGACGGGCTTGGCGGTAGCGGCTACGGGTGCGCTGGTATTCAGCACCTCGGCGGGTGGCCAGGGGGTCGAGAAGGCCGCGGACGCTGAGCGCACCCGCGACACGAAGCAGCAGGTGAACGCAGAGATCCAGCAGGGCGGGGGGGCGACCCGTGTTGCGGGCAGCAACCGCTACGAGACGGCGGTGGCCATCGCGGACTACTACGGATGGGACGCTTTCAACACCACCACCGTCTACATCGCGTCGGGCGAGAATTATCCGGACGCGCTGGCAGTAGGACCGAGCACTTTGGACGACGGCCCGCTGCTGCTTGTTCATCAGGACCTCCTGCCTTCTGCGACGGCTGCCGCACTGGCAGAGCTGCAGCCCTGTTTCATCGACGTCATCGGCGGGCCGTCAGCCATCTCGGATAGCGTGCTGGCCCTGTTGGACAACTACACGTACCCGGAGCTCTGCCTCGTTGAGTGAGGGTGCTCCCGCTTACTGATCATAGAAACCGGTCTGCGCCGTGTCATGGAGATCACATGACACGGCGTAGACCGGGCCACCGCCACTCTTGGTGAATCTTGGGCCATCTCCCCGGCGAGGTCGGCGGTCACCTCCAGGTCCCCGAGAAGGAACCGCCGCATGTTCTGGTAGCCCTCCTCGGAGTTGACGATGCCGTACCGTCCGGAGTGGGCCCGGTGGACGTAGGCGCACTCCGCCCCCGGGACGTACGCATTCTCGATCTGGACCAGGCCGTCGCTCTTGACGCCCACCGCCTTCGAGGACAGGCCGCGCGCGACGTCGTAGTCCTCCGGGTTGGTCCCGACGAGGGTGAAGACCCGACTGTTCGGGAACGCGGACTCGGGGATCTCGCGGGAGTCCCAGTCCTGGGGTGCCTTGCCGGCTTCTCCGGGGTTGAGGTACTCCCACATCCGTGCCGGACCGAAGATGTCGGCGCCGTTGATGCCGAAGCGGTCGCGGATCTCCTCGAACATCCCGAAGCCGACGTCGAACTCGATACCGCCGTGAGGGGTCGCGTACGTGAAGAGCCGGTCGACGTAGTCGCTGGCCCGCTCACCCTTCTCGCGGATGATCTTCTGGATCATGCTGCGGCAGACCAGGCCACCCATCGAGTGCGCGACCAGGTAGACGCGTGTTGACGGCGCTCGAAAACTGGACGGTTTCGGCGGTCGAAGAGTGAACGGTTTCAGTCTAGGGATTCCTGCTCAACCTTGATGCTGGGCAGGGTCTCGACGCCGCGGTCGCGGAGTCGGTAGCTGGCGCCCTTGAGGGCGATGACGTCGGCGTGGTGGACGATGCGGTCGATCATCGCGGCGGCCACGACCTGGTCTCCGAAGACGCCGGCCCAGGAGCTGAACGGCAGGTTGGACGTCAGGATGAGGGAGGCGTGCTCGTACCGGGATGAGACGAGCTGGAAGAACAGGTTGGCCGCGTCCTGCTCGAAGGGTAGGTAGCCGACCTCGTCGACGATGATCAGGCCGTAGCGGCGCAGCCGGGTCAGCTCGGCGGGAAGCCGGGAGCGGTCGTGGGCGTCGCTCAGGCGGGCGACCCAGTCGGTGGCGGTGGCGAACAGGACCCGGTGTCCTTGCCGGGCGGCGCTGACTACGAGGGCGGTGGCCAGGTGGGTCTTATGCCGAGCTCGGCATAGACCCACACCCTCATCGCCCTGGGTCACGCCGCCGTCCTCGCCGGCCACCGCGTCCGGTACCTGACCGCCGCCGACCTGGTCGAGACCCTCTACCGCGGCCTGGCCGACAACACCGTCGGCAAGGTCATCGAGGGTCTGCTGCGCCACGATCTCGTCCTGGTCGATGAGATCGGCTTCGCGCCACTGGACGACACCGGCGCCCAGCTGCTCTTCCGGTTCGTCGCCGCAGCCTACGAACGCCGCTCCCTCGGGATCGCCTCCCACCACTCCTTCGAGGACTGGGGACGGTTCCTGCCCGAGCACACCACCGCCGTCTCCATGCTCGACCGGCTCCTGCACCACGCCACCACCGTGGTCACCAACGGCCAGTCCTACCGCATGCGCGAGGCCCGCCAACGTCGAGGAGGTGAGCACCTGACCCAGTGATCAACCCCGCAGAGGGTGGGGACTTTCACCTGGCCAAAACTGGGGACCTCACCCTGGCCATTGACAACGGTCCACCCGCTGACTGCCTGTGGATAACCCCACTCCGCCGTCCCGACAGGACTTCCCACCCACCTGGCGACAGTTCGGACGCTAGCCGGACCCTGGTAAGGATTGCCCCATGATGGAGTAAAGGCTTGACAGGCGAATGGGGCCCGGGCCATGGCTTGACCCAGTCGCAGCGCCAAGGCCGCGGCTTCTGACGAGTCCACAGACGCCCGTTCGCCACGTTGCGCTGCTGCGTGGTCAGGAACTCGATCAGCCCGGACGGCAACGGCCCTCGCCTGCAGGCCGCCTGTCTAGACCGCAACCGAAGGAACCCTCTGGAGCAGATGATCCACGTCGTCCGGTGAGACGCGAAGCATCCGGCCACCGGTGCGATAGGCAGGCAGGCTCCCGTCAGCGATACGCCGACGCAGGGTCCGGGTGCTCATACCGGTCCGTTCAGCGGCGGCCGCGAGCGTCTCGTACCGACGCGGGGTCGTGGGCTGTGTGTGAGTCTGAGTCCTCATACCCCCAAATGCAGGCCGCGTCCGCCTCGGGGGTCCACCAGCTCCAGAAGCGGACCAGAGAGGGGCGGACGTGATTCACGACGGGAGGCGCCCGGCACGTGGGTGATGCGTACCCCACGAGAGTCGGAGTCCCTCTCGCATCGAACGACACGTGGACGACACGAAGGACCTGGAACCAGACAGCCCCCGACCTGTTTTCGCAGGTCAGGGGCTGTGCACTACTGGTGGGCGATACTGGGTTTGAAATTTTGAGAGAGGGGGCTACCACAGACCCCTTCCCGCCGTCCACTTTGCTGATAAACTCGCAGGTCAGAGGGCATATCGGCAAGGGACAAAGTTGGACACGTCTGGACGGGTCTTGACGCCGTTGTTCCTCGTATGTTCCTCGAAAGGCGACACTGGGAGGACACAAGTTGACTCGCAGGGACCATCAGTCCAGACGTGGGTTCGGGCGTGTGGAGCGGCTCAAGTCGGGGCGCTACCGGGCTGCCTACACCGGCCCCGACGGTCGTCTCTACCGGGCGCCGATGACGTTCGACGCGAAGGACGACGCCATCGCCTGGCTGTCCGCGCGCCGAGCCGAGATCGGGATGGAGGTCTGGGCGCCCCAGGCCGCTGCTCAAGGGGCACGGCGACGGGAGTCCCCGACGTTCCGCGCGTACGCCGAGCTGTGGCTGGAGACCCGCCGGACGCGGGGGCGCGAGCTGCGCCCGACGACCGGCCAGCAGTATCGGATGCTGCTGGAGCGGTTCATCTACCCGACGTTCGGCGAGGAGCGCATCGACCGGATCTCGCACGAGGACGTCAACGCGTGGTACGACCAGGTGGCCCCGGGCCGGGACACCGTCAGGGCGCAGGCGTACAGCCTGCTGCGCACGATCCTCGCCGGAGCCGCGTCCGTGCGGCCCACTCCCCTCATCCCGTACAACCCGGCGCACATCCGCGGCGCCGGGAACGCCAGGCGGGCCCACCACGTGGAGCCGGCGACCCTGACCGAGCTCGAGACGATCGTCACGGAGCTGCCCGACCGCTACCGTCTGATGGCTCTGCTCGCCGCATGGTGTGCGCTCCGCTTCGGAGAGCTGGCCGAGCTACGCCGCGGTGACGTCGACCTGCGGACCGGGCGGGTCAAGGTCCGTCGTGGCGTGGTGCGCGTCGGCGGCGAGTTCATCATCGGCCCACCCAAGAGCGACGCGGGCGTTCGCGACGTCGCGATCCCGCCGCATCTGCTCGCCACGGTCAAGACCCATCTGTCTCAGCACACCGCGACCGGCAAGGATGCGCTGCTCTTCCCCGCCGCGGCCGACAGCGACCGGCACATGGCGCCGTCGACGCTCTACAAGGTCTACTACCCAGCGAGGAAGGCCGCCGGCCGACCGGACCTGCGCTGGCACGACCTGCGCCATACCGGCGCCGTCCTCGCTGCCCAGACAGGCGCAACCCTCGCCGAGCTCATGGGCCGGCTCGGCCACTCCACGCCCGGCGCGGCGATGCGCTACCAGCACGCCGCCGCCGACCGCGACGCCGAGATCGCGCGGCGGCTGTCCGAGCTGCACAGCAGGACGGCTCTGTGATGAGTCCCGACCGGCGTGGTCGCCGCAAGGCGCCCACGCCGAGGTCGAAAGCGCCCGCGGTGCGCACCGGTCCGTCGTCGGACGATGCGCATGCGATCGTCTTCTTCAGGCGGCACGTGGACGACGACCCGGACCAGCGCGCCCCAGGCCGCGAAGCGCTCGACTCCTACCCAGCCGGCGTCCGCGCCAAGATGCGCGCCGCACTGGTGGCCGTCGCGAGCGCTCCACCCAAGCGCTTCGCCGCTGGCGGGTACTGGGAGGCGATGAAGGGTGAGATGAACGGCTGGTTCGAGGTGCGGATGGACGGGCCGGGACGTCACCACTACCGGCTCTTCTGCCTCCTCGACTACGAGGCCAAGAACGAGGACAAGCCGCTACTGGTCGTCGTCGACGGGCGGGACAAGCCGTTCCGGACGACGTTGTCGGATGCCGACTACGCCGCGGTCCGCAGGCTGGGCGTGGAGTACCGCAAGCGGAACCCGCGGTCCGTGGTCTGACGGCGTCAGGCGGGAATCCTCGTTCTGGGGCTTCGCAACTTGTTGAGGTGCTCGGCAAGCTTCATCGGGTCAGCTGTCCGGCCCTCGAGCAAGGGCTGGGTGATCTGGCCGCGCTCGGCCTGGGGAATCGGCTCGACGGTGATGCGCAGCCCGAGGGCTGCCGCCACCTCGGCCAACGTGCCCAGGGTCGGGTTGGCGCTTTCGGAGGACAGCAGGCGACGGATGGTCGCTGGCTCCTTTTGGATGGCCCGCGCCAGCTCCGCCTTGGACATCCCCGCAGCCTCGCGCGCGTCGTCGATGGCGTTGACGACCGAGTCGATGGTCGAGATCCGCATGGACTCCACGACGTACTCGCGGAGGAACTCCGGGTCCTGCAGGTCGCGGCTCAGGTCGTCCCAGAACGCGGTGTGCTTGCTCATACCCTCCCCTTCCTGATCACCCACCAAGTGTAGCATAAATGCTACGTACGGGGCTGGTCGAAGAGGGCCCAGTGCCGCCGACCTCTGGCCTGAGCAGCCATCGCGGGGCCTCGACGTCGCCCAGCACCACCCCTCCTCTACCAACTTTTCCAGGGACGTGCCCGTCTTTCTTGGGGGCGTGGCTCTGACCTGCGGCGATACGTGACATAGGCGGCCGGGTCGGAAAGTTCGCCCACACCCAGGGGCGACGCTCCCGGGAGCGCTGGGGGCGCGCTGTGACCTGCGGAAACGTCGGCCACTGGGACGAAGGAGGCTGGCCAGCCGAGCTGCGGGGGACGCTGTTGGGGGCGCTTGGGAGGGGCGAATCCGGCTCTTCACAAAGCAGGGTGTAGTCGGGGTCTGAATCCGCCGGCCTCGAGGAGTGCTCGGGCGATGTAGTTGCTGAGGGTGCGGAACCCCAGGGCAAGGCCGCGGAGGTGCTCGAGTCGACCGTTC
>NZ_JBJFZS010000049.1:0-6994 GCF_045032595.1 Ornithinimicrobium jinqii
CGCTGCCGCCACGCCCTCACCCCGACCACCACCGGACAGGAGGAAAGCACTGCTACCGTCCCCGCACTGACGGCCTGATCAACCCACCGAAGGATCACCGTCGTACACCACTCCACCGGACTTGACCGTGCGCGCCCTGATCGAGCTCGACGGATACCTGAAGGTCCGGCAGGCGTTCATGCGGGCCAACATGGTGCTGGCGGGCATCGCGGTAGTCGTTGCATGCAGCCTGATCGTGTTTGCTTGGGCGGCCAACCCTCCGAAAGCGGAGGATGACCCCGCCGATGGATCTGAGGAGACTGGCGGGGCCACCACTGGGTGGCTCGACCTTCGGGCCCCCGTCACCCAGCTTGCCAGGCAACCGCAGTGCGAACGCCCGGCGATGATTCCACAGGCGGCAGAGTCGCCCGTCTATGGGACGGCGTGGAAGGTGAGCTTGAGACCGAGGGCGTCGCAGACCCTGAGCACGGTCGACCAGGTGGGGTTGCCCTGGTCGGACAGGGCCTTGTAGAGCCCGTCGCGGCTCAGCCCGACGCGTCGGGCCAGCTCGCTCATGTTCCCCGAGCGCGCGATTACCCCGCGAGGGTACGGGGCACCGCGGTGGGGTCCTCGGCAGACTCCTCCAGCGCGATCTGCAGGTATGCCGCGACGTCGTCGATGTCGCCGAGGTAGTCGGCCGGGTCGAAGCGGGTGTACTGCTCAGTGGTCATGGTCGTCCTCCGTCGCGTGCCACTCTGCGGCGAGCTGGTGCGCCGTGGTGATGTCGTTCTGCTGTGTTGACTTGTCCCCTCCGCAGAGCAAGAGCACACGCGGTTGCCGCGTTGTGCGTAGTAGACCCGGTAGCCGGGTCCGTAGGTCAGCCGAAGTTCTAGGACGCCCTGGCCGACAGCCTTGGCATCACCGGGATTGCCATGAGCGAGACGGTCGATCCTGGACAGGATCCGCAGCCGTCCCTGCCGGTCCTTCAGCTTCCGCAAGCCACCGGTCGAAGTCCTTCCACGCTTCGTCCCCACGCTGATGTCGTGACTGGGCTTCGAGACATGCACCGAGGTGCCGTCCACGCGCCCCTGTGAGGGCCTACCGGGCTCTCCGGCGGACCGCTGGTGCGTCCGCGCCCAACGGGCAGACGAGGGCGCGGGTGGCCTTCACTGATGCACGTATGCTGCACGAAGGCGTCGATAGGGCACTGTTTCGTGCAATATGTGCAGGTCAGCGCGTTATGCCTGGGTGACTTGTAAGCAGGTGGTTGCGCGTTCGAGCCCCTTCTGCCCACACCGGTGCAAGAGGCCCCGCGCGGATCGCGCGGGGCCTCGTAGTGCAGTCGGTCGTGGTCAGCTCAGCTCAGAGGGGCCGGACCTTCTCCGCCTGCGGACCCTTCGGGCCCTGCGTCACGTCGAACTCCACCTTCTGCCCCTCCTGGAGCTCGCGGTAGCCGGAGCTCTCGATGGCGGAGTAGTGCACGAAGACGTCAGCGCCTCCGCCGTCCTGCTCGACGAAGCCGAAGCCCTTCTCGGAGTTGAACCACTTTACTGTGCCTGTAGCCACTGGTGCTGCCTCATTCTTGATCGCTGTCGGGGGCCGCGTGTGCAGAGCCTCCGGACCACCGAGCGTCCTCGATGCGGCACCCCCGATCGACCGGGGGGCGGAAACGTCGCAGGACACTGATACGGCGGGTCGATCTGACGCTAGCACGGGGACACGACCAGGGCCGCTGGCGCTGCGCGACTACAGCTCGCCGCTCTCCTTCCTCACGTCGGCGATCAGCGGCGCAGCAGCAGCCCCCAAGGCCTAGGCTCACAAGAGCAGGACTCGATGATTCACCCCTTTCCCGGTGGGTCTGACCTGTAGTTCGCGCTGCAGTGCTGACGCAGGAGGGTGGCCAGATGCGGGCGCATGCACCGCTCGATACATCGGTAGAGGTCGACGCGACCCGACAAGGCAGGGCGTGTCCGGCGCTCACGGCCCGATCATCTTCGCGACGGCTGTCCTGGTGAACGCCTCGACGGGCACCGACAGAGCTCCCCGAAGACGGGCCCGCGTGGTGTGGGCAGCGTTGTGGACGGCCCTCGTCTGGCCCCTCTTCGTGGCCGTCACCGCACTGACGACATCCTTGTGGGTGGTGGACCCCAACTACACCGAGACCACGCCGGTGAGCGATCTCGGCTTCTTCGCCCTGGGCGCGATGATCGGCGCCGGGTTCGCGAGCCAGATCCGGCGCCGACCTCCCGCTGCGGGGGTGGGGCAGAGCCTGCTCGCCGCTGCTGCCCTTGCCCTGTGCGGACTGCTGGGGAGCCGGGTCGAGCCCTTGGTCGGAGGTGTGGTTCTCACAGCAGCAGCGGTCGTACTCCTGGTGCTTCACCCACAGCCGCGGGGACTGCTGCACGCGCGGAGCAACCCCAGCGGGGTCGGTGCAGGGCTGGCCCTGCTCGCCGCAGCCGTGGGTACCGGCTATGCGGCCCTGATGATCGCCGCCGCCCTGGACGCCGGCCCGTCCTGCTTCCTGGGACGGTGCGCACACGGGGACCGGCTGGCGGAGTTGGCGGCCACCGCCCTCGTCATTCCGGCTCTCGCGGCGTTGGCTGCGTGGAGGGTCGACGGCTGGCGGCTGCCGCTGTGGAGTGCCGGCCTGGGTGCCATCACTCTTGGCTCCTCCTCAACGCTCCTGCCACATGCCACCGGCTCATTCGGCGTCCCCGGCGGGGTCGCCTCCATGGCCTGGGGCGTCCTCCTTCTCGGACTGGGAGAACACGGCCGGATACACACACGCACAACCCAACGGAAAGCTACACAAGGAGAAGGAGAAATCGCATGAACGTCCTGATCGCTTACGCCACCCGGCACGGGGCCACGGCCGGAATTGCGGACCACATCGCCTCCACCCTGATTGGCCACGGCCTTTCGGCCGAGGCCAGACCGGTCGAGGACGTCGAGAGCCTCGACAACTACGATGCGGTCGTCCTCGGAGGAGCGGCATACATGTTCCACTGGCTCAAGCCCGCCGTGCGCTTCGCCAAGCAGCACCGCGCCGAGCTCTCTGCCCGGCCGGTCTGGCTGTTCAGCAGCGGCCCCCTGGGCACCGACCGCGTCGACGCCGAAGGCAATGACGTCCTCGCTGCGACCCGGCCCAAAGAGTTCGACGATCTCACCGCCATGATGAACCCCCGCGGTGAACAGGTCTTCTTCGGCGCCTACGACCCAGAGGCACCCCCCATCGGTATCGGCGAACGAATGACCCGCCACATGTCCGCCGCCCGCGACGCCCTTCCTGCCGGCGACTTCCGCGACTGGGACGCCATCACCGCGTGGGCAGACCAGATCGCGGCCGACCTCGTCCGCGCTGCCTCGTGACCTACCCCTCGACAGCGAACCCATCGAGCACGGGGAAAGGAGCGTTCCGCATGAAGCCTGCGATGCTCGGATTGGGACTGGCTGCGGGCGCGGGTGCGGCGCTGGCACTGCGAGCTCGGAAGGCTTCGACGCCCGGATGGTCCGCAGGTAACTTCCCTGCTGGCATGGGTTACGTGAAATTCGGCACCGGTGTCCGTTCGGTGCTGTGGATCCCCGACCCCAGCCACGCAGAGCCAACGACGGTCTACCTGCGCTTCATGGCCAAGGCCATCGCACCGTTCGTCCACGCTGGCTACACCGTGCACCTGGTGGGTCTCAGACCGCATCTGCCTGCCGCTGCCACCGTCAGCGACTTCGCCGATGACTACGCGAAGCTGATCATGGACGACTTCCATGGGCGGGTCGACCTGCTGGTGGCTGACTCCCAGGGCGGCGTGATCGGTTTTGCCCTGGCCGCCCGCCATCCGCACCTGTTCGGATCCTTCGCAGCAGTAGCAGCCAGCCACACGCTCGAACCGACTGCCAGAGAGGCCACCCTCGAGTCCGCGCGACTGCTCAGCGAGGGACGCCGTGCAGAAGCTGCCGACGTGATGGTGCAGCTGCAGAACCCCTGGCTTCGGACGCCGTGGCTTCGGAGCCTCATGGCGTCGGTGATGGCGCGCGTCATCATCCCGGCCGAGTACGACCGCAGGGACGTGCTCCTGGCCGCCCAAGCTGTCAACGACCCCGAGGTGGCCGACATCCTGCCCACCATCGCGGTTCCCGTCCTGCTGGTGTGCGGGGATGCGGACCACTTCGTCTCCGCAGCACTGTACGAGAGGACGGCACGGCTCATCCCCGACTCCACGTTGACCGTGTACTCCGGCAAGGGTCACCTGGGTGTCCTCTCGGACCCACGACTCGCCCCGGACATACTCAGCTTCGCCGCCCGCCCGATCGCGTGATCTGAGACGACCTCGCACGATGCGCATGGTCGCGCTTCCCGTGCGCAGAGCGGTGGTGCTGGGGGACTCCGTCCTGTCGGCAGGCCGTGCCCCGACCGGGAGCGATCCATATCGCTCTGAACTCGTGAGTGAAGACGTGGCGTACCTCAGAGGGTTCCACCTGCGCTCGTGGACGGTCAGGCCTGGTTGAGGGGGCTACAGCTGCGAAGACTCGTATGTGTGGCCTCCGGAGCATCGGCTCGCGTTCGTGCTGCCGGAAGACGCATGAGGGTGGCGCTCGGCGAGTCGGTCTCCGGTCGTGACGCCCTCGGCCTGTGCGCAGGGTGGCCGTCCGGGCGGCGCCGGCGACTGAGCCGCGCGCTGTGCAGGCCATAGTGGCGGCATGGAACGATCAGCCTCTGTCATCGCGCGCTGGCTTGAAGCCGGTGACCGTGCTGATGTGGACGCCTTCGACGCCCTCATGCATGCAGACGTCGTCATCCACGCTCCGCGCGGTCTCTCCACCGACAGTCGCGAGGCCGAGAAGAAGGTGTGGCTGGACGCCTTGGCCGCTATGCCGGACCTGCAGCACGAGGTTCAGGAGGTCGTCGTCGAGGCCGAGACGGAGATGGCCCGTGTCGTGGTGACGGGAACGCTCATTCGTGACTTCGCAGGTGTGCGTGCAGACGGTCGCAGCTTTCGGATGGACCAGGCGGTGATCTGCCACCTCCGCGACGGGAAGATCACCGAGGCGTGGGAGATCGCTGATGTCGGATCGCTGGTTGAGCAGGTCACCTAAGCTGTCTGCGAACGCGGGGACGGAGACTCGAAGGGATCGCTCTGCCCGTGGACGGAGCGGTGATTGTGGCGCGCGTCGACGCGGGCAGTGTGAAGCGTGACCATGGACTCGCTGAGCGGTCCCATCCAGGGCTGCGAGTTCACCGCCCGGCGGTCGGATCGTTGACTGGAGTAACGCCGCTCCGGAATGGGGACTGAGCTGTCCTCAGCAGTATGAGGCGTTCTACGCTCAGGACATGACCCACCGCATCCGCATCGCAGTCCAGATCCAGCCCCAGCACGCGGATTACGTCCAGATCCGGGACGCCGTGCGGCGCGCGGAGGAGATCGGTGTCGACGCCGCCTTCAACTGGGACCACTTCTACCCGTTGTACGGCGATCCCGACGGCAAGCACTTCGAGTGCTGGACAATGCTCGGGGCGTGGGCCGAGCAGACCAGTCGCATCGAGATCGGAGCCCTGGTCACCTGCAACTCCTACCGCAACCCCGACCTGCTCGCGGACATGGCACGGACCGTGGACCACATCAGCGGCGGGCGGCTGATCCTCGGCATCGGCGCCGGCTGGTTCGAGAAGGACTACGACAGCTTCGGCTACGAGTTCGGCACCGCCGGGCAGCGCATCGCAGCCCTTGGCCAGGCCTTGCCGCGCATCCGCAGGCGCCTCGCGGCCAGCAACCCGGCCCCCACCCGGCAGATCCCGATCATGATCGGCGGCGGGGGCGAGAAGAAGACCCTGCGCGTCGTCGCCGAGCACGCCGACATCTGGCACAGCTTTGGCGACACCGAGACCATCACCCGCAAGAGCGCCATCCTCAACGACCACGGCACCGACGTCGGCCGGGACGCCACCCAGATCGAGCGCTCGGCCGGGGTCTCGGTGGCCCCTGAGGAGGCCGCCGACGCGATGGTCGCAGCAGGCGTCACCCTGTTCACCGTGGGGGTCTCCGGGCCGGACTACGACCTCTCCCTGGTGAAGAACTGGGTGCAGTGGCGCGACGCGCAGGGGTGACGCAGCGCTGTGACGCGGGGCACCAGACGACGGGGCTCTCGCCCGCGTCGAGCTCGTCCGGTCCGGACCGAGTGAGTCAACGTGGTCATGCGTCATCGCGGTCGGCGTGCACCGCCCGCGCCCACCTGGCCGCAGCCGAAGACGAACCGGCAACTGCCCCGTGCCGAGGACGGGGCAATCGGTCCTCGACCTGCATGACGTCTACCGGCCCGTCGCTGCTCTTTCGCGAGAAAGAGGACCCTCCCCCATGGAGGGTCCTCTTCCAGGGGCCGAATGGCCCAGCAATGCCAGGGGTCGCGGTTATCCCGACCGTTCCTCTCAAGCACAACTCCATCACGGTAACCACGCGCACACGACCGCCGCATCCTCCTAGAGGTCCGTCCGGTGAACGGTGGGTTGGCCGCTTGGCTCAGAGGTTCTCCGCGGCCCGCCCGGTCGGGAGTGACCGTGCATGACTGGCCCCGGCCGGTACCCGGGCGTGCAGCGCCTCGATCGCGCGGTGGAGGCACCACACGGCGGATCTGCGCGTCGTGAGACAGGGAGGACAAGTCCTGCCACGCGGGGGCGCCACATCATGGGGATCGCGGGACAGCCGTAGAGGCGGACTGGGCGGCGGGCGACGTGCGCCAGCCAGTCCTACTACCTGTGGGTGCGGGCGGTGGAGAGGCGGCACACGTCGCAGGCGTAGCGCGGGGGCGCGGATCAGGTGGATCACGCCAGCTTGCACGATCGCTCGCGGGAAGACCGCGCTCCGGGTCGGGCGGGCCGTGTCAGACCGTCGCAGACGAGGCGGTGCGGTGCGGGCGGGTGTACGGTGTTGTCTCAGGGTCCAGCAGCGTCGCCCTACCGGTTGGACTTCTTCGGATCGTCGCCTGTTCGCGCGGGCCCCGTACGTCGTTGTTCCCGAGACCAAGA
>NZ_JBJFZS010000050.1:0-6815 GCF_045032595.1 Ornithinimicrobium jinqii
TCGGCACGCCCTCAGCGGCCAGCCTCCTGATCAACGCCCAGTCCTCCATAGTGATCACACTCCAATCGTCGGCAGAGTGTCCACTTTTCGAGCGCCGCTACTGTCTAGTTTTCAAGCGCCGCCGACACCAAACTCTGCACGAGCTCACAGCGGCAGAGGCGGATGTTCGAATAGCCATCGTTCACCTGCCGACTCCCATACGGTTGACAAGTGCAGTTTGACAGGGCGAGGTAGTGACAAGCACGGCCCTCCGGGATGCCTGATCACTTTACGTAGCGGAAAGCCGGGAGTAGGCTCTCCGGATCTGAGACAGCGACGTCCACGGCGAAGGGAGACGCCATGAAGGTTCGAGCAGTCGTCGCAGCAGGTGCACTGGTACTGGCGGCACCCACCTCAGCCGTCGCAGTCTGGGGAGGGACGCCGGACGGGGACGACCACCCCAGCGTCGGAGGGATGTTCTACGACTTCGACGGCAGCGGGACCATCAGCGGCGACGAACTTGGTTGCTCCGGGTCCTACGCCGGCACCCACGGCGACCACGACGTCTTCCTCACCGCTGGACACTGCCTGCCGCCGCCGGAGTTCGACATCCCGCCGGAGGCGCTCAACGTGTCCTTCGACCCCGACCTCAGGGACGGCGTAGCCTCTCCGATCCAGGCCCAGGAGTACCACGTCATGCCCGGCTTCGGGCACGACCGTGGCGACCTCAAGGACCTGGGAGTGCTGCTGCTGCCGTCCGGCTCGGTCGACGCCGCGTTCGACTCGCCGCCACCGGTCCAGCTCCCACCCGAGGGTCACCTCGATGACCTGAAGAGGGACGGCGAGCTGAAGTTCAGGACGGTCGAGGTCGTCGGGTACGGCGTCACGCCGGTCTGGGAAGGGGCAGGACCGACCACCTTCGAATACGACGGCATTCGCCAGGCAGGGACGTCGATCATCACCGGCCTGCGTCCGGCCAACGTGCTTTACAACCAGAACCCGAACGGCATCGGCACCGGATCGGGTGTCTGCTTCGGCGACTCGGGTTCACCGCAGCTGGACGTCGGGACGCTCACCGTCATGTCGGTGACAAGCGGCGGCAACAGGCACTGCAACGCCCACAACTACAACTACCGCGTCGACACACCCACGGCCCGGGAGTTCCTGGGGCAGTTCATCGCGCTCCCCTGACGGAGCCGCCCCAAGGGGTGCCGGGCGGCCTCGGCGTCCAGGTCGCGCCCAGCCCCCGCGCTGAGCGCTTTCGCGGTCAATTTCGCCGCCCGCGATGGCCGCCCGCGATAGCCGCCGCGGAGAACCAACGCCGGAACCACCGTTCAGCGGAACCGCAGCGGGCAACACCGGGTCCCCACACGACCCGCGGCAGAAGCGGGCACCCTCCGCGATGGGTGTGTATCCCGCCAGCCTAGTTCTTCATCGCGGCGCCACGGGTGTCGAGCCGGTCCGGTCGCCTGAGGTGCGTCTAGGGCCGGGACGCTGGGTCCAGGAGGTGCCTGATCCGAAGCGCCGACGCTGCGCCGGCGGCGTCCCGGTGCACGTTGGAGACAGCGCTCGGCGCCGCCGGCGGGTTTCATGGGCGGTGGCGCTGACGCTGGGCAGTCTGCAGGGTGCGGAGGTGCCACCATTCTCTCCGTGCTCGTCCCCGTCACCTCGGGTCAGGAGCTGCTGCGGGTCAGTACTGGTGCGAGGCGTTGTGGTCGACGTTGGTGACTCTTGCCCGGATGTAGGGGATGTCACCGTTCTCGTGTGCGTAAAGGGCCTCGCCTGCGGTCGGCACCTTCACACCGTCGAACTGCCCGTAGTCGTGGATCGGCGTGGACCACGGCACCACCGTCCCGCGCTCACGGTCGTGTCGGTCGGCGGTCATGTTGGTGGGTCGTCCGTCGATGTCGAAGAAGAACGTGGCCGTGCCGGTGACGCCGCCGTAGGTCATGGTGGCGCGGGCGGACTCGTCGTCGACGGGTTCCCAGGTGATCTGGGGGATCAGGGCGCCGGAGGGGAACCACATGATCTCGTTCAGGTACCGCAGCAGGTCGCCCTGATCCATCCCGGGCCCGGTGTCCTGGGCGACCGGGACCAGGCCAAGCACCCGCATCTCCAGCGCGCCGCGACCGTTGAGGTAGCTGTCCTTGCCGATGACCGTGATGCCCGGCGCCATACGGATCGTCGCCTTCCACACGAAGGCCGGCGGCGACGTCGAGTAGTACTCCTCGGCGGTGAACGGGAGCCAGCCCAGGTCCCCGACGCGCAGCTCGCCCTCCTGCCTCAGCCGGACGGTGGAGGAGATCGGTTTGCCGACCGCCCCGGACCACCGCAGCCAGCGTTGAACCGGCTGCGGAAGCTCCACCAGATGGTCCTCGGACACCGGATCGCCGGTGCCGCCGTGGCCCGAGCCCAGCACGTCGCGGATCTCGCAGTTGATTCGTCGCTCGAGCGTGGACCTGCCGACCCGTATGACTGAGGTCAGCACGACGAAGGCGACGGTGAGCCCGCCGATGATGGTCTTCCCGCGCCTGTCCATGGTGACCGCCACTCTCATCGACGCACCATGTGAGGGTGCATCCCGGAACTCGTGCCCCCACGCTACGCAGGCAGCCTGCGTTCGTACAGGGGCCGATCCGCTGTCCCGGAAGGGTTCCCCGTCGGCGGAGACTGGGGGCCAGCCCCCTCGCCCACGGGGCGGCTGCCCCGTGCCTGGCCGGCGCTGCCTGAGGCGACATGGCGGGAAGGAGCACGGCACTCCGGGGCTGCACCGGGGAGCATGGGAGCTACCCAGCCGGTGATCCGGGCGCCGGCCCAGTGGCCAGTCCCCGCAGCTCGTCAAGCCAGCCGGTGATGAGCACCCAGGTGGCACCGGTGCCCTCGTACATCCCCGGATCGGTCCCGGCGGGGACGACCACGACGATGTCGCCGGGCGCGTCAGGACGGGCTGCGACCTCGGCCACCGCCTCGGCGGGGAGTACGTCGATCCGGCCCTCACGTGTCATGGCACCGAGCAGGACACCGTCCCATCGCGCGGCCCTGCCCAACGTTTGCTCGTTGCGGGTCATCGCCGACACCCAGACCGGGATGCGCGGCTGCTGGAGCGGGGGCGGCAGGAACTGGACACCGTCGAGCGTGTAGTGCGCGCCATGGTGGGAGAACGGCTGTGCCGACCACAGCCCCGACACGACGTCCAGCCCCTCGTCAAGCATGGCGGCGAGCCTGCTGCGGTCGGCGCTGCGGCCGAGCGCGGTGTACTCGGACGGCGGCTCGCCGAGGCCGACGCCCAGGACCATCCGACCGCCGGACAACCGGTCCAGGGTGACCGTCTGGCGGGCGACCTCCTGGGGCTGGTGCCGAGGCAGAGCCGTGACCGTCGTGCCCAGAAGGACACGCTCGGTCCGCACCGCGAGGGCCCCCAGCAGGACCCAGGCGTCGGACATCGGCACCGCGAAGTCGGGGGTCCCGACGACGTGGTGCCACAAGAACACGCCGTCCCACCCGTTGGCCTCGGCAGCGACGCCGAGCTCCACCAGGCCGCAGGGCTCGTCCATGACGGGGATGCTGAGACCCACTCGCACCCGGCCACTGTAGCCACCGGCGCCGCGCTGGTCGTGTCGTGCGGAGGGTGCGTGCTGCACCGTCAACGCGGTCGTCAGGGCGAGTGTGGTGTGGTCGGGGTGGAGGTGTTGCGGTGCCACGGCACAATCGAGGGCGTGACCGCTTCACCACCTTCGTCGGTCTCGACGTGGCGCCGAGGCGTTGCCACCACGCTCCCTGTCCTGATGCCCTTGGCGATGAAGGCAGTGTTCCGTGCGACCACCCGACGCTACGGGCCCGAGCGCGGGTACCAAGCTGGCTTCGCCGTGTACTGGGCCAGTTGCTGGGTCATGGCAGGGGCTGTCGTGGGTCCCCGACGTCTGCTCGGGCTCTGGCGAATGCCTGAGCGGGGGTTGCCTGCGCCTCGCTGGCTCGGTGCCGTCGTGCTGGTGGCGCCACCCCTGGGTGGCTTCGTGACCCAGTGGGTTCCCAACGTCCGAGCCAGCGGGCCCCTCGCAGCTGCCGTGGCGGCCGGCGTCGGAACCACGAACGCCCTCGCCGAAGAGGTGTTCTGGCGAGGCGTGCCCGTCGCCGTCTTCCCTGATGACCCGTGGCGGGGATGGCTCTGGCCCTCCGTCGGGTTCACCGCGTGGCACCTGGTTCCGCTCACAACAGGTTCCTCGAGCCCCCGTCGTCGCGCCCTCCTGCTCGCGGGTGCTGCGTTGGTCGGTGTGGGTTATGGGTGGATCGCCATCAGCACCCGGTCGCTGGTCATGGTCGCGCCAGCGCATGCGCTGACCGACTCCAGCGGGGTAGCTCCCGTACGGGCGAACTGGCTGACACGCAGGTCTTGACGATCAGACCCACCTCGCCCCGGTGCCACCATCTGGCCCGGCGCCGCACCCGCAGGTCGATCTGAGACCCACGGGACGTCCGGAGGCTCGGTTGTGTGTCTCACCCGGCCCGGATGAGGGGGGGTCGTGAGCGGAGTGCAGCTGCTCGACCAGAGCCGGGGTGAGGCCGGCGAGGTGATCCTGGGGGCGCTCGGTGCTGAGGAAGTCGACGGACTCGAAGGTGGCGACCACGACGTGGTCGACGTTCCGCCAGGGACCGTGGCGGTTGATCATCTCGGTCTGGAGCGAGCTCATGCTCTAGCGCGCCCAGCACCATCGGGGTGGTCATCGACGTGGCGCGTCAGCCGATCACCCGGAGCGAACGTGTCGATCACGAACGCGACGCAGACCCACCCAGCCGGGTCGGGACGTAGGTGGAGCCGGCCCACCGCAACCGGTTCGGTGCGACCGGGTCCACGTCCCCGGTGCACCGTGCCCGCCGCCCGCTGCGCGTGCTGGTCCGGGATCGTGGCCCTAGGGTCTGCGCCCCTACCTGGCGCCCTCCCGCCCTCCCGCCAATCGGCCCTGCAAGGCCGCTGCGCGTGATGCCGATGTTGCCGGTGGGTGTGCCCAGGGACGGGGGCGCGGTTCCTGGTCGCACGCTTCAGGTGTCGGTCCGGTTGCCTCGCGCCCGGAGACCGCTCACTCGGCGCCGGCGGACGACCGGGCGGTCCAGTGTCGATAGTGTGGCGGCCACGCCGGTGGGTCCGCATATCGCGCCCACAGCACACGCTCGATGTCGAGCTCGAAGAGCAGGTGGTCGACGGCCACCGGGCCGTGGTACGCGGACACAGCGGCTCCGCGGCGATCGCCGTCGGGTACCTCACGTGCGGTGCCGGTGACGTAGAACTCGTCGTTCACGGTCTCGGCCCCGACCGAGTGCAGCGCGTACCGACCATCACGCCGCAGGTCGGCGAGCTTCGGCGACGGAACGACGAACAGACCCAGGGTTGGGCCGAAGATGAGCGGATTGACCGGATGGACGCGCGGCCCGCCGTCGCGCCGGACAGTCGCGAAGTAGCCGAACCCGAAACCAGGATAGAAGAACAGCTGGCGGCCGGCGGCGGCGATGTCGGGGGCCTGCTCTTCCATCTCCGCCCAGTCGGCCACCAGACCGACGTTACTCCTCGGTCGCGCACATGGTCAGGTCGAGGCGGGCTCTCTGTCGACGTGGTACCGCTTCTCCAGAAGCACGACGAGGGCCCGCAGCATGGCTGCCGTCACGATCGTGAACGGAGTGGTGGGGAAGATCAGAAGAAGGCAGGGTCGCGTGTGATTCAGGGCGTGGAGGGAGAGACTTGAGGGCGATCGAGTCGCTCACGCGGCACACACTGCATGTGGCTACGCCTCACGGAGCGCGGCAGAGTAGTGCATCCCAGTCTGGGATGCCCGATGGTATGTTGATGGCATGACGACACAGATCGCGGTACGGCTCCCGGATGAGATGGTTCGCTTCTTGGACCGGAGCGTGGCCAGTGGCAAGGCACCCAGCCGAGCCGCACTGGTGGCCGCGGCCCTGGAGCGCGAGATGCGCCTGCAAGCCGCGCAGCAGGACGCCCAGACCCTGAAGAAGAAGGGCACGGCCGATGACCTCGACGAGCTCGTCACCTGGTCCGTAGCCCACGCGACACTGGACGACTGACCTTGCGCGAGATCTGCCTGGCGCGGCTGGACAAGACCCGCCCCGTGCTTGTGCTCACCCGCGACACTGCCCGCGCCGTGATGACCAAGGTGACCGTGGCTCCCATCACGCCGACCGTCAAGGGGCTGTCCAGCGAAGTGCCGGTAGGACGTGCAAACGGGCTGGACCACAACAGCGCTGTCTCGATCGACAACGTCCTGACCATCCCCGCCGACCTCCTGGGACGGACGCTGGGTTTCCTCACGCCCGAGCAGGAACACCACCTCGCAAGAGCCATCGTGCTGGCGTACGACCTCGAGGTGCCGCTGCTTGAAGAGCCGTGATCGCCCCTTAAGGGGCTCTTCAACTTTGAGCGTGGTGGGGCCCTGAAGTAGGGCTCGCGGCCCTGCGCCAACATGGGTGTTGTCGAAGCATCCAAGAGCGAGGACCGCGAGCGTGCACCAGCCTACGTTCGACGTCGATCCGGCGTCGATCCTGTTCAACCTGCCCGGCTACCGGGTCGTCTCGGCGAGCCCTGCCGTCGGTGAGCGACCGCGGCAGGTGCTCATCGAGACGATCGAAGCGGAGGGCGCCTGCCCCTCCTGCGGCGTGCTGTCCGCCCGGGTCCAGGCCCGGCCCAGGCAGCACGTCAAGGGGCTCTTCACAATGCAGGGTGTAGTTGGGGCCTGAATCCGCCGGCTTCCAGGAGTGCTCGGGCGATGTAGTGGGTGAGGTTGCGGAACCCGAGGGCCAGGCCGCGCAGGTGCTCAAGTCGACCATTC
>NZ_JBJFZS010000051.1:0-6744 GCF_045032595.1 Ornithinimicrobium jinqii
GAACGGTCGACTCGAGCACCTCCGCGGCCTTGCCCTGGGGTTCCGCACCCTCAGCAACTACATCGCCCGAGCACTCCTCGAGGCCGGCGGATTCAGACCCCGACTACACCCTGCTTTGTGAAGAGCCCGTGAACCTGCTGCCCTACGACGCCGCGTGGATCGGGTCGGCCGTGCTGTTGCTGCTGATCGGCGTGCTTCTGCTGGGGCGCACCCGCCTGGCCCACACCACCAGCTGAGTACCGCGCATGGATCATGCGTCCTCGCACTGGCCGGGGCCACGATCGGCTACGCCGCAGCCCTGTGGCCGGTGCACCGGACCGTGGTCTGGTACGCCGGGTTGGTGTGCGCCGCGGCCGGGCTGACCGGTCCGGTCGCCACGGCCGCATACACCAGCTTCACCGCATACATGGCCGGGCACTTGCTGCTCGGGATGCTCGCCCCCCTGCTGCTCGTCCTGGGCGCCCCGGTCACTCTGGCCCTGCGGGCCGTGCCGGTGGCCCATGCCCGGTCTCTGACCCACCTCTTGCGGACCCCGGTCGTGCGAGCGATCACCTACCCAGCGGTCGCAGGCGTGCTCAACGCCGGGGGCGGGGCGTAAGAAGTGGTGCCAGGAGATCGGGCTCCTGGGGTCAACCGGGCGGTGCCTCGAGTGCGCCTTGTCGCGTGCGCAGATAGATCCCCACGCTCACGGCGAAGACCCAGGCCGCAAAGACCATGGTCACCCACAGGCTGAGGTTGACGACGAGCAGCAGCACGGCGGCCAGAGCGTAGGTCAGTACCCCCATCCAGCGCGGCATCAACCCGGTCCGGAGCCAGATGGTGCCCAGCGAGATCATGCACACCCCGGCCATCCGAAGCGCGTAGACGTTGCTGACCTCGAGCATGATCGCCCGACCGAACGCGACGGTGTCGGCGTCGTACTGCTGCGCCTGCCCCTCCTGCACGCGGGCGAGCAGGGCGCCGGCGATCGCCATGGAGACAAAGACCATCGCCAGGAAGACCAGCGCGCTTCCCAGGAACACGGTGGAGAAGAACCGGTCCTCGAGCTCACCGAAGTGGTCTCGCACGACACCGACGAACCACAGGAACGCGATACCCGCGAGCAGGGCAAGGGTCAAGCGCCCACCGAAGCCGACGGGCGCCGCTCTCGGCCCATTGGCTGTCCCCGAAGAGGTCCTCGGAAAGACCGACCGCAACAGTCCCAGGGAGACGGCGAAGAGCACCGCGAAAAACCACCCCCGCCAGTGCGGCTGCGCGAGGCGTGGACAGGCGTCGCACCATGCCAGCGTCCCTGACCTGCGGAGAGTCCATACGCCCACCGTAGTGGTGGCCGCGCCCCGCGGGTGCTCACAGTGCCATCGTCGACGTCGTGGCTAGCGCGGTGGCGTCCCGTGGGTCCCGACGATCGACCCTTCCAACATTCCACCTACCGGGTCATCCGCCGGCGCTGTCACCGAGCCTCTCGGCCTCGAACTCTTCCATCGGCGGGCTCAGGTGCGCTTGACCGGTGCCGGGCATCATCTCGAAGCCCAAGTCGAAGTGCACCATGGACGCTGCCAGGTGTCCGAGCACCCCGGCGTCGCCATCGAGCTGTGCCCGCCCGTGTGCGACGAGCTGCTGGAGGGTCTCGACCCCGGTCATGACCTGTTCCAGGTCGTCCCGGTCTACGGTCAAGGTCAGATCGGCTTCGTCGGCCTGGAATCCCGCCACGTTGGTCAACGTCGAGTTGCTCAACTCGACGACGAACTGTTCGCCGTTGTCGGGGGTGACCACGTTGATGATGAACTCGTGCCCCGCTGCCGCGGCGCTGTCCAAACGGATCCCCAGGAAGTCGAGGAACTGGCCGGTGGTCAACGCCCGGATCATGTCCGGTCCAGAACTCTTCGGTGCGGCACCCTGGGGGATACCCGAGCGTAGCTCGAGCGCTGCGGCGAGGAAGCTGTTCCGGACGCTGGGACTCTCCTGCTGGTAGCCAAGCTGTTCGAAGGCGTCTGCCAGCAGCTGCTTGCCATCGGTGTTGCCCGGCTCGGCGTAGACGAGTTTGTTCAGGATCTCGGTGGCCAAGAGGTAGTCCCCGGCGTCCAGGAGGTCACGGGCCTTGGCCAGGATCGGTTCTGCCCCTCCCATCAGGTCCACGTAGAGCGGTGCGGAGTCCTCTGGCGAGAGCGGGATGAGGGTGGTGGGGTTGCCGTCCCAGTAGCCGAGGTAGCGATTCACCACCGCGCGGGAATTGTGAGCCACGGAGCCGTGGTAGCTGCGGGCGGGCCACTGCTGCTGCAGGCTGCCCGGGACGTGGTACCGGTTGTGGATCTGGTTGATGGTGACGCCCTGGTTGGCCAGGTGCAGCACCCCGTTGTTCAGGTGGGCGTAGGTGTCGCGCTGAACGCGCAGCACCTCCTGGATCCGCTCATTGCCCCACCGCGGCCACGAGTGCGACGCGAGCATCACCTCGGCCTCGCGGCCGAACAGGTAGAGCGCGCGGTTGATCTGCCGCGACCACTCCAGGGCGTCTCGGATCAGAGCCCCGCGCAGTGTGTAGATGTTGTGGATCGTCGCCACGATGTTCTCGGCTGCCCAGAAGGCCTTCAGGTCCGGGAACCAGGTGTTCATCTCCGCCGGTGCCTCCGTGCCGGGAGTGTTTTGAAACACCATCCGCACGCCATCGACGACCATTTCCTCGATGTCGTCCTTGATGACCCGGGTCGGTGCGATCAGCCCGATCGCTCCCGAGGCCACGCCCTTGCCGATCGCCTGGTCCACGTGCCCGAACGGGCTGCGATCGAGCAGGGCCCCGTACTGGTAGAACGCCCGACGGTTCATCGCATTGCCGGCGTAGACGTTCTCAGCGACCGCATGATCCATGAATCCGACCGGGGCGATCACCTCTACTCGGCCGGCGCGCACGTCGGCCTCGTCCACCACTCCGCGCACCCCACCGAAGTGGTCCACGTGGGAGTGCGAGTACACCACCGCCACCACCGGCCGCTGGCCGAGGTGCTCGCCGACCAGCGCCAACGCGGCAGCCGCGGTC
This sequence comes from Ornithinimicrobium jinqii, assembly GCF_045032595.1. Taxonomy (NCBI): domain Bacteria; kingdom Bacillati; phylum Actinomycetota; class Actinomycetes; order Micrococcales; family Ornithinimicrobiaceae; genus Ornithinimicrobium; species Ornithinimicrobium jinqii. The sequence goes on from NZ_JBJFZS010000051.1 coordinate 3,032, forward strand.
TCCTGGCAGGTCAGCGGGTCGAACAGGATCCATCCGGAGTCGGATGAGATGAAGGTGATGTTGGCCAGGTCGAATCCGCGGACCTGGTAGATCTTGCCGGGCAGCACCTCGAACAGGCCGTACCCCATGTTCAGGGTCGCCTGACGCTGCAGGGACGGGTGGATGCTGTCGTGCCGCTGGTCGTCCAGGAGGAAGTCGTAGGCTCCGATGTCCCAGGCGACGTGCCCGGCCTCTGCCTTGATCTGCCGATAGTCCGGTGCTGCCAGGAAGCCTCGTCGCGCCTCTTCGAAGTCCCGCACGTCACTGAACGGCAACGACTCACGCAAACGGCCCTGGAGCTCCCGGGTCACATCAGAAGGTTGCTTCCCCAGGGGGTGGAAGTGTCCGTGTTCGCGCATGACTACTCCTCAGGAAGCACCGCGGACCCCGGGGGTTCGACGCCCACTTCTTGTCACGCTAGCACTGCCGGGAAGGCGCCCCGGGGGTAAGTGTGTGGTACGCGTCACCGGCCCCCGGGACCACGTCGGGACATGAGCAGGATCACGTCGCATGGCGAACATCGCGACAGCCAGGTCGACCCGCCCGTCTCTATCCGTGCTCCGTCGAAGATCGACCCCTGGGCCACGCGGCATCAGCGGGACGGCGATGCTCCGGACCTGGGGAGAGCTCGTCGAGCGCGTCGCCGAGGTGTGGCGGCGCCTACCCCGACCCTCCGCGGTGACTCTGCTCATCGGAGCTGTCGGGATCCCGAGGTTCTTTCCGACGCGTCGCCTCGACGTGTCGTCCGCCAGGGTTTCCTGACCCTCACCTGCTGCGACGTCATCTGGGGTCGGCCCAGGTGGGCGGGAGGTCCGGTCCACCCTCCTGGGTGACACGTTCACCCATCCGGACGTACGCCGGCCTGCTGCTCGACTCCGGTGTCATCTCGCGACCGGAGTCCGACCGGCTCAAGGAGAAGGCCCTCGTCTGACGGGAGCCGCGGAGCCCACCGAGAAGCGGACCAGCTGCGGCGGCGACGGCTCCGGTAGGCCCGAGGGAGGAAGCTCCCCGCCCCCGACGGTGCGTGGCCATGCCATAGGCACGTGGTCGCTTCGACTTGCGGAAGTCTTCGGGATCCCCCGTCGGGCGGGTGGGGTGTCGTGAACCCGAAGCCGGTCACCGGTCTGCACCGCAGACTGTCCCGAGGGTCGCTTTCCAGAGCGCCTTACTGATGTCGGAGGTCTCCTCGTCCCGGAAGAGGTCGGTCACGATGGAGAACAAGACCATCATGTGGGCCACCAGGGCAAAGCTGATGAAGAAGAGCCGCAGGGCATCCCAGAAGGACATCTAGAGTTTCTTCGTCGGTGCGCGGTGTCGATGCTCCATGTGTCGGGTCACGGAGCCGGCCACGCCTCACCCGAACCGGGTGAACCGCGCCCACCACCCTCCGGCGAGACTGGGTCGGTCTGCTAGTCCTCATCGTCGTCCCAGGGCCTTCCGACGGCGCGGCCGGATGAAAGGACAACCGATGTCACACACGATGCCGCCGAGAGAGCTGCCCCTGCTTTTCGCCCACACGACCGCTGTGCTCTTCCTCCTCACGGTCGGGTACTACCTGCTGCCTCTCCGCTCGCCCACCCAACCGGAGTCCGTCGCCCGCCTCACCGTGTCGGTGCTGGCGCTCATCACCGTGCTCTTTCTCCTCCGCTCGCAGGCGAGCAGGTCCCGGCACTCACTGTCCTCGGCGATGCACCGCATCCAGTGGCTGCTGACCGCCCTGTACGTCCTGGTGCTCAGCTTCGCCCTGGTGTACGCCACGGTGGCGGAGCTGGCGGTGGGTCAGTTCTTCGGCATAGAGAACCGCACCGACGCCCTGTACTTCTCCGTCACACTCGTGTCCACGGTCGGCTTCGGTGACGTCCATGCGGTCGGGACCCTGGCCCGCCTCCTCGTCACGGTGCACATGCTCTTCAACCTGATCTATCTGGGCACCGCCCTCCGTCTGCTGGGTTCGACTCCCCCGGCCGGCAAGGGACAGGGATGATCTCGGTCCAGCGCGCCTCAGTCGAGGGGCTGGAGGAGCGGCCTCCACACGGTCGCGCGGGAGAAGAGCAGGGTGATCACCACCAGCATGACGGGGACAAAGCCACCGAGGCTGACCGCGTCGCCGGAGACGAGGTCGATCAGTTCCAGCACCGCCGGCTTGCTCCGCGCCGCCACGCCCCACAGCGTGGCACCGGCCACGGCCTTGCCGCTGCGGGTCCTCGCTGAGCGGAACAGGGCAAGGGCCGCGGCCTTGAGAGCTACTGCCGCAGGGTGCCTGCAGCATTAATGCGTGCGTGATCGCCGTCCGAGGCCCCTCCTGGGTGTCCGCCCAGGCGGCGGGCACTACTGCTTGAGGGTGAAGATGACCTCTACCGAAAGCTCGAAGGTGATGGCCAGTCGCATGGCCAGCGGGAGGCTGGGGTCGAAGCGACCGGTCTCGATGGCGTTGATCGTCTGGCGGGAGACGCCCACTTCATCGGCCAGTCGGCCTTGGCTCCAGCCGCGGGACTCCCTCAGGCCCCGAAGGCCGTTGACCGTCTCAACCACCCATCGCTCGCAGAGCCAGGCGGTAGCGGATCCAGAAGGCTGCGACCGCGAGCGTCGTGAAGGCCATCGCCGTCAGGGCCGCGATCGTGTCCGCGACGACCGTGAGGACGAGGAAGAGGGCCGCCCCGAGGATGACGGCGTCAACGTAGACCTGGCTGCGGGCGTGCTGCGCGGCACGGGACTCCACGCTGTCTGAGGAGCTCTCACCCGAGGCGTCCCGGCGCCCCCGCATCGTGACGTTGAGTGCTAAAGCAAGCGGCCGCATCACCAGGAACGTCCCGAGAAGTCCCAGCGGGTCCTGGAACGGGTGGTCAGCCTCGGCACTCCCCCACCCCTGCAGTGCCAGGCCTCCATAGAGCGGCATCTGCTGCCAGTGTTTGGAGACACACCCATGGATGAGATCACCATCGGGATGGTCCGGACGTGGTTTCGGGCCTACGGCACACGGACACCGACAGCTCGCGCGCACGCTTACCAGGTCCTTGCCAGCATCATGCGCCAAGCCGAGGAGGACGACGTGATCACCAGGACGCCATGCCGTATCCGCTCCGGTGGTCGAGCCCCAGTGAAGCGCGAACCAGAGGTGCTGACCTTGGCCGAGTTGCTGGCGCTCGCTGATGCAATGCCCAAGAAGCACCGCGCACTCACGCTGCTTTGCGGGCTGTGGGGACTGCTGCACGGGTAGGTGACAGGTTGGGTCAGGCCGCCTGAGGGGCGGCTGTGGCCATGGTGGCCTCGTACTCGATGGGCGTCAACCGGCCGAGTCGGTCCTGGCGCCGGCGCCGGTGGTAGGTCCGCTCGAGCCAGGTGACGATGTGGATGCGAAGGTCCTGCCGGGTGGTCCACCGGCGTGAGGTGTTTCAGCGATAATGTCCGCTTTGGGCGGGTGGATCAGACCACATCCGGGTCTTCTGGATTGGGTTGATTCTTCCTCTGGTCTCGGTGGTAGGCAAGTCTTTGTCGGGCGGCCTGGGCAAGGCCCTGCCGGCGGGCTGCTCGGATCGCCTCGCCGCGACCGGTGTGCTCGTCCAGGGGCGTGACGTAGCCGATGCCGGAGTGCAGCCGGGAGGCGTTGTACTCGGTGCGGACATCGTCGAGCTCGGCGCGCAGGAGCGCGGGGTCGGTGATCGCGTTCAGGTGGG
>NZ_JBJFZS010000052.1:0-5536 GCF_045032595.1 Ornithinimicrobium jinqii
AGGTTGCCCCAGGTAGCAGTGCACTTGATGAGTGTGGTGTTGGTGGTGTGCGTCCGATCCTTGAGAACTCAACAGCGTGTCAGATTATTGATGCCAATGTTTTATCTTTTTTGGCCACCATGTCTTGCCGCCCCCGGTGGGGTGTGGTGGTTTTTGTCAGGCTTGGCTCTCTTCTAGGGATCTAAGGTTTTTATCGGAGAGTTTGATCCTGGCTCAGGACGAACGCTGGCGGCGTGCTTAACACATGCAAGTCGAACGATGAAGCGGTGCTTGCACCGTGGATTAGTGGCGAACGGGTGAGTAACACGTGAGTAACCTGCCCTTCACTCTGGGATAACTCCGGGAAACCGGTGCTAATACTGGATACGACCTCAACCTGCATGGGTATGGGGTGGAAAGCTTTTGTGGTGGAGGATGGACTCGCGGCCTATCAGCTTGTTGGTGGGGTAATGGCCCACCAAGGCGACGACGGGTAGCCGGCCTGAGAGGGTGACCGGCCACACTGGGACTGAGACACGGCCCAGACTCCTACGGGAGGCAGCAGTGGGGAATATTGCACAATGGGCGAAAGCCTGATGCAGCGACGCCGCGTGAGGGATGACGGCCTTCGGGTTGTAAACCTCTTTCAGCTCTGACGAAGCTTTATTGTGACGGTAGGAGCAGAAGAAGCACCGGCTAACTACGTGCCAGCAGCCGCGGTAATACGTAGGGTGCGAGCGTTGTCCGGAATTATTGGGCGTAAAGAGCTTGTAGGCGGCTTGTCGCGTCTGCTGTGAAATCCCGGGGCTCAACCTCGGGCTTGCAGTGGGTACGGGCAGGCTAGAGTATGGTAGGGGAGACTGGAATTCCTGGTGTAGCGGTGGAATGCGCAGATATCAGGAGGAACACCGATGGCGAAGGCAGGTCTCTGGGCCATCACTGACGCTGAGAAGCGAAAGCGTGGGGAGCGAACAGGATTAGATACCCTGGTAGTCCACGCCGTAAACGTTGGGCGCTAGGTGTGGGTCCCATTCCACGGGGTCCGTGCCGCAGCTAACGCATTAAGCGCCCCGCCTGGGGAGTACGGCCGCAAGGCTAAAACTCAAAGGAATTGACGGGGGCCCGCACAAGCGGCGGAGCATGCGGATTAATTCGATGCAACGCGAAGAACCTTACCAAGGCTTGACATGTACCGGAAACCTCCAGAGATGGGGGCCCCGCAAGGTCGGTACACAGGTGGTGCATGGTTGTCGTCAGCTCGTGTCGTGAGATGTTGGGTTAAGTCCCGCAACGAGCGCAACCCTCGTTCTATGTTGCCAGCACGTGATGGTGGGGACTCATAGGAGACTGCCGGGGTCAACTCGGAGGAAGGTGGGGATGACGTCAAATCATCATGCCCCTTACGTCTTGGGCTTCACGCATGCTACAATGGCCGGTACAGAGGGCTGCGATACCGCGAGGTGGAGCGAATCCCTTAAAGCCGGTCTCAGTTCGGATTGGGGTCTGCAACTCGACCCCATGAAGTCGGAGTCGCTAGTAATCGCAGATCAGCAACGCTGCGGTGAATACGTTCCCGGGCCTTGTACACACCGCCCGTCAAGTCACGAAAGTCGGCAACACCCGAAGCCGGTGGCCCAACCCCTTGTGGGAGGGAGCTGTCGAAGGTGGGGCTGGTGATTGGGACTAAGTCGTAACAAGGTAGCCGTACCGGAAGGTGCGGCTGGATCACCTCCTTTCTAAGGAGCACCGTGGGCCATGCCGCTTCTTGGTGGTGTGGTTCTGTGGCCTGCTGCGTGGGCGTTCGTCCCACGGTGGGTTGCTCTGGGTGGAACATCAGTTCTCTGTCGCCGTCGTCTCGTGCGTCGGTCTGTGCCTGAGTACGACCTGGTGCGCCGTGCCCGTCCTCCTTCTGGGGGGTGGGTGGTGGTGTGCTGGGTGTGGGAAGGGTGGGGCCGGTGCGGGGGTGGTGGTGCTGACACGTTGTTGGGTCCTGAGGGATCGGGCCTGCGTGCTGTTCGTGCGTCTCCTCGAGAGGGGAGGGGTGCGGGGGGTGCGTGGTCCTGGTCGCCTCGTGCTGGGGCCCTGGGTGATCCCATACCCGTGCCTGGTTCTTCGGAGCCGGGTGTGTGTGGTGGGGTGGTGTGCCCGGGGTTGGCCTGGTCGTATGTTGAGAACTGTACAGTGGACGCGAGCATCTTTGTGGCTTAAGTTTTTAAGGGCACACGGTGGATGCCTTGGCACCAGAAACCGAAGAAGGACGTAGGAATCTGCGATAAGCCTCGGGGAGTCGATAACCAGACATTGATCCGAGGATTTCCGAATGGGGAAACCCGGCTGGACTCATCTCCAGTCACCCGCACCTGAATATATAGGGTGCGTGGAGGGAACGTGGGGAAGTGAAACATCTCAGTACCCACAGGAAGAGAAAACAACAGTGATTCCGTGAGTAGTGGCGAGCGAAAGCGGATCAGGCTAAACCTCGGCTGTGCGATCACCTGGTAGGGGTTGCAGTCGGGGGGTCGTGGGATTGCGTGTACCGGTGCTACCAAGCCGGTGCGGAGTAAGAAATCGTTGATGTAGGCGAAGGGTCTGGAAAGGCCTGGCACAGACGGTGAGACCCCGGTAGCTTAAACGTCGACGACTCCGTTGCGCACGTCCCAAGTAGTACGGGGCCCGAGAAATCCCGTACGAATCTGGCAGGACCACCTGCTAAGCCTAAATATTCTCTGGTGACCGATAGCGGACAAGTACCGTGAGGGAAAGGTGAAAAGTACCCCGGGAGGGGAGTGAAATAGTTCCTGAAACCGTGTGCTTACAATCCGTCGGAGCTGGCCTGCGGGCTGGTGACGGCGTGCCTTTTGAAGAATGAGCCTGCGAGTTAGTGCTCAGTGGCGAGGTTAACCCGTGTGGGGAAGCCGTAGCGAAAGCGAGTCCGAACAGGGCGATTGAGTCGCTGGGTCTAGACCCGAAGCGGAGTGATCTACCCATGGCCAGGGTGAAGCGCGGGTAAGACCGCGTGGAGGCCCGAACCCACTTAGGTTGAAAACTGAGGGGATGAGCTGTGGGTAGGGGTGAAAGGCCAATCAAACTCCGTGATAGCTGGTTCTCCCCGAAATGCATTTAGGTGCAGCGTCATGTGTTTCTTGCCGGAGGTAGAGCTACTGGATGGCTGATGGGCCCCACCGGGTTACTGACGTCAGCCAAACTCCGAATGCCGGTAAGTGAGAGCATGGCAGTGAGACTGCGGGGGATAAGCTTCGTAGTCGAGAGGGAAACAGCCCAGATCACCAGCTAAGGTCCCAAAGCGTGTGCTAAGTGGGAAAGGATGTGGAGTTGCTGTGACAACCAGGAGGTTGGCTTAGAAGCAGCCACCCTTTAAAGAGTGCGTAATAGCTCACTGGTCAAGTGATTCCGCGCCGACAATGTAGCGGGGCTCAAGCACACCACCGAAGCTGTGGCAGTGACATATTGCTCGGCCCTCACCCTCGTGGTGCGGGTCCAGGCGTGTTGCTGGGTAGGGGAGCGTCGTGTCGCGAGTGAAGCATCCGAGTGATCGAGGTGTGGACGCGACACGAGTGAGAATGCAGGCATGAGTAGCGAAAGAAGAGCGAGAAACTCTTCCGCCGAATAACCAAGGTTTCCAGGGTCAAGCTAATCTGCCCTGGGTAAGTCGGGACCTAAGGCGAGGCCGACAGGCGTAGTCGATGGACATCCGGTTGATATTCCGGAACCGGCGAAGGACCGCCAAGTACCGAATCGTGTGATGCTAAGCGCCTGACGCCTGCCGATCACGGTCTCGTCCCTTCGGGGGCGGGTCGTGGGTGGGTCGAACGCGTGACCCGAGCGTGTAGTAGGTAAGCGATGGAAGGACGCAGGAAGGTAGCCTCCGCGTGGCGATGGTAGTCCACGTCCAAGAGCGCAGGGCCGGGGAGTGGTAAATCCGCCCCATCAGTGCCCGAGGCTTGACAGTGACCGCGTATGCGGGAAGCAGGGTGATCCTATGCTGCCTAGAAAAGTTCCTAGCGAGGTCCGAGCCGCCCGTACCCCAAACCGACTCAGGTGGTTGGGTAGAGAATACCAAGGCGATCGAGTGAATCGTGGTTAAGGAATTCGGCAAAATGCCCCCGTAACTTCGGGAGAAGGGGGGCCCGACGTGTGAAACCCTTCACGGGTTGGCACGGACGGCCGCAGAGACCAGGGAGAAGCGACTGTTTACTAAAAACACAGGTCCGTGCGAAGTCGCAAGACGATGTATACGGACTGACGCCTGCCCGGTGCTGGAACGTTAAGGGGACGGGTTAGCCGTGAGGCGAAGCTCTGAACTTAAGCGCCAGTAAACGGCGGTGGTAACTATAACCATCCTAAGGTAGCGAAATTCCTTGTCGGGTAAGTTCCGACCTGCACGAATGGCGTAACGACTTCTCCACTGTCTCAACCGCGAACTCGGCGAAATTGCACTACGAGTAAAGATGCTCGTTACGCGCAGCAGGACGGAAAGACCCCGGGACCTTTACTATAGTTTGGTATTGGTGTTCGGTACGACTTGTGTAGGATAGGTGGGAGACTGTGAAGCGGGCACGCCAGTGTCTGTGGAGTCATCGTTGAAATACCACTCTGGTCGTTCTGGACATCTAACTTCGGTCCGTGATCCGGATCAGGGACAGTGCCTGATGGGTAGTTTAACTGGGGCGGTTGCCTCCTAAAGAGTAACGGAGGCGCCCAAAGGTTCCCTCAGCCTGGTTGGCAATCAGGTATCGAGTGTAAGTGCACAAGGGAGCTTGACTGTGAGACAGACATGTCGAGCAGAGACGAAAGTCGGGACTAGTGACCCGACGGTGGCTTGTGGAAGCGCCGTCGCTCAACGGATAAAAGGTACCCCGGGGATAACAGGCTGATCCTGCCCAAGAGCTCATATCGACGGCATGGTTTGGCACCTCGATGTCGGCTCGTCGCATCCTGGGGCTGGAGTCGGTCCCAAGGGTTGGGCTGTTCGCCCATTAAAGCGGTACGCGAGCTGGGTTTAGAACGTCGTGAGACAGTTCGGTCCCTATCCGCTGCGCGCGTAGGAAACTTGAGGAGAGCTGTCCCTAGTACGAGAGGACCGGGATGGACGAACCACTGGTGTGTCAGTTGTCCTGCCAAGGGCACCGCTGATTAGCTACGTTCGGACGTGATAACCGCTGAAAGCATCTAAGCGGGAAGCACACTCCGAGATGAGGTTTCCAGACCCCGCAAGGGGTGAGAGGCTCCCAGCTAGACTACTGGGTTGATAGGCCGGACGTGGAAGCACAGTAATGTGCGGAGCTGACCGGTACTAATAAGCCGACAACTTAACAACAAAGATGTTACGCGTCCACTGTACGGTCTCTCGAGATACGAACGCCGCCACACCCCCCACCCGGGGGTGTCCCAGGTGCACGTTCACGAACTCGACAGCGTTACGGCGGTCATAGCGTCAGGGAAACGCCCGGTCACATTCCGAACCCGGAAGCTAAGCCTGACAGCGCCGATGGTACTGCACTGGTGACGGTGTGGGAGAGTAGGACACCGCCGGACT
>NZ_JBJFZS010000053.1:0-4142 GCF_045032595.1 Ornithinimicrobium jinqii
AAGGTAGCGTCGGGCACGTCGAGGTCTTTCGGATGGCTGGCGTAGGAACCTCCATCTTCGGAAGACCTCGACACCTACCCCCGGACCGACGCGCCAGCGCTCTCTACACCCTCATCTGTGAAGAGCCGGTTCACGGCGTAGCGGATCTGGTGGATCCGCAGGACCTTGTGGAACACCAGCCCGTCGAAGAGTTGGAAGAACCCGACCCCGGCCACCACAGCCCCGCCCCATCGGGCCGCCGGCACCTCGGCACCTCGGCGTACGTCGGCCAGCAGGAACAGCCCCCAGATCGTGATGAACCACCCGAAGGCGTGGAAGAAGCCATCAGCGGTCAGTGCCACCCGCGTGGTCGACAGATCGTAGAAGTGGTGCCACTGCAGGCCGAGGTGGAAGATGAACAGGTCGACCATCGACGCCGCGATCCCGCACCCGAACAGGAACCCGGAGAGCACCGTGCGGCGGTCCAGGTTGATCCCTGTCTTCGTCCGCGGATCGGCTCCTGCTCCCCGGCCGCACTTCTCTCTGCAGTGGGCATCAGAACCCCTCAGATCGGCGGAGAGCCTTGCTGGCGTTCTTGGGTGGGGGGGCGCCCATGCGTGCTCCGGACTCTTGGTCTCGTGGACGACGACAAACGGTTTGACGCCCACCGGTTGCACCGAACGGCAGCGCGCGCTACTTCCGTGCGCCGAGCCTCGCGGACACATTGCCTCGGCCTCCGTCGTCGGACGACGAAGGCCGACCGACGCTGGTGCGTCGGCCGGCCCTGGAGCGTCGCTCAGCGGCCTGTGGCGTTCAGCGCTGAGTAGTCGTGACTCAGCTGTGGTCGCGGGCGACGTGGCTCTCGCGGCTGCCGGACTTCGCCAGGCCGCGGGCGATCATGTAGCCGATGGTGAGGAAGGTGATGTAGCGCATCGCCTGCTCGGCGCCGAAGGGGTCGCCCTCCCCGCCACCGTCGGTGCCGTTGTCCCCGACGACGAAGGCCGTGATGACGATGGCGGCGACGGCGGCCAGGTAGACGAAGAACTCGGTGGTCTTCGTGGAGGGCTTGGTCTCGGTGCCCAGACGGGCAGCGACGCGGTTGGTGGTGTCGTGCTCGGTGGTGTTCGACATGGGGGATTCCTTCGTGAAGTCGGGGATGTGGTGCTCGCGTGGGTGGGCGCGCAACAGGGTGCGGCACAGGGAACGGTTTTTTGGTATCGGTTGCAGACCCGCATTCCCGCGAGGCTTTCCTGCACGAACAACGGTACGTCAATACTTGCTGGGTCCAGACCAAATAACTCACCCTCAGGGGTGTGATCCAAACGAGATAGCGCTGGCGCCACGCAGTTCACGGAGTGATCGTGCGTGCGTCGAGCGGGCCAGGCGGATGCGTTCGACGGATGCTCCCGATAGGGCGGCCTGCCGAGCCCTCTTCCGGACTCAGCAGGCCTGGGCGGACCTTCCGGGGGCCCCCAAACGTCCGCCTGCTGTTGACGGTACGCCCTACCTGCTCGCCTCACCCGGTAGAGCGGCAGACGAGTGAGTGGCGCGTTGCGGTGGCCGGCCGAGCTGGCACGGATGAGACGATCTGAAGCATGAGCAGCGCGGAGCAGTTCCTCGAGGAGCTGTCTGCTGTGGCACGGTCCTTGCAGAACGAGACGGGCACCCAGCGGACCCTGGAGATGGCCGTGACCGCAGCGACCAGCATCATCGAGGGTTGCGACCTGGCTGGTGTCTCGATCGCCGACTCCCGCGGCGTCCATACCCGTGCCGCCAGCGACGAGGCAGTGCTCGTGATGCACGCCCTCCAGCACGAGCTCGCCGAAGGCCCCGCCGTGGACGCGCTGCGCCACCACGAGACGGTGTACGCCCCGGACCTGAGCAGCGACGAGCGCTGGCCGAGGTGGGGCCCGCGCATCCATGAGATCGGCGTGCGCAGCGTCCTGAGCTACCGGTTGTTCACGACCAGGGACACGCTTGGCGCACTCGACCTGTTCTCACGCACCGGTGACGCGTTCGACCAGGACGCCATCGACAACGCCCTCGCCCTGGCAGCCCAGGTCGCCGTCGCGGTCGCGGCCGAGCTGAACGACGAGCACCTGCATGTGGCGGTGACGACCCGCACCGTCATCGGCCAGGCGCAAGGAATCTTGATGGAGCGCTTCGACCTCTCTGCCGACCGCGCCTTCGAGGTGCTGGTCCGGGTCTCGTCCCACCAGAACATCAAGCTCCTCCGGGTCGCCAGCGAGCTGGTCACCACTCGGACCGTGCCGAAGTCCTGACCGGGTCGAGCCACGACCGGGGTTCCGACGGCCGTGCAAGGGGTGTTGCGCCAGCGCCTGTTCTCGGCCATGCTGAGCACAGCTTCTAGCAGATCGGGGCGCCACCAACATCGTTGGAAGTGCGTCATGATCTGTCACGACACGGCTCGGACGGGCCGCCCCCGTATCGCGGTGCTCACCATGGTCAGCGGTGAGCACGACCATCTGCTCTCCCACGTCGACGGACTGGCCGTCAGCACCTGGCCTCCGGACGTCCACGTCGTGACCTCGATCCGTGACCGAGCGCTCACCCGCGGCCGGTTGCCCATCGCCTCGGACCGGTGGACCACGGTGGTGCCCGTCCTGCCGGTGCCCCCGAGCCGGGACGCGTTCCTGCCCGGCCTGCACGCCGCCGGGCGCGCTGCCCTGGAGGGTGGTGCAGACGTCCTCATCTTCCTGTCTGTCAGCTGCATCCCCAGCCGCCGGCTCCTGCAGGTCCTCGCACAAGCGGCAACATGCGGCCAGTCGTCCACACCCACGTTGTGGCACAGCGTCGTGGACGGGCTTGCCCCGGCGCCATCAGTGGGTTATCCCGTCGCTGGAGACCTGGACGCGTTCCTCGGCGACCGTGCGCACACCCCTGGTCCGACCACGGTCCCCGGACGCCGGTGGTGCGACTCCTTCGCGATGACGGCTCGAGACTGGCGGCTGGTCATGCCCCGGGTGCACGCATCCCACCCCTACGACGGGGCACCGACCGACGTCGAGGACGTCATCACCGCGAGCTCGGGTCGGTTCCGACAGGTCACCGGCGCGACTGCCTACCTGCAGCACCCGCTCCGCCGAGAAGTCCCCATGCCGGCGACGGCCTGACAGCAGAAGAGGAGTCGCTCATGCGTGCGATGGTCTACCGCGGCCCGTACCGGGCTCGCGTGCAGGAGAAGGGCGTGCCGGCGATCGAGCACCCAACGACGCGATCGGACGGTGCAAGCCGGCCGCGATCTGCGTCTCTGACCTGCACCTTTACCACGGTCTGATGCCGGACACGCGGGTCGGCACGACGTTCGGTCACGAGTTCATCGGCGTGGTCCACGAGGTGGGTGCCTCGGTGGAGCGGCTGCAGGTGGGGGACCGCGTCATGGTGCCGTTCAACGTGACTGCGGGTCGTGCCTCTCTTGCGCCCAGCTCGCCGACATCGCCGAGGGCGACACCGTGCCCGTCGTCGGTGCCGGCCCGGTCGGGCTGTATGCCGGACGCTCGGCGTGGCTGATGGGTGCCGGGTGGGTGATCGTGGTGGACCACCGGGAGTACCGGCTGGAGGCGGCGAGCACGTTCGCGGAGACCTACCACTTCGCCGAGCACGACGACATCGTGGTGCACCTGAAGAGGGTGACCGACCACCCGGGGGCGGACCGCCTCACCGACGCCTACAGGCCGATGTTCAGCGCCGTGAAGCTCGGTGACGCCATGAACAAGGGCCCGACGCTGCGGATGAACCAGTGCACGGTGAAACGGCAGTGGTTGCGGCTGCTGGAGCACCTGCAAGCCGCTCGAGCGAGGAGCTGCGGGACCGCATACCCGTGCGGGGTCGGCGCGCGCGGACGTCAAGCACCACTGGATGGACCCCATCGTCGCCCCTACGGTCCCCCTCACCGCGGCGGCGGTGGCAGCGGTCATCTGGCGCCGGACCCGGTCAGGCGCTGACAGCGATTGTGCTCAGGTCACCAGGAACACGACAACCACGAAGCAAGAACGGAGCGACATGCAGATGATGGAGTGGAGTCCACCAGAGTGGTGTACGACGACCACGGTGGTGAGCGTGTCCTGCTGATGTAGGCGCGGTCACCGCGTGATCCTTCGAGTGAACCTTCCACAGCACTCTCGAACGGAGCATCACGATGA
>NZ_JBJFZS010000054.1:0-3630 GCF_045032595.1 Ornithinimicrobium jinqii
CGCCGGATGCATCGTCCACTCCGACCGCGGCAGTCAGTTCCGGTCGCGGAAGTACCTCGCCGCGCTGCGACGCCACCACCTGGTCGGATCCATGGGACAGGTCGGCACGTGCCTGTTAACCGGCCAATCGCTCCTTGATGGGCGTTCGGGAGGTGGCCCACGCCGCAGTGGAGGTCCTCGCTTCGAGCGGTGCGAAGGCGTAGGCATGTGGCATGGACACCGACGCCGGTGCTGTCAGTCTTCGCCAGGTCGATCAGCGCTGGGAGCTGACCTGTCCTGCCCGACCTGAGCTCGTCGCCGTCCCCAACGCGTACCTGGGATACCTGACTGACCGGAACTACTCGCCTCGCACCGTGCGCACGTACGGCTTCGGGCTGGTGGCGTTCTGCCGCTGGGCGCACGGCACGGGCAAGGACGTCGAGGCCGTGAGCACTGATGACCTGCTGTCGTTCTTGTCCGCCTGCCGGCAGCAGGTCGTGGCCGGTCGTGGCGGACCGAACGTGGTCGACCTGGCCGGGCGCCGCACCGACCGCCTCGCCCCGGCCTCGGTGAACCTGCGCCTGGCCGCCGTCGCGGGGATGTATGAGTACCTGGCGATGCGTGACCCCGACCGGGTCTCTCCGGTGCCCAAGGGACGGCCCTCGACCTGGTTCGCGCAGGGGGAACGCTCCGGGCTGCTGGCCCACACCAAGCGTCGACCCGCGCCGCGGTCCCGGCTGCGGTTGCGGACCCCGCGACGACTGCCTCGGGCCTTGACCCCGACAGAGACCAGGGCGCTGCTGACCAGCCTGCGCAGTCGACGGGACCTGGCGATCGCGGGGCTGATGCTGTACTGCGGGCTGCGCTCGTGCGAGGTCCTCGCCCTGGGTGTGACCGACGTCGACATCGGCGGCCGGTGGTTGCTGGTGCACGGCAAGGGCGGCAAGGACCGCCGGGTCCCGCTGGATGAGGACCTCGCCGCGGCGATCAACGCCTACCTGCTCACCGAGCGCCCGGACACGCCCAGCCCGTCGCTGTTCGTGGTGGCCAAGGGTCCTACCCGCGGGCAACCGCTGACCCCGGCCGGGTTGCGCACCATCTTCCGCTACCACCGTGCCCGCAGCGGCGCCGGCGCCGGCGCACCGCACGCGCTGCGGCACACGTTCGGCACCGCACTGGCCGAGGCCGGGGTCGACCTGGCCGTCATGCAGTCCCTGCTCGGACACGCCCACGTCGACACCACCGCCCGGTACATCCACCTCGCCCCGACCCACGTGAAAGCCGCCTACGATGCTGCCCGCACCCGGCAACGCCACACCAGCGCCTGAGCAGCACGACGGTGCCGAAGCACCACAGGAGGTGCTGGCCGCCTACCACGCCCACCAAGGGCTCACCGGCCGCGGGAACAGCGCATTCACCAGCGCAGCGAAAGCCTTCCTCAGACGCTGGCCCCACGTGCAGGACTGGGCGGCCGAACCGCTGAGAGTGCAGCTGTCCGCGAGCACCGCCACCCGCCCGTTCATCACCTTCCTGCTCGTCACCGGACGCCTGCACCCCTCGTTGGAGTACCTGGTGCACCGCAAGTTCTCGTCCCTGTGGCGCGACCTGCCCAGCACCGTGATCGGCGAGGACGTCCAGGAGTTCATCACCGCCGCCCGAGCCGTCGGCTACTCCGAACGGGTCGCCTCAGGCATGGCCTCCCAAGTCATGGCCCGGGTCCTGTTCGCCACCGGAAAACGACTGAGCCAGGTCACCCATGACGACTTCGACGCCCTGGCCGCCGCCGGCCAGGCACGACAGGAGACGAGCGGACGCACCTGGAAGCACTACCGTGCCTGCGCCACCGCGACCCGGACCGTGCTGTTCCACCACGGCGTGCTCCCCACGCCGCCTCCCTCGTGGGAGCAGCGTTGGCCGTTCGCCCGACGCCTGGGCGGCGTGCCCGAGCCTATGCACTCGATCCTGGTGCGCTACCTGGACCGCAAGTCGGTGACCTGCAAACCGGCCACCGTCTCCTCCCTGGCGACCAGGCTCGCCCACTTCGGCACCTTCATGACCACCCTCGACCCGGACCTCACCCCGGCGGGCCTGGACCGGGTCACGCACGTCGAACCGTGGCTGGTCGCGCTCACCCGGGCGGAGAACACCAAGTCCGGCGGTGTCCTGTCCGTGCCCGAGCAAGCCCGCCGGATCCTGGCGGTGGCCAACTTCTGCTCCGACATCACCGAGTGGGACTGGCCCGAGGCACCCGCCCGCAAGCTGTTCTACGCCTCCGACAACCCGCGCCTGCCCCAGCCCCTGCCCCGGTTCCTCCCGCCGGCCGCCGACCAGGCCCTGACCCAGGCACTCACCGACTCACCCAACCGGCTGGCCGCCGACGCCCTCCTGCTGCAACGCGCCTGCGGACTGCGCATCGGCGAACTGCTCGACCTCGAGCTCGACACCGTCATCGACGTCCCCGGCGCCGGCTCCTGGCTCAAGGTCCCCCTCGGCAAGATGGACACCGAGCGGATGGTCCCGATCGACACCGAGACCCTCACCCTGATCGACCGCATCAGCACCACCCGCAGCCCCGGCCGCCCGATCCCGCACCCGCGCACCGGACGCCCCGCGGACTTCCTGTTCACCGCCCACGGCCACCGGCTCAGCCAGAACCGGTTGCGGACCGAGCTCGACCGGGCCGCCGCCTCCGCCGGCCTCGGACACATCACCCCCCACCAGCTGCGGCACACCTACGCCACCGCCCTGGTCAACGCCGGCGTCTCCCTGCAGGCACTCATGGTCATCCTCGGCCACGTCAGCGCCGAGATGAGCCTGCGCTACGCCCGCCTCTTCGACACCACCATCCGCGCCGAGTACGAACGCGCCCTCACCCTGGCCAAGTCCCGCCTCGGTCCGCTGCCCATCTCCGAGCGCGACACCCGCGACCCGGGCCAGGACGACGACTGGCGCACCACAGCGACCATCAAGACCGCCCTCGCCGGCGGCTACTGCCTGCGCGCCCCGGCGCAAGGACCCTGCGCCTACGCCAACCTGTGCGAGCACTGCCCCGCCTACCGGACCACCATCGAACACATCCCCGTCCTGACCGCCCAACGCGACGACGCTGTTGCTCTCGCCCAGGACGCCACCGACCGAGGCTGGGACGCCGAGACCGAACGGCACCTACGGCTGATCAGTCGGCTCACCACCCACATCGAGCAGGCAGCGACACGCCGGACCCCCGCGTGACCAACAGCACAACCCGCCTTACCGCGCCCCGACTCAGCCGTCGATTAGCCGGATAAAGCGCCGACAACGCCGCCATGGAGTCCTTCTTCGCCCTCTTGCAGAAGAACGTCCTGACCGCCGCCGGTGGACCACCCGGCAGGACCTTCGCATCCACATCGTCACCTGGCTCGAGCGGACCTACCACCGGCGCCGGCGCCAGGACCGACTCGGCCGGTTGACGCCCATCGAGTACGAGGCCACCATGGCCACAGCCGCCCCTCAGGCGGCCTGACCCAACCTGTCACCTACCCGTGGGGACTGTCCGCCAAACGGTGTTTCTGGTCTGACACGCCGGCACAGCTGGCGGGGAAGGTCATGAGATGACCGAGAAGATCTCGAGCATGAGCTCGATGCCGAAGGAAGTGAAGAAGTTGGTCTCGC
>NZ_JBJFZS010000055.1:0-3072 GCF_045032595.1 Ornithinimicrobium jinqii
AAGGTAGCGTCAGGCACGTCGAGGTCTTCCGGATGGGCTGTGTGAGAACTCCCATCATCGGAAGGCCTCGACACTCATCCCGGTACCGACGCGCCAGCCCTCCCTACACCCTGATCTGTGAAGAGCCCGTTTACCGCCGGCAGAACGATCTGCTCGGTCGTGAGGCGCTGCCTACCGCCCCACCAAACTATGCCGAGCACGTGCCCTTCTTATGGCAATCCTGGAATCGGTGGCTGCAGCAGGGAGGGCGACGGTACGGCGCTCCCACCGCCCGGAGCCACCCCCATTGGACGCACCAGGGCTGGGCACGCAGCCAAGGTCTGTTTCGTCAGCAGGACCGGTTACTGGTGCAGGACTGGTTCGAGGATCGAGGAGTCCGGCCAGGCGACGACATCCCGAGAGTGCGGCTACTCCAAGACTTCCTCTCCTGGCTGGGCTTCCACCGCAGGGAGGGCGGGCCTCTGCTCTCCAGGGTCACTGACGAGGCTGCGCGCGACGTGCTGGCCGATCTGCTCGAGTCAGAGCTCAATTCGTGGACGGGTCAGGTGGCCCGCGCCGGTGGCGAGCGACGGCCACGTGGCCTCCTCGTGTACGACGAGTGGGGGGCAGCCTTTTCGCTGGCGCTGAACCCTTCGGCCGACCTTATGGGCGTCACCATCCAGGTGGCAGACGAAACGATGGTCCTCGAGCGGACCACCGGGTTGGTGACTGTGCCCGTGGAGAGACCCTCAGATCAAGTGCTCAGCATTGGTGAGTCCATCAGGTTGGCTGACGGTCTGGTACTGCGCGGTGGTGGCGAACCGCTGTACCTCATGACCGAGTCAGTGGAGGCCGGCGGGCTGCTGCAGGAGCGCGTGCCAACCATCGGGATGCGTTACTCCCTCCTTGTACCAAACGCTGAAGTGACGAACGTACGAGAGGCCCTGGACGCCTCAGGGGCACAGGGATCGGCAGTCCGGTCCGGACCCGTCGCCGGCTGGTCTTGGCTTGCGCCGGTCGTGTTCTCAGGGCCCGTGAACGGTCGGTACGCCGGGGTGCTGGGCACAGCAACCCCCACGGCCCCGCCACAATCGCGACTACACGGTGGGCTGCGGGTAGCGCAGGGCGCGTACCTCACCGGTGGAGCCCCGGACGTCCTTCTGCAGGACGGCGTGCAGCACACGGACATTCGCCTTGACGGCAAGCCGTACACCGACTCCTCCCCGCAGGACTGGGTGGTCGAGCTGCCCCAGACACGCCTGAAGACCGGAGAGCATCTGGTTGCGACCGGCGAAGAGCGACTGTCGTTCACACTTCAGGACGGCTTCCGGAGCTTCCCCGTCGCTTCGGAGCTGGGGCACCAGCTGGACTTCACCGCGCACAAGACGACGGTATTCGCGTCGACCGCTCAACCTCTGGAGCAGGGGGCGGTGGCCGTCAGGGGCGCGCTAGTTCAGGGCGTTGATCCGCTCCCGGTGCCGCTGCTAAGGGTCATGCCCGGTCTGGAGCTCCTGGTGCTGACCGAGAGTGGTCGAATCCTCGAGGTCGTAGAGGGGGCACCGCAGTGGTTAGTGGAGGCAGATCTGCGACCTGTAGCTGTGGAGATCCCTGCGGTGGTACGCGGACTGGACGATACTCCCGCCTTTGTGCTGCTCCGAAATCTGCGCTCCGGCAGGGTAGACGCCGTCGAGGTGGTACCTGGCTTGCAGACTCCACCGGGGATCGCGCCGAACCGTGAGCGTCCTGACCTCGCGTACCAACTCCTCACCGCATGGCGCGGCATTCCTCACAGCGCGGAGCGGCGCCGCAGCCAGGCCCTAACCGCCGCGATCACCCGGTACGCCGGGCAGCACCCACCGATCTCAAGTGGAAAACACACCGCGACCGGGGCTCACCACCTCCTTGCAGTAGACAGTGCCGGAGGAAACGCCCTCGACGACCTCCTACGGTGGCTCTCCGAGCTCGAAAGTGGCACGACGTCCACCGACCGGATCCGTGAGACCTGGGGCTGGCTTGCACCGCGCCGGGGCGACGGCGACGGCAGCGACTGGCGGCTGGCCCTGTTCCACCTCCAGAACTTGGGACACGTCGAGGTGGACTATGGACACTCCAGGGTGGGAACGGGCCCCCCCGTAGCAAACGTATTACGTCGGGGTGGCGGTCTCGCGCTCCTGTGCGGAGCACGGCCCGGAGCCTTGCTCAAGACACTCACAACGGGCGAGTCGGCTGACCCCGCTGTGGAGTCGGCTCTGGCTCACATGGTCGTGCACAACCGCACCCAGATTGGGCCGAACGGCCAACAGGTAGGCCCGGTTGCCATCTACCTCGAGTGGGATCCCCGACACACGGCTGAAGTCGTGTCGGGCCTGGCTGCCATGAGTGTCAGTACCACCTATGCCTCGGGAGATAGCCTTCTGAACATGCTGCCGGGCATCGACGGGCGGCTAGAGATCGGGCAGCGATTCGAGGTTCCGCCCTCCAAGCAGGCGATGGTACGTGAGCGTGCCCGGTCAGACTGGGAACCAACTCAGTCCGTGCTTCCTCGAGGTTTGTACCGCTTTACGACGCGTCGTGAGCCTGTGTTCGCCTGGCGAGAGGGGCCCAACGCGCCGCTCATCCAGGTCGACCGAAGGCTCGGGCCTTACCTGCTTCTCCAGAACGCTGCCTACGAGGGAGCCGTGAGCCGGCCTCTACTGCACCGGAACATGTCGCGGTCTACGTTGCTGGTGTCTCGAGACGCTTCGCTGACGCCGTTGCTCGCCCGTTCTCTCGTGCTCCGAACCGGCTTTCTCCCACGACCCGTTGAAGGTCCCCACAACACGTTCGGCAAGCGCTACCTGGAGTACCAAAACATCGACCAGCACACGGCAGAGAAGGTCGGGGAGCTGCTAAAGCAGCCCCTGGGCTACCTCTGACCGGACGACGAGGGAGAACCATCGTGGCCGCACAGCCCACCACGCCACTAGCCCCGGTCTTTCATGAGGTGGGGCTGGTGCGCTCGGCGTGGGCGTGATCGTCGTTCTCGTCCGGATTCGGCGCGTGGGCGTGGGGTAGCGCCGGCTGGCGCTGCCGGTCTGCGGTTCTCCGGGGTCC
>NZ_JBJFZS010000056.1:0-3016 GCF_045032595.1 Ornithinimicrobium jinqii
TCGACCGTGATCGTCGGGAAGCCACCTCCTGGGGGGAGGTTGTTGAACGCCGGGTCCGAGTAGTCCCAGGTGTCTCCGACCGTGTTGATCGCGTACACCTGGTACTCGTACAGGGTGTTCGTGCTGCCGATCGGGTCGACGTACTCGGCCGGACCGGTGGCCGCGCCGGTCTCGGTGGTCGCCGTGGACAGACTGGTCAGGTTGACCCGGTCCTCGGTCTGGACCATGGCGATCTGCGACCACGGACCCGTGGAGCCCGCGACGCGCCGTTCGACGACGAAGGCGGTCTCGTTCTTCGAGTTGTCCCGCCAGGTCACCGTGTTGATCCGGTTCCTGCCGCTGCCGGACGGCACGAACAAGATATCGGTCGGCGCCGACGGGTTCACCGCCACGGCCTGGGATCGCATCATGTCCATCTCCTCGTGGCTGAGGATGTGGCAGTGGAGCACGTACTCCCAGCCGAAGTTGACGTAGTGGTTGACCACGTCGATCGGCTCACCGTCGGGGTTGAAGGCCATCAGGGGCAGGTTCATCGCCTCCTGCTGTGTCGTGTTGGCGATGTAGGCCCCCGCCGGCATGGACGGGTCGAGCAGCCGGACACTGTTCGGCAGTCCGCCCCAGTCCTGGGGGATCGGCGGGATGATCGGTCGCACCGCGACGATCGTGTCCTCCAGCGGGCTGATCCGCACGGTGTCCTTCCAGCCGAGCTCGGTGGGATCGGGCTTGCGGATGATGCCGTCCCAGCCCACCCGGTTGAGCAGCTGCACGTCGTAGAGGTGGAAGTGGATGGGGTGCGTGTCGACCCCGTTGTGGGTGAACTTCCAGATCTGCGTGCCGTCCGCCGCCGAGGAGATCGGCGTGGCCTCCATGCCCGGCGGCAGCTCGATGCCGTCGAGCACCTCGGTGGGTGGCATCGAGAAGCCGTACAGGATCATGTTCTGCAGGCCTGCCTGGGCGTTCGGCGTCTCCACCCCCAGGAACCCGCTCATCCGCCCGTACTCGTTCTCGAACGCCTCACCCATCTCGTCCTGGATCATCTTGGGCTTGAGATCGGTCGTCAGCCGCTGTGCTGCGGTCGAGGTGGTGAACGGGGCACCGGGTGCGGTCGCCGCGTCGGGGTCGACGAGCCGGTTGAACGTCAGCGACGTGTCGTAGATCTGGACCGTGCCGTTGACCGGACCGTTCGTCGGGAACGTCGTGCCGTAGGCGCTGTTGTACTCGCCCTGACCCACGATGATCGGCTTCTGCCCGGACTCGAACACACCCGTCCCGTCGCCGCCCTCGAACGCGGCGTTGAGCGCCGTGAGGTCGAACGCGGGGGCCGGGGCGGCGTCCGCGACCTTGATCTGCATGACGGTGCGGGTGTTGGGCCCGTACCCCGCCAGGGTCGCCGACGCGCCACCGGACCCGCGGTAGTCGCCGTTGCCCGTGTAGTAGTCGTAGCGCGGGTCGCGTGCCGGGAAGGCCGCCGGGGCGTCGTTGTAGACGATCAGCGTCTGGCCCGCGTACGCGGACAGGTCCACGACCACGTCGAAGCGCTCGGCCGGCGCCACCAGCAGCGAGTGCTGGTCGACGTTGCCGGCGTTGAACACGGTCGGGTCGTTGACCCAGGTCGTCGGGTGCGCCGGGACCTCGACCGGGGCCGGCAGGAAGCCGCCCTCGGTACCCATGACGACCCAGTCCGGGCCCTCGGTGCCGGTGACCGGCGTCGGGAAGACCGTCGGGTCCTCCAGCGCTGCCGCGACCTCGTCCGGGTTGAGCGCCACCTCGGTGCACGCCACTCCCGTGCTCTCCGCCACCGGTGTCGTGGTGCCGTCGCACAGCGCACCGTCGGCATCGACCGCCTGGTACAACGAGAGGTTGAAGAACCGGTCGTTGGCCGCGTTGAGGATCCGGAACCGGTAGGCCTTCGGGTCCAGCTCAACGTAGGGGTAGGCCGCTCCGTTGACCATGGGGGTGTCCATGAACGCCTCCATGCCCATCGAGTTGTACGGCACACCCGGCATCAGCGGCGGCTCGCACCAACCCACCTCAGGGTCGCAGGCGGGGTCGAAGTACGGGTTGTCGGTCGGGCCGTACTCCACGCTGCTCGTCGGCGGCCAGAACCACGGCCCGTAGGCCCAGCGGCCGTACGCGTTGACACCGGAGACGTCTCCGGGATTCTGCGCCGGGGAGTACACGTGCGGCAGCCAGAGGTTACCCTCACCGCCCCAGGCCGTCGTGTCCCACGTCTCGTCCTGGAGGGCGAGCTGGTCCGGGCCGGGCACGAAGGTCTTGTCCTGGAACACGAGCGGGATCGTCGATGCCGCGTCCGGGATGGTCCCGGCGCTCACCAGGGCCTGCTCGGTCTCGTCCTGGATGATGTACGGCGCGGCCGAGCCGGCGTACACGTTGAGGCGCGTGATGCCCCACGAGTGGTCGTGGTAGAACATCAGCCGCGCGCTCTGGGCGTTGGTGTAGTAGAACGTCTGCACACCGTCCCTCGGGTCCTCAGCCGCCGGATCCATGTCCGGCACGTTCTTCACGCTCACACCCTCGGGGAACGGGGTGTCCTCGTCCGCCGGCGTGATCCACTGGTGCGGCGTCCCGTCGGAGATCCACGGAGTGATCCCGCCGTGCAGGTGGATGATCGCCCGGTTGTCCGAGTAGCAGTCCCCGCTGACCACCAGACCAGGCTTCGTCGCCGGGTCGTTGCACATGGGGACCTGCGGGTCGACCATGCCGGGCATGGCCTCCATCATCTCGTGACCCTCAGGCGTCATCCCCGCGCCCATCACCGTGCTGTCCACCGGCAGGAACAAGTTGCCCCCCGCGCCGGTCGGCAGCAGGTTGTGGAACTCGATCCGGACCGGCCGGTCCTTCTGCGCCACGATGGCCGGACCCAGATAGCTCGGCTCACCCACCGGGGTACCGTCCGCGTCCACCTGAACGTACCCGCGCAACTTCGTGCCGGTCACCGGAAGGTCCGAGTGCAGCCGCTGGGTGTACTCGACGAGGCCGATCCGATAGAAGTCGG
>NZ_JBJFZS010000057.1:0-2950 GCF_045032595.1 Ornithinimicrobium jinqii
GCCTCGGCGACGCCCTGCAGCAGTGGGCGTTCTGCTCCCTTCGTGGCTCACCCGGCGCGCGCGCCTACTACAAGGCTCTCCGCGCCCGCAAGATCGGCCACCAAGCCGCACTGCGCCAGCTCGCAAATCGCTGGGTCGGCATCCTCCACGGCTGCCTTCGCCAACGCACCCTCTACGACGAGAACACCGCCTGGCAGCACCACTTCAACACCGCCGCTTGACACAACCAGAACCTGGGATGTCTGCCGCATCGATGATGAAGCGTCTGGGGCGTTGCCCGTGCAAGTATCTGGCGTGCGCCGGGATCATCGATGAGTTCGACGACCCGCGCCGGTCCACTCTCCTGAAATCATTGCCGCGCGCTCCTGGAGGAACAGCCCCGTGTCCATGTCCCGAAGCGCCCTGTGGGCGGCCATCCACCGCGAACGTGTCCGGCTGGCCGAGGACCTGGCCGCCCTGGACGAGGGGCAATGGCAACGCCCGACGCTGTGCGGGGCGTGGACCGTGCGTGACGTCGTCGCTCACCTGACGGCCGCCGCCAGCACGGGCAGGCTCCGATGGATGACCAGCGTCATCGGAGCCCGGTTCGACTTCGACCTGCACAACCAACGCCGACTGACCGAGCAGCTGGGCGACACCCCCGGTGAGACCCTGGACCGCTACAGACGGGTGGTCACCAGCACGACAGCGGCGTCCGGCCACACCCCTGCGTGGTTGGGAGAGGTGCTCGTGCATGGGCAGGACATCAGGCAACCACTGGGCCTGACCTCCACGCCCGCCACGGACGCTGCCGTGGAGGTCGCGGACTTCTTCGTACGACGCGACTTCACCGTCCCCAGCAAGACACACGTCCACGGGCTGCGGCTCGAGGCGACCGACAGCCACTTCGCAGCTGGCGCGGGGCCCTGCGTCCGGGGCACGACCCTGGATCTCACCATGGCGATGGCCGGCCGGTCCACCTACTGCGACGACCTGAGCGGACCGGGCGTCGCCACCCTTCGGAGCCGCACAGAGACCGCCACCCAGAAGGCGTCCCGTCTGCGACGAGGGACATGAGGCGCAGCCCAACCATCAACCCGCCACCACCACTCAAGGGGCATCCTGGCACTGACACCAAACATGCTGTATGGGAGCGGATAACCCCGTAGGATGGACGGATCCGTTCTTCCCCACCCGTGTAGGAGTCATAGTGGCGCAGAAGGTGCAGACCATCTTTGTCTCGGACCTGTCCGGGAAGGAACTCGGTGAGGACGGCCAGACCGTCAAGTTCGGTTTCCTCGGCGTGGACTACGAGATCGACCTCTCCCAGAAGGAGGCCGACGATTTCGCCGACACGATCCAGAAGTACGTGGACGCCGGCCGTCGTGTCGGTGGTCGTCGCCAGCCCGGATCGAGCAGCAGCGCCCGCCGAGACCCCTCCCAGACCAGGGCCATCAAGGCGTGGCTGGACGAGCAGGGCATCGACTACCCCAGTCGCGGCCGACTCCCCCAGGATCTGATCAGGAAGTGGGAAGCTGCCCACAAGTCCTGAGCACACGACAGCAACCCCCCGCGGCCCCGGCTGACGGGGGGTTGTGTTGTCCACAGCACCCATCCGACATCCATTCCCTCTTGGCCGCTACCGCCGATGAGCGCGTCCTCATCCGGAATAGGCTGGTGACCGACCACGTCGAGGGCCGGTAGACACCCTCACGCCGATGAGCGGGCGATTGCATGGCGCTCCTCGCCGGGTTGCTAGCACCGCGTGCGCATGGCCCGACAAGTTCAACATCAGGGCAAGCCGGACTGTGGGTCGCCGCGAACGGCGCGTGCGCCAGTTCCCATCTGACCGTGTCGCGCGGGACGCCCTCGCGTCGCATCACCCCACACCAGGCATCGGGCTGGACGACCCGGCAGCCCAGCACCGCACGTTGCCGTCTTTGAGAAGTTGGCCGGCGACCTCCAGGCCGAGGGTCTCCAGGTCGGTGAAGATGCCATCTGAGGGCCGATAGAGGGAGCGCCGGGGACGTCGAGGTCTTTCAATTTTGCAGCCTGAGAGCTCCCATCATCGGAAGACTTAGTCCTCGCCCTGGAACCGACGCGCCACCCCCACCTACGCCTCATCTGCGAAAAGCCGTTAAGGCTCCTACAGCTACCTCCCCGCCAATTGCGAAACGCAGGTTTGGCGCGGGCTAGTCAATATTTAACTATGCGCGACGTGATGGCTCCGGAATGAGTTCTCTACGACGACGTTTCCGTGGCGTAGTCGGGTGTACGGACGGGCCCGTAGTCAACCGACCCCCTCGTCCTGGTTGCCTAGCATCTCGACGGAGACGGGTCCGGTAGAACGGATGGCCTCGACAACCACGTCGAGCATGGCCTGCGCCTGTGCGTCGTTCTCCCGGACGGATTGCTCGGTGCAACGGCCGGTGTCCACCCCGCCGGAGGCGTCGGCGCGGCCCCGCACGACGATGTCCTGTCCGAGCCGGCCCTCTTGGGGTGGCAGCACAGGATGGACCGATCTGTAGTAGAGCGTCAAATTCCAGTCATTCCATGGCCCGCGCGTACCACACTCCCGGATTTGCATGCCGCCCGCGATCCACCCACCGGCCATTTTCCCTTCAATAAATTCACAGCCCGGCTTGACTGCACCGCTTGGCTCGGCGCTGAGTGGCGACGAGTCGTCGCAGACCAGCGCCGCGGTGGCAGCGAGACTATCGTCGGGGTCGGCGCCAGGATTGGTCCAAGTGGTCCCCAGCGTCAGATGGCCCTGCCCATCCTCAATCACAAAATGAAGCCCACCCCCACCACACAGATCCTCGGGTGGGGACTGCTGCACGGGTAGGGTCTGTCCGATGAACGGTGGTTCTGGTGTTCATCTCAGAGGTTCTCCGCGGCCGGCATGCGGTCGGCGAAGGTGACGGCGAAAGCGTTGAGCGCGGGCTTCCACCGCATGGTCCATCGTGCCTGC
>NZ_JBJFZS010000058.1:0-2671 GCF_045032595.1 Ornithinimicrobium jinqii
AAGGTAGCGTCAGGCACGTCGAGGTCTTCCGGATGGGCTGTGTGAGAACTCCCATCATCGGAAGGCCTCGACACTCATCCCGGTACCGACGCGCCAGCCCTCCCTACACCCTGATCTGTGAAGAGCCCCTTAAGGGACCAAGGGATGATGTCCTCCGATCGAGCTGGAATGGAGAGCGACCAGCGGCATGATCGGACGAGCGTAGCCGTCCTCAGCGCGGCAGTAGCGGATGTACCGCAAAGAGCGCAGCGGCCCTCAGCGGTCACAGATGCTGCGCACTAGATGTGGCATTGCCGTCGACGGATCGCCGCCCTTCTGTCCAGGCGCCACTCGACGACGTGCATCCGACGCACGGTCAGTCGCCGAGGCGTAATCCCGGTATGGGAAGTTTGCTTTCAGCGCCTTCCCGTCTTGACCATGGAACTGGAGGCGATGTCGAAGCCAAGTCCGCGACTGCTGGGAGTCGAGGTCTTGGAAGTGCCACAGTAGCCAGATTTCGAAGCAGGGGTTCGAGACCACCGTCATATACCCCTCCCTCGCAGCCCCCCTAAGGCACTCGTCAAGATGAGCGTGATCATCGACATCAACCAATAGCCATACAGAATCGAAACCTTCCGGGTCCTCCCGCGCCACACGCTCAGCATGCTGGAGTACCCTCACCGGGTCGCGGCCGACCCCTTTGGTAAGGGCCGAACGCACGGTTACCCCACTTCGGCGAAAGTGTTGGAGAAGTCCCTGAACGTATTGCGGCTCTGTTACTTCACCTTCGGTGACCACTAAAAGTCGTTGCCGTTCCTGGCGTGGACGTCGCCTACGCCCAATATCGCGGGATGGCCTCATTCCGCTTCCACCAAGGGGACCAGACCTTGCAGGAACGATGGCGCCAAGTGCGGGGTGGCGCCGTAGCGCCCGTGTAGATACCGTCGCGACAGGTTTTGATCCTGTCGGGTGCTGAAGTCGCTAAGCGTGAAGATTTCGCTCACGCCGGTCTCATTTTTTTCGACCAGCCAAACCTCCTCTGGGTCGAGGCGTACGTCGGCCGACGGAGAGAGGAAGAAGG
Source organism: Ornithinimicrobium jinqii (assembly GCF_045032595.1). Classification (NCBI taxonomy): domain Bacteria; kingdom Bacillati; phylum Actinomycetota; class Actinomycetes; order Micrococcales; family Ornithinimicrobiaceae; genus Ornithinimicrobium; species Ornithinimicrobium jinqii. The sequence goes on from NZ_JBJFZS010000058.1 coordinate 1,061, forward strand.
TGTCATGCGTTGTGAAGATCAGCTGGGCACATCGTACATTGATGGACGGGTCCTTGAACATCTGGATCAGCATCTGCGCCAAGTGGGGGTGAAGGCTAGCGTCGATCTCATCAATAAGTAGGACTCCACCTTTTCGAAGGGTTTCCACAGCTGGCACGGCAAGCGACAGCCAGGAAAGAGTGCCGGTGCTCTGGTCTTCTGGCGTCAAGGTGTAATATTTCCCGTTCTCGCCGGTGTGACGAAAGGCGAGCCTCTTCGTGACCTCGTCGATGACGAATTGGAAATCAACAGCGTTGTCAATTGCCTCGAGACCCGACCGCTCTTTTTCTGTGGGCTTCTCTCCCTTGGTCTCGACCGTTGCCTTCCGGACTGCGTCCACCCACTTCAGAAGCGCCGGCGGCGTCTGTACCTCATCCACCTCCACTTCCGCTATACCAACATCTGCCGCTTGAAGCAGGAGAATGATATCGCTCATCTGGATCGTGTCAGTGGCAAGGCCCTTCACGATGTCATTCAGTCGCTGCTCACGGCTCCCATCGCTGAATCGAGCGAACTCGAACCCTTCGGTCAACTCATCGTATATCTTCGATAGGATAGGCTGACCGTCGTTGGCCCCCCTCGACAGGATCAGTTCGCGGGGGCCCGTCAATTTCTCCAGGATTGCCGTTCCCCCCACAAGGGCGCGCCCGAACTTGAAGTCCTCACCATTAAGGCCGCGTTCGTAAAGTAGCCTCCGTCTCCCAACGGGATAGTCGTAGAGCCACTCGCTTTCAATATGATCCTGCAACAGACTGAAGCCGTACTCAAAACGAATGTCGTCGATGACCACGTCAACCGCATAGGACGACGCAAGGTTTCGAGACGCCTCGTCGAGCGCAAATGGTCGATGGGGCAGGCGCTTGCGGTTCCGCCACAGCGTCGCTGAGTTCCGTACGACTGCCAACATTAGGTCCAGGGCATCAAGAACGGATGACTTCCCGGAAGCGTTTGGGCCATAGATGCCCGCCACCCGGTGGGTGTAGTCCAACCACGTGCCGTCCACGGGCCGTACCGTCTTCAAGCGTGAGTGGATGAGAGAGAGCTCCGCCACGTCACGGAAGCTCTTGTGGTTCTCGAACCTGAACCGGAGGACTGTCATGCACGATAGTATGCTCCCTCAGGGGCCATCCTGTCGAACCTCGTAGGAATCTCCGTTGAATCTGCGTGAGTGGGTGCTCTTGCGGGAACTCAGAGGCCGTGCACATGTCAGAGGCCGCGCACATGTTGGTCGAGTTGGTCGAGTCGCGCAAGACGACGCCTGACCGCAGGCAGGACCTGGGACCAAGTGGCGCCAACACCTTGCGGCGGTCCTACTGTGCCGCGCTGTCCACAGGCGCCGTAGCCCGGCACCCTGAGGTCGGTCTCCACCGTAGGTGGAGGGCGACGAACGCTCGGAACTCGGGTGCGCGGCCGACGGGGCGGCCCTCACCAACCGTCCTGTATTCGGCGTTATGTGGGTGATCGTTGTCAAGAGGCCTCGGTGGTGTCGAGGCCGGTGATGAGGTCGTCGTAGATCGCTGCGCGGCGGGTCTGTCCCTTGGCGCAGGCGTCGGCGCGCTGGGCGAGCAGGGC
>NZ_JBJFZS010000059.1:0-2195 GCF_045032595.1 Ornithinimicrobium jinqii
TCGGCACGCCCTCAGCGGCCAGCCTCCTGATCAACGCCCAGTCCTCCATAGTGATCACACTCCAATCGTCGGCAGAGTGTCCACTTTTCGAGCGCCGCTACTGTCTAGTTTTCAAGCGCCGCCGACAATGATGGTTCCTCGCGTTGGATCAGGCGTACCAGGTTGAGGTCAGTCTAGCCAGGTGCGGCCTTGTGCCAACGCCGGCCTCGCCTGCCGTCCGATCCGACGCACACACTTCTGACGAGCTCGCGAGACCTGCCTCGGGGGCATGAAACCAGAGCCTCGGCCATTCGAACTAGAGCAAACCTGGGGGCGTCCCAAGCCCGGATCTCCCGTGCCCGTCGTGCCTTCCCCCGAACTGTGTCACGACGTCGTGCTGCGGATCGCTCCCTCGTCCACAGGTAGTGGCCTTCCGCCGCCCCATCCACAGGTCTGTCAGACCCTCTTGATGGACTGCTCACGACGGGTTGACACTCGCTCGCAGCGCATCGGGTCGGCCGTGCGCCGGACCAGAGGACCAGGCTCATGAACGACGCCCTGCCGCTACTCTTCGACGAATCGGCGCGGGAATTTGACATAGCTGACTCCTCAGCTAAGCTTGGTGCCATGGCGAAGGGCTCTGCAGCATTCAGGTACGCAGACCTCTTCGCGGGCATCGGTGGGTTCCACGCCATGCTCGACCACGCGGGCGGTAGGTGCGTCTACGTCTCCGAGATCGACCGCGAGGCGCGCCAGACCTACGTCCGGAACTGGGTCGAGCCCCTTCCACCGGCCCAGCGGCCGATCGTCAACACCGACATCACGCTGGCAACGCCTGACGAGGAAGCGGTAGACGTCCCGCCTCACGATGTCCTGGCCGCCGGCTTCCCGTGTCAGCCGTTCTCGAAGTCCGGTTACCAGCGAGGCATGGAGGAGGCGCGCGGCACGCTCTTCTGGAACATCGCAAGGATCCTCGAGGACCGCACGCCCGCTGTCGTGCTCCTGGAGAACGTGCGCAACATCACTGGACCCCGCCACACCCACGAGTGGGACGTCATCATCCAGACGCTCCGAGAGATCGGTTACCGCGTTTCAGCAACCCCCTCCGTGTTCTCACCCCACCTCCTCCCCCCGTCGCTCGGAGGCACGCCCCAGGTCCGGGACCGGGTCTTCATCCTCGGTACCTACGTCGGCCGCGACAGAGCCCTCAGCGAGACCAACGTCCCGCCGACTGTCGTGCGGGCACCTGTCGACGGATGGAACGTGCACCACTGGGATGCCGAATGGATCCTGGACGACGACTCGACAATCGCTGAGGTCTCGAAGTACCGGCTGAGTGTCGACGAGACGTCCTGGGTCGATGCGTGGGACGACCTGGTCCGACGGATGTGGGCTGCGAAAGGCATCAGGCTCCCAGGGTTCCCGCTGTGGGCGGACGACTGGGCACCCGAGCGTGGTCTGGACCCGTTCGAGCTCGAGGCCATGCCCCGGTGGAAGTCGCAGATCCTCATCAAGAACGCACGCTTCTACGACGAGCACCGCAGCATCATCCGCGGCTGGAAGCGCGCTAACCCAACTTTCAACTCTTTCCCAGCCTCACGGCGCAAGCTGGAGTGGCAGGCGCAGGACACCGCTTCCCTGTGGGACACGGTCATGCACTTCCGACCTTCCGGGATCAGAGCCAAGGCGCCCACTTACCTGCCGGCTCTGGTGGCGATCACGCAAACGTCGGTCATCGGCACTCGGCGCCGCCGCCTTACCCCCCACGAGGCCGCACGACTGCAGGGCTTCGGACGTGCCCTGTCGTTCGATGGTCAGCGGGACACTGCTTCATACAAGCAGGTGGGCAACGGGGTGGCCGTTGGGGCAGCGTGGCACGTCTTTCGAACCCACGTAGAGCGTGATGCTGCCGACCTGCCGGATGCGCTCGTCCGGGCCGTCCGCATGGCGCCGCTGAACCCAACAGGCGACGCGTTGGCAGAGGCAGCTCTCATTCACGAGGCCCGCAACACACCCGCCCTGACGGGACCGGTGGCAAGCTGACCGGAGAGTCTTGGACTGGTTCCTGGGACCCGGGGGGAGTCGAGTTAGCCCGGATCATTCACGGGGTGGCGGTGTGATCGGCGTGTAGAAGCACCGAAGTGCTCCCTGAACAGGGAAGACTTGGACTTGTCTAAGGTCCCAGGTCGCCCGTCAGGAAGCACTCGGTAAGTGAA
>NZ_JBJFZS010000060.1:0-1963 GCF_045032595.1 Ornithinimicrobium jinqii
TGTCGGCGGCGCTTGAAAACTAGACAGTAGCGGCGCTCGAAAAGTGGACACTCTGCCGACGATTGGAGTGTGATCACTATGGAGGACTGGGCGTTGATCAGGAGGCTGGCCGCTGAGGGCGTGCCGAAGGCCAGGATCGCCAGGAGGTTGGGCATCTGCAGGACGACGGTCATCAAGGCCATCGCCTCGGGCGACCCTCCGAGGTACGAACGGGCGCCGGCAGCGACGTCGTTCACCCCGTTCGAGCCACGGGTGCGTCAGCTGCTGGCGGACACCCCGGACATGCCCGCGACGGTGCTGGCCGAGCGGGTCGGGTGGACCGGCTCGATCCGCTGGTTCCGCGACAACGTGAACAGGCTGCGGGCGGACCACCGCCCGATCGACCCGGCCGACCGGCTGACCTGGGCGGCCGGGGACGTCGCGCAGTGCGACCTGTGGTTCCCGCCGCGCAAGATCCTGCTCGAGGACGGCTCCCGCACCCTGCTGCCGGTGCTGGTGATGACCAGCGCGTTCTCCCGGTTCATGCTCGGCCGGATGATCCCGACCCGCAAGACACCGGACCTGCTGCTCGGGACCTGGTCGCTGCTGGAACAGCTCGGTCGGGTGCCGCGCCGGCTGATCTGGGACAACGAACCCGGTATCGGACGGGGGAAGGTGACCGAGCCGGTCGCCGTGTTCGCCGGGACCCTGGCCACCAAGGTGGTGCTGCTGCCGCCGCGGGACCCGGAGTCCAAGGGCATCGTCGAGCGCCGCAACCGCTTCTTCGAGACATCCTTCATGCCCGGACGGCACTTCGGGTCCCCGGCCGACTTCAACGACCAGTTCACCCACTGGCTGGGCACCGCCAACGCCCGGGTGGTGCGCACGACCAAGGCGCGCCCGGTCGACCTCCTCACCGCGGACAAGGACGCGATGCTGGCGTTGCCGCCGGCCCTGCTGCACCTGGGGTGGCGCAACCACGTGCGCCTGGGCCGTGACTACTACGTGCGCGTCGACACATCCGACTACTCCGTGGACCCGAGGTCGATCGGGGCCCGCGTCGACGTGTCCGCCGACCTGGACACCGTCCAGGTCCGCCACGGCGACCGCCTGGTGGCCCAGCACCCACGCCGCTGGGCCCGCGGCATGACCGTCACCGACCCCGCCCACGTAACCACCGCCGCCCGGTTGCGGCACGCCTACCAGCACCCTGCCCCACCACCGTCGCCGGACGAGGATCTGGTGCGTGACCTGGGCGAGTACGACCGGGCCTTCGGCCTGGACACCGACCAGGTGGACCCATCGTGAGCACCAAGCCCGCTCCCGCGACCGAGACGCTCAAGCAGATCACCCACCTGGCCGCCGCACTGAAAGCACCGCGGATCACCGAGTCCGCCGCGCGGCTCGCCGACCACGCCCGCGACGCCGGGTGGACCCACGAGGACTACCTGGCCGCCGTCCTGGAGCGCGAGGTCGCCGCCCGCAACGCCTCCGGCGCCCGGCTGCGCATCCGCGCCGCCGGCTTCGGTGCGGTCAAGACGGTCGAGGACTTCGACTTCGACCACCAGCCCGGTGCCCGCACCCCGATCCAGGCCCTGGCCTCCGGGGCCTACCTGGCCGAGCACCGCAACGTCGTCCTCCTCGGACCACCGGGCACCGGCAAGACCCACCTGGCCACCGCCCTCGGAGTCAGCGCCGCCCGGCAAGGACACCGGGTCCTGTTCGCCACCGCCACCGACTGGGTCGCCCGCCTGAGCGAGGCCCACGACCGCTCCCGGCTTCCCGCCGAGCTGACCCGGCTGCGCCGCTACGGCCTGATCATCGTCGACGAGGTCGGCTACCTACCCTTCGAGCAGGACGCGGCCAACCTGTTCTTCCAGCTCGTCTCATCCCGGTACGAGCACGCCTCCCTCATCCTGACGTCCAACCTGCCGTTCAGCTCCTGGGCCGGCGTCTTCGGAGACCAGGTCGTGGCCGCCGCGAT
>NZ_JBJFZS010000061.1:0-1789 GCF_045032595.1 Ornithinimicrobium jinqii
ACGGCCGCCTCGAGCACCTTCGCGGCTTGGCTCTCGGGTTCCGGAACCTCACCAACTACATCGCCCGAGCACTCCTCGAGGCCGGCGGATTCAGGCCCCAACTACACCCTGGATTGTGAAGAGCCCGATTAACTCGTCCAGGCGTGCGACCACGCACTCGTAAGGACCCGCATCTCGAGGTACCTGTACGACGTGACCCCTGCGACGCTCGTGCGCACCCACTTGCGAACGGCGGCGTATGAGGAGCCGCTGCTAAGCGAACGCATCATGTACATCCCCTCGTCCTCGTAGTGACGGCCCGGCATGTAGTTGTAGTACGAACTGGGAAGGTTGACGTAACTGTCGACCCGCCCGTAGCCGGTCTTCACCGAGTAGCTTGCCTGGAAAGCGAACCCGATGGTTGCCGCGCTGACGTCGACGCGACAGTCACCTCGACGAATCCATCCGTTCAGATTCGACAACACCTTGCATCCGGAGACAGCCTGCGGGCTTATCCCACCAGAGGGGCCGCTTATGCGGGCCGGCTCCAGTTCGACCACAGTCATGAGCACGGAACCATCGGCGTACACCTCCCGCGACTGGAGTTTTCCGTCCTTCTTCGTGTCGGTCACGTAGAGCGGCTCTGCGAGCCCGCTCTCGGCATCCAAGACAACCCCCGCTTCGACCTTTGCCAGAAGGCTCGCACGTACGTTCTCCTTCACGCCCAGCTCGTCAAACTTCGCCATGATGGCTGCTCGGTCGTCGTCCGAAAGGCCGACGGTGACGGTGCTCGACGAGGCAGGCGCGCTGGGTGCCTCGGCGTGGGCCAATCCGATTGGTGCACTCAGCATCGCCAGCGCTGCCGTGCTGCAGGCGACGTAACGAAGCGTTTTGGTCAAGGTCGTCATTGACCTTCCCCCCTATCTGTTGTCTCGCCAGCCTCGTCAGCCGGGAGATCCGGTTTTCGTGCCACTCGCTGCGGAAGGCGAACCATGACGCGCGTTCGGGCGCGACGTAAGAACCCGAACCGCCGCCGCAACCACCAGCAGGATGGCAAGGCCAATACTCACCAGCAGCACAATCTCGGCCAGCGTAAGGTTGAACATGGTCCCCTCCAAAGCAGTGACACCCTTGCTGATGCAAGGTGAACGCATCCTGACAGACTTTCAATGTGCTGTCTAGGGGTGTGCCGATTACGGCGCGCTGCTGAGAAAGTCGGCTTCAGTCCTGACCCTCAGCCCGGGCGCCCCAAGCGGTCGTCGTCCTCCACGGGCGGGCCTCGTTCAACACGACCGTCCCCCCAGGCTCAAGGGGCGACACCAGGCTGCTCACAGCGCGTGGACCAGCGACTGCGACGGCGACGACCGGACACCCTATCGACGACCGGATCGACCGGCGCCTGTCGCGGACGACGCCCAGGCAGTGCGCACGCTGCCGACATTCACGGGCGGCCCTGGGCCCAGGTAGATGCGCCCCACCCCGTATTCTTGTATTTACTCTATTCCAGTCGGCCAGCCGGAAACGGGGTGCTATTTCGAGAGGTAGTACAGGTCGTCGACGACCTGAACAGAAAGTATCCCGAAGGAAAGTCGGCCTACCGCCACGCTGAGGATGGCTCCATCGGTAAGCACGACTGAGAACAACCGTCCTCCCACTTCTGCCTCGGTTCGCGTTGCCTTTGAAGGCTCTTCACAATGCAGGGTGTAGTCGGGGCCTGAATCCGCCGGCCTCGAGGAGTGCTCGGGCGATGTAGTGGGTGAGGTTGCGGAACCCGAGGGCCAGGCCGCGCAGGTGCTCGAGTCGACCGTTC
>NZ_JBJFZS010000062.1:0-1664 GCF_045032595.1 Ornithinimicrobium jinqii
AGCCCGGATCATTCACGGGGTGGCGGTGTGATCGGCGTGTAGAAGCACCGAAGTGCTCCCTGAACAGGGAAGACTTGGACTTGTCTAAGGTCCCAGGTCGCCCGTCAGGAAGCACTCGGTAAGTGAAGCGTACGTCGTGGTCGTCGGGGTTGTCCGTCTGTGCTGATGGTGTCGGCGTGGTGGCTCACGCGGGCAGTGTGGGGCTGCGCCTGCTGGCGGAGCGGACCGGCCTGACGGCGGAGCTGTCGGGGGCGATGGCCCGCCGCTCGTTTGTGCCGGTCCACGACCGCGGCCAGGTGCTGGTCGACGTGGCGGTGATGCTCGCCGACGGCGGGGAGGCGATCGCCGACATCGACGTGCTGCGCCACCAGGGCGGCGTGCTCGGTCCGGTCGCCTCACCGCCCACGGTGTGGCGAACCCTGGATGAGGTCACACCGGGACGGGCGACGAAGATCGGGACCGCGAGGGCCCGGGTCCGTCGACGTCTCTGGTCCCTGATCCCCGGTGGGGTGCCAGCCAGCAAGGTCGCCGGGACCGACCTGGGGCAGGTGGTCGTGCTCGATGTCGACGCGACGATCGTCCTCGCGCACAGTGAGAAGGAACAGGCGGCGCCGACCTACAAGCGGACCTTCGGGTTCCACCCGCTGGGCGTGTGGTGCGACAACACCCAGGAGTTCCTGGCTGCGAAGCTGCGCACCGGCCGGGCCGGGTCGAACACGGCCGCCGACCACATAGAGGTCCTGGCTGCGGCGATCGCCCAGGTCCCCGGCACCCACCGCAAGGACCTGCTGGTCCGATCCGACGGCGCCGGCGCCTCGCACGACCTGCTGGACTGGCTCACCTCCGCCGGACAGGTCCGCGGCCGCACGCTCGAGTACTCCGTGGGCTTCGCGATCACCAGCAAGCTCCGCGGCGCCATCGCCGTGGTCCCGGCGACGACCTGGGTGCCCGCGATCGACGCTGATGGCGGCGTCCGCGCCGGCGGTGACGTCGCCGAGCTGACCGGGCTGCTCGACCTCAGCCACTGGCCGGCGGGGATGCGGGTCATCGTGCGCCGTGAACGTCCCCACCCCGGCGCCCAGCTGTCCCTGTTCGAAGAGGCCGACGGGTGGCGCTACCAAGCCTTCGTCACCAACACTACGGCTGGGCAGCTGGCGTTCCTGGAGGCCAGACACCGGGCCCACGCCCGGGTCGAGGACCGCATCCGGCACGCCAAGGACTCCGGCCTGGGACGCTTCCCCTCGCGAGAGTTCGCGATCAACCAGACCTGGCTCGCGCTGGTCACGATCGCCGCCGACCTCATCGCCTGGACGCGTTTGCTCGCCCTGACCGGCGACGCCCAGCACCTGGCGCTGTGCGAGCCCAAGGGCTTGCGGTATCGGTTCCTGCACGTGCCCGCCCAACTCACCCACGGCGGACGCCGCCGACGACTGCGCATCCCGAAGACCTGGCCCTGGGCGGCTGCCATCGTGGCCGTCTTCGCGAACATCGCCGCGATCCCCCGACCAGCCTGACCACCCCGACCACCCACGACCCAGGACCCCGGAGAACCGCAGACCGGCAGCGCCAGCCGGCGCTACCCCACGCCCACGCGCCGAATCCGGACGAGAACGACGATCACGCCCACGCCGAGCGCACCAGCCCCACCTCATGAAAGACCGGGG
>NZ_JBJFZS010000063.1:0-1540 GCF_045032595.1 Ornithinimicrobium jinqii
TCCGCTTGATATGTGGGTGATCTTCGGATCATCGGCGCCTGTACTTTGCAGGTGTCCGTCTCGCTGAGGAGGCGCCTGATGTCAGCTCTGTCGTTGAGGTTCGTTCCGGGCGATGAGCGGTTGCCTGGGTCGGCTCCGGGCAGGTTCGACGAGCCGTTGCTGGACGCCTTCCTGGACTTTCTGGCGGGCCGGTCTCGGCCGAACTCTGTGCTGGCGGCCACCTATGACCTGAAGGTGTTCTTCTCCGTGGTGGACAAGCCGGTCGCGGAGGTCACTAGCAGGGACGTGCTGGCCTTCATCACGGCCCAGCGGGCCGGGGCGAAGAAGCTACCGGCGGTGGGGCCGATGGTGCCGGTGGTCGGGATCGACGGCTCGCCCGCCTCGGGCGGCGTGGGGTTGCGGACGGTCCGTCGGCGCCTGTCGACGATCAGCGGTCTGTACGCCTTCCTGACCGTGCGCGGCGACGTGCCGCGCAACCCGGTGCCGCGGGGGCTGCCGACCCGGCGCGAACGCAACCGTCCCCGCCAGGGTGTGCCGTTGGTGCGGGCCCCACGGACGCTGCCGCGGATTCTGGCCCCGGCGGAGGTCGACGCGCTGGTCGCGGCGCTGCGCACCCACCGGGACCGGGCCATGGTCGCGGCGATGCTGCTGGGCGGGCTGCGCCGCTGCGAGGTCCTGGGCCTGCGCCTGGAAGACCTGCGACCCGGTGAACGGCGCGTCTTCGTGGCCGACGGCAAGGGCGGGCACCAGCGGTACGTGCCGATCGCGCCCGCGTTCTTCATCCACCTCGCCGCCTACCTGAACACCGAACGGCCCGCCGAGGCCGGCACGGGCAAGGACGACGGCGGCACCGACCGGGTCTTCGTGAGCCTGAAACGGCCCCGGCGGGGCCACCCGTTGAGCGCGGACGGGCTGGACGAGGTGCTCGAGGGCGCCCGCCGCCGTGCCGGCCTGGACCGGGCGACCTGCCACCAGCTGCGCCACACCTGCCTGACCCGGCTGCGGACCGCGGGGATGCCGCTGGAAGCGGTACAGGCACAAGCCGGGCACGCCTCGATCGAGTCCACCCGGATCTACCTGCACCTGGGCGAGGACTGGCTCGCCGCCCAGTACCGCACCGCCTCGGAGGTGATCGACGCGCAGGTCTTCGCCATCGACCCACCCTTGACGCCACCACCGACCCCGGTCCCTGGCCTGCGCATCGCCGGTGAGCCGACCCCCGGCCTGTCGGGGCGGTCCTCGTGAGGCGCGGACGTCGGCGGCTGCGCCCGCCGAACCCGTACGCAGCCATCCCGTTCGCGACCTGGGAGCAGCTGACCGAGGCGGTACCGGACATCGCCGACGTCATGGTCCGTTACGTCGAGCAGGTCGCCTGTATCCTGCGCCCGGGCAGCGTGCACAACACCGACCTGGACCTGCGCTGCTTCGCGACCTACCTGATCGAGCGCCATCCGCAGGTGCGCACGGTCGCAGCGATCGGCCGTCCCCAGATCGAGGGCTACAAACCCTGGCTGCTGGCCCGCCCAGGACAGAACAAACC
>NZ_JBJFZS010000064.1:0-1513 GCF_045032595.1 Ornithinimicrobium jinqii
ATCTAATGGGTTGTGCCGATCCTCTGGCAGGCTCGGTTCCGGTAGCGGCCGGCGGGTCAGCACTCTCCGAATCTGATCGTTGAGGTCTTGCGGCAGACCGTGCGCCCGCCGGTCGTGAGGAGGCGTGACCGCTGCTGGGATGACGTGCCCCCAGATCGTTCGGGTGAGCACTTGACCATTAGGACGCCGGAAGTCTCCTCCACGCTGCTGAGCAAGGATCGCAACGAGGCGAAGGAGGAGGACGCGATGTTGTTCGTGGGTGATGACTGGGCCGAGGACCACCACGACGTCGAGCTCGTCGACGACCAGGGCCGGATCCTGGTACGAAGACGCCTGCCCGAAGGCCTGGGTGGGGTGAGCAGGCTGCACGCGCTGCTCGCCGAGCACGCACCGCAGGAGTGGGCCGACCTGGACCCGGCCGAGGCGGCCGGACAGGTGATGGTCGGGATCGAGACCGACCGCGGCCCGTGGGTCGCAGCGCTGGTCGCGGCCGGGTACACCGTGTACGGGATGAACCCGATGTCGGTCGCCCGCTACCGGCAGCGGCACTCCACCTCCGGGGCCAAGTCGGACACCGCGGACGCGCACCTGCTCGCTGAGATCGTCCGCCTGGACCGGGCCCACCACCGCCCGGTCGCCGGTGACAGCGCCACCGGGGAGGCCGTGAAGGTGAGCGCCCGAGCCCACCAGTCGATGATCTGGGACCGGACCCGGCACGTGCTGCGGCTGCGTTCGGCGCTGCGCGAGTTCTTCCCCGCGGCCCTGGCCGCGTTCGAGGACCTGGACGAGCCGGACACCCTGGCCCTGCTGGCGCAGGCGCCGGACCCGGACGCCGCCGCCAGGCTGTCCCGCGCGAAGATCGTCCGTGCCCTGACCGCTGCGCACCGGCGCGACGTGCCCGCCCGCGCCGAGAAGATCCGCCAGGTCCTGACCGCGCCGGAGCTGCGGCAACCTGGTCCGGTGCAGGACGCCTACGCCGCGATCGTGACCTCGCAGGTCGCGCTCATCACCGTCCTGAACGCGCAGGTCGAGGCCCTCGGGCAGGTGGTGGCCAAGCATTTTGGCCGGCACCGGGACGCTGACATCTACACCAGCCTGCCCGGTCTCAGTGTGACCCTCGGCGCACGGATCCTCGGCGAGTTCGGCGACGACCCGCACCGGTACCCCGACGCCAAGGGCCGCAAGGCCTACGCCGGCACAGCCCCCATCACCAGAGCCTCCGGGACCAGACGGGTCGTCCTCGCCCGGTACGCCCGCAACCGCCGCCTCGGCGACGCCCTGCAGCAGTGGGCGTTCTGCTCCCTTCGTGGCTCACCCGGCGCGCGCGCCTACTACAAGGCTCTCCGCGCCCGCAAGATCGGCCACCAAGCCGCACTGCGCCAGCTCGCAAATCGCTGGGTCGGCATCCTCCACGGCTGCCTTCGCCAACGCACCCTCTACGACGAGAACACCGCCTGGCAGCACCACTTCAACACCGCCGCTTGACACAACCAGAACCTGGGATGTCTGCCGC
>NZ_JBJFZS010000065.1:0-1429 GCF_045032595.1 Ornithinimicrobium jinqii
GGTCAAGTCCGGTGGAGTGGTGTACGACGGTGATCCTTCGGTGGGTTGATCAGGCCGTCAGTGCGGGGACGGTAGCAGTGCTTTCCTCCTGTCCGGTGGTGGTCGGGGTGAGGGCGTGGCGGCAGCGGGTGAGGGCGTCGAGGCCGATGTAGCGGCGTTGCTCGGACCAGGCGTCGTGCTGCTCGGCCAGGACGGCGCCGACGAGGCGGATGATGGCCTCGCGGTGGGGGAAGATGCCCACGACGTCGGTCCGCCTGCGGATCTCGCGGTTGAGGCGCTCCTGGGGGTTGTTGGACCAGATCTGGCGCCACACCTCCCTGGGGAAGGTGGTGAAGGCCAGGATGTCGGCCCGGGCAGTCTCGAGGTGCTCGGCGACCGCGGGCAGCTTGCCGACCAGGGTCTGAAGCACCCGGTCGAGCTGGGCGTGCACCGCTGGTGCGTCGGGCTGGTCGTACACCGAGTGCAGCAGCGCCTTGACCCAGGGCCAGGAGCTCTTGGGCGTGGCGGCCATGAGGTTGGCCGCGTAGTGCGTGCGGCACCGCTGCCACGCGGTCCCGGGCAGGGTCGCGCCGATCGCCTCGACCAGGCCCGCGTGGGCGTCGGAGGTGACCAGCCCCACCGGACCGGCGGAGGTCAGCCCGCGGGCGACGAGGTCGCGGAAGAAGCCCAGCCAGGAGGCCGTGGTCTCCCCGGTGGCGACCTGGATGCCCAGGATCTCCCGGTAGCCCTCGGCGTTGACACCGGTCGCGACCAGCGCGCTCACCTTGACCACGCGCCCGCCCTCGCGCACCTTGAGCACGAGCGCGTCGACGGCCACGAACGTGTAGGGGCCGGCGTCCAGGGGGCGGGTGCGGAAGGACTCCACGTGCTCGTCCAGCTCGGCCGCCATCACCGACACCTGTGACTTGGACAGGCCGGTGATGCCCAGGGCGGTCACCAGCTTGTCCATCCGACGGGTGGAGACCCCGAGCAGGTAGCAGGTCGCCACCACCGTCGTCAGCGCCGCCTCGGCCCGCTTGCGGCGCTCGAGCAGCCACTCGGGGAAGAAGGACCCCTCGCGCAGCTTGGGGATCGCCACGTCCAGGGTGCCGACGCGGGTGTCCAGGTCCCGGTGCCGGTACCCGTTACGCCGGTTGGTCCGCTCGGTGCTGCGGGTGCCGTGGTCGGCGCCGCACACGCTGTCGGCCTGCCCCGAGAGCAGCGTGTTGATGAAGGACTGCAGCAGGTGCCGCATCAGGTCCGGGCTCGCCTGCGCGAGCTGCTCGTGCAGGAAGACCTCAGGGTCGATACTGGGAGAAGCGGTCATCGTGATGCTCCGTTCGAGAGTGCTGTGGAAGGTTCACTCGAAGGATCACGCGGTGACCGCGCCTACATCAGCAGGACACGCTCACCACCGTGGTCGTCGTACACCACTCTGGTGGACTCCACT
>NZ_JBJFZS010000066.1:0-1410 GCF_045032595.1 Ornithinimicrobium jinqii
AAGGTAGCGTCGGGCACGTCGAGGTCTTCCGGATGGGTGGTGTGAGAACTTCCATCTTCGGAAGACCTCGACACCTACCCCCGGACCGACGCGCCAGCGCTCTCTACACCGTCATCTGTGAAGAGCCTGGTTACGTGCAGCGCTGGACCATGGACTGGGTCGTGCGGCCACCCCCCTCATCACCAGGTGCGTCGACAACGGCGTCATGACGGTTCCGCTTGCGGCGGAGATCCTCGGCGACGCAGGCGGCAGAGGCGCCCTCATCAGCTCGGTGATCAGCGAGTGCCGGGACGCCGAGCTTACGAGTCTCGTCGTCGACGCCCTCATGGTTGAAGACATTCAAGACCTAGACTCGTCCTACGCCATTGGTCACGCATCCGCGTCCACGCGTGAAGCATTGTTTACCCATCCGGATCCCAGGGTTCGAAGCAGTGCCGCGGCGTTGTGGGCGGCTGAGATATCGTACTCAAGGCAAGAGATGCCAGACGACCCGGACTGGGCCAGGGCAATGAGCGACTTCGTCGTTCCATCAGACACCATGCGAGAACACATGCAATCCAAGGCGCTCGAAATTCTCGCGAAGACGAAGCCAGAGATCTACATGGACCTGCTTGTCGAGCACGTCGACGCGCTCGAGGGTTACGATGACTTTGACGAGTGGGAGGAAAGCGCGCGTGAGTTGAGCAGCGCGCAGCGGTTCGACTTGTGGGATCGGGTGCGGGAGAGCCCAATGGCCAAGAACCTTTTCTGGGTCATCTCGGCCGCCGACGTCGACTGGATAACCACAGCCGTATCCGACCCGGACTTCCCGGTGTCGCTCAGCAATCTGCTGCTCGCGACGCGGTTTCAGTTCGGCAAGCGGTACCCGCTTAGGGTTCTCGCTGTCATGCTCCGACCGCTCAAATGGGAGCCGGATGACCTTCTATGGACCCTCGAGGTGGGAACGTACTGGGGCGAAGAGCACGAACGTCTCGAACGGCACCTTGCGGTGTGTCGTGAATTAGCTGTGTCGCCCGAGCCAGACCTCGCCCGGCTGGGCGAACGAGGCATCGAGATCTTTGAACCGCGTTTGGCCAAGGCCCGAATGGCTGCACGGCGGGCCGCGGTACGGGGCGCACTCGGCTACTGATACCGCGGGACGCAGAGTTGGTCGCCGCCACGGCTGAGCCGCTGAGATGACTCGAAGCTGAGACTCCGCCACTCTAGGGACCAAGCCAAATGGGCTTGACTCCCAGTCACCGACGGCGGACGCACTCCTTTGCCGCGAGCCGTTAGCCCGAACTAGCCCGGATCATTCACGGGGTGGCGGTGTGATCGGCGTGTAGAAGCACCGAAGTGCTCCCTGAACAGGGAAGACTTGGACTTGTCTAAGGTCCCAGGTCGCCCGTCAGGAAGCACTCGGTAAGTGAA
>NZ_JBJFZS010000067.1:0-1402 GCF_045032595.1 Ornithinimicrobium jinqii
CCCACCTGAACGCGATCACCGACCCCGCGCTCCTGCGCGCCGAGCTCGACGATGTCCGCACCGAGTACAACGCCTCCCGGCTGCACTCCGGCATCGGCTACGTCACGCCCCTGGACGAGCACACCGGCCGCGGCGAGGCGATCCGAGCAGCCCGCCGGCAGGGCCTCGCCCAGGCCGCCCGACAAAGACTTGCCTACCACCGAGACCAGAGGAAGAATCAACCCAATCCAGAAGACCCGGATGTGGTCTGATCCACCCGCCCAAAGCGGACATTAACGCTGAAACACCTCACCACGTCCGTCGCGGCCGCGACGTCAGGCGGCGGCTGCACGCCGTGATGGCCGGTCGCTATTCAACGACCTTCAGTTCACGCCTACCCACGCGCCCCATCAGACCACGGGAATCGCGCCGGGACCTGCACGTCAGACGACGCAATATCGCACGCCTCTTTGCTGCCGACCCGCGGCAGATCCGCGCGGTGGTCAGGTGCCGGATGCCATGTACCCGGCGAGGAAGTACTTGTGGTGTCGGTCGAGATTCTTGCGGGCGCGGTCGTAGCGCATCGTGGGGCGTGGGTCGGCGTGGCGGGCAGCGATCGGGACGTCGCGCAGGTCGACGCCGGGATCCAGCATGGTGGTGACGAACGTGTGCAGGAACATCTGCGGGTGCAGCCGGGGCAGGCTGATACCCGCGGCGTCCGCGAGGTCATGCAGGCGACGGGTGGCGGCGTGACGGTCACGCCGACGCGCTGCGCGTGCTTGAGTGTGCGCAGGGATCGTCCGGCAGGCTGAGTCGTCAGACCGATTCGACGAAGGAGATGAGTTCTTCGGCCACCGGTTCATGAGCGACCATCGGGGCGAAGTGACCCACGTCAGGGAGCTCGCGGACGATCACGTGGGCGAGGTGTTGCCTGATGTGCTGCGCGGAGGCGGTGAACCAGGCGGACAGCTCGGTCCGCTGAGCCCCAGCGTTGTCACCGTGCTTTCGTAGCCGGCCCCCGTGCTGCCGCTGGCGCCAAGTCATTGCCGGAAGAGCTGTTGAGGTCAAGGCACGGTGGTGACTTCCAGCTGCGTGACCTAGGCGAAAGAGTGCGCAATCTAGGATGTAGACATGTCCGACGGCGTGGTGAAGGGTCTTGGTTTCCTGGGCGTGCGGATCAACGATCCTGCTCAGTTTGCTTCTGCGGTGTCGTTGTATCGTGACATCTTCGGCTTGGCTCCGTTTCGGGAAGTGCCTAATCTTCTGGCCTGGTTCCACCTCGGCGACGGAACCGAATGAGGTGTTTCAGCGATAATGTCCGCTTTGGGCGGGTGGATCAGACCACATCCGGGTCTTCTGGATTGGGTTGATTCTTCCTCTGGTCTCGGTGGTAGGCAAGTCTTTGTCGGGCGGCCTGGGCAAG
>NZ_JBJFZS010000068.1:0-1389 GCF_045032595.1 Ornithinimicrobium jinqii
GAATGGTCGACTTGAGCACCTGCGCGGCCTGGCCCTCGGGTTCCGCAACCTCACCCACTACATCGCCCGAGCACTCCTGGAAGCCGGCGGATTCAGGCCCCAACTACACCCTGCATTGTGAAGAGCCCCTTAAGGGGCTCTTCAACTTTGAGCGTGGTGCTGGGTGTTCACGCCACGATCGGTCGGGGCGCGTAGCCAATGATGCGGCATCGATAGTTTCGGTGATTGCGGTACCCGCGCCCGACCCGCTTGATCGTCTTGGCGGTCAGGTTCGCCGCCTCTGTGCGCGCATTCGTGACCCTCGTTCGGCAGAACGTGAGGAGCTCTCGCCGCCAGGCGCGCAGCGTCCTGAGCAGCGCTGCCGGCTCGGGCAGGCGGGTGGCCCGCACGGCGTTCTCGAGCCGGGCCCAGTGGCGTTGGAACGAGGACGTGTCGGTGGCGGCGAGGACCTGGCGCACGTGCTCCTTGATGCCCCACGCCACCGCGAGCTCGATGTCCTGGGCCAGGATCTCCTGCAGCTTGGTCCGCTGCCGCACGGAGAGTCGGTCGCCGGCGCAGGTGAGCAGCTTGCGGTACTTCCACGGGGTGTCGCTTGCCCGGCCGCGACGCTCGTGCAGTTCCCACACCCGGCGCCTGCGGACCTTGGTGACCATCTCGTTGGCCAGCCGCACCACGTGCCAGTGATCGACGCTGACCCGGGCCCTGGGCAGCGCCTTGCGGACGGCGGCCCGGAACTCGCTGGACATGTCGAGCGCGACGATCTGCACGCGCCGGCGCCACCACCGCGGGCGCGCCGCCAGCCACGCCTTGACAGTCGCGCCGCGGCGGCCGTCGACGACGTCCAGGATGGTGCCGTCGTCCAGGTCGGTGAACACGATCGACCACGGCTCGACCCTCTTCACCGTCTGGGTGTGGGGGTCGCGCAGGTAGCGCACGGTCCGGAACCGGTGCTCATCGATCCCCAGACGCCGCACGTGCCGGCGGTCCACACCGGTGTCCAGATCCAGGGTGGTCGTGAGCATCCGCATCACCGTGGGCCACGCCAGGTCGGCCTCGTGCGCGACCCGGGACACCGCCCGCGGCTCGGCCCGGCAGGCGCTGATCACCCGCTCCGTCAGCCGGGTCGTGACCCTCGCCCGGGACGGCAGCTGGTCGCTCTCCTCGGTGAACGAGCGCCGCGGACACAGCCGCTCACGACAGACGTAGCGCCGTTTCCGCACGATGACGTCGAGCCGCTCCCCGCCGCAGGTGACGTCCTTGACGGGCTCTTCGCGAATGAGGGTGTAGATAGGGCTGGCGCGTCGGTCCGGGGGTAGGCGTCGAGGTCTTCCGAAGATGGAGGTTCCTACGCCAACCATCCGAAAGACCTCGACGTGCCCGACGCTACCT
>NZ_JBJFZS010000069.1:0-1191 GCF_045032595.1 Ornithinimicrobium jinqii
GAGTCGACCCATCGTGGCTGTGGATGCTGTCATCATCGGACTGGGCTATGTCGGCCTGCCACTGGCGCAGGAGGCCACCCGGGCTGGGAAGAAGGTCCTCGGGTTCGACATCAACGCGGGTGTGGTCGCGGACCTGGGTGCTGGGCGCTCGCACGTGGACGACCTCTCGGACGGCGACATCGCCGAGATGATCGAGGGTGGGTTCGAGGCCACGACGGAGGAGGCGCGGATCGGCGAGGCGCAGGTCGCGGTGATCTGCGTGCCGACGCCGCTGTCGGAGGACGGGGGCCCGGACCTGCGGGCGGTGGAGTCGGCCGTCGCGGCGATCGCCCGCAACCTGCGGCCCGGGATGCTGGTGATCCTGGAGTCGACGACCTACCCGGGCACGACGGACGAGGTGGTCCGCCCGGTGCTGGAGGCCGGTGGGCTGGTCGCGGGGCAGGACTTCCACCTGGCGTTCTCGCCGGAGCGGATCGACCCGGGCAACGAGACGTTCGGGGCGAAGAACACCCCGAAGGTGGTGGGTGGGCACACGCCGGCCTGCACCGAGGCGGCGGCCGCGTTCTACGGCGCGTTCGTGGACACGGTGGTGCGGGCCAAGGGCACCCGTGAGGCGGAGACGGCCAAGCTGCTGGAGAACACCTACCGGCACATCAACATCGCGCTGGTCAACGAGATGGCCCGCTTCTGCCACGAGCTGGGGATCGACCTGTGGGACGTCATCGACGCGGCGAGCAGCAAGCCGTTCGGGTTCCAGGCGTTCTACCCCGGCCCCGGCGTGGGCGGGCACTGCATCCCGATCGACCCGAACTACCTGTCCCACAACGTGCGGGCGAGGCTGGGGTACCCGTTCCGGTTCGTGGAGCTGGCGCAGGAGATCAACTCCCAGATGCCGGCCTACGTGGTCTCCCGGGCGCAGGACATCCTCAACACCGAGGGCAAGCCGCTGAAGGGGTCCACCGTCCTGCTGCTCGGCGTGACCTACAAGCCGAACATCGCCGACCAGCGCGAGTCGCCGGCGGTGCCGCTGGCCCGTCAGCTGATGGCCAAGGGTGCGCGGGTGCAGTTCCACGACCCGCACGTGCAGGACTGGCGCTCCGTGCCGGAGGCGACCAAGGTGGCGGACGCCGCCGCCGCGGTCGGCGAGGCGGACCTGACGATCCTGGTGCAGAACCACCGCGAGTACGACGT
>NZ_JBJFZS010000070.1:0-1177 GCF_045032595.1 Ornithinimicrobium jinqii
TCGACGCTTCCTCGGGACCGAGGCATCGCTCGTGCTCATCGCGCACCCTCCTACAGGTGTCACGAAGACCGTACAGATGTTGCTTGATCCTCAGCCCGAAACCGGACACGAACGCTGGAGCAACCCAGCTCTGCACGTCGATTCGGGCGTAGACGTTCTCGAGGTGCTTGCGCACGGTGTTCTCCGAGAGCCCGAGCTGACGGCCGACTTGCCGATTGGACATCCCCGCCGCGACCAGATGAAGGATCTCCCGCTGGCGAGCGGTCGGCGGGACCTGCTCGCGAACGGGAGGTCGGGTCGGGCCGACCTCCTCGGCGAGGCTGTCCGCGAGCAGCGGCTGGAGGTGGGGCAGCAGCAGCTCCATGAGCACCCGTTCCCGCTCCGCGAAGGGTCCCCCCTCGTCGCGACCGGCCAGGATGCGCAGGGATCCTCCCGACCCACCATGCGGGTAGGCGAGCAGGAGCTCATCGATCCCCCGTAGGTACTCGACGTTGGCGGGATGCTCGGCCCACCCCCGCCCTCCGAGGGAGGCGCAGCTGGACGAGACGCAGGGACGGCCGGTGCGGTCGACGAGGCTGCAGTCCAGCTGCCACCAGTAGCGCTTCAGCACCTCCAACTCCGGAGCGGAGTCGATCTCGACCAGCTCGTCACCGCAGACCCAACCGCTCTCGCCGTGCGAGGTGAACTGCACCCTGGTCCGCCACCACCGCGGTCCGACGTGACAGTCCTGAAAGTTGATCCAGTCGCTGCCGATCACACGCTCCAGACGGTCGAGCAGCTCGAACACGGTGTTCCGCCCCGGACGATGCTGGCCTGGCCTCGTCAGGTCGATGATGTCCCGGAGCAGGACGATGTCATCGCTTCCGACGCCCCTGGGTCCCATCTAGATCTCCTCGACAAGAGTCCGCCTGCCGTCGCCGTCGGCGGCAGCCCGCACCATTTCAGGGTAGGCCCGTCCTGGACCGTCTTGCCATACGCTCTAGCGCGTATCGCCGCGCACGGCGGGGGCTACGGGCGCAGCATCCGCTGCAGCTCCGCGACGACCTAGCGGGTCAAGTCCGGTGGAGTGGTGTACGACGGTGATCCTTCGGTGGGTTGATCAGGCCGTCAGTGCGGGGACGGTAGCAGTGCTTTCCTCCTGTCCGGTGGTGGTCGGGGTGAGGGCGTGGCGGCAGCG
>NZ_JBJFZS010000071.1:0-1097 GCF_045032595.1 Ornithinimicrobium jinqii
GAATGGTCGACTTGAGCACCTGCGCGGCCTGGCCCTCGGGTTCCGCAACCTCACCCACTACATCGCCCGAGCACTCCTGGAAGCCGGCGGATTCAGGCCCCAACTACACCCTGCATTGTGAAGAGCCGGTAAACGCCGTGCGCAGCCCCTAAGGGCGCTTCGGTTACAGCCAGGACGGACATCACTAGCCCCAGGAAGTAGGGGGGAACAACGTCCACCGACGGGTCAGCGGATCGTGCGAGGAGGTACTCGTAGCGAAACGGAACCGACCGATTAGCCCTGTCCTGGAAAGCCTGGGTGAACGACGCAAGCGCTTGGACTGAGCCCTCGGCCTCGGCCGCTACGGCAAGGTCCTCCCGGTCGACGAACAGGTAAAGCGGGCGGTCGGGAGACCCGTTCACCACGATGTGTTCGAACAGACGATCTCGCCACTGCTCGTACGTCAGCACGTCTTTGCCCCTACCCCACCGTCATGAGCCGACCGACTGGTCGAAGTGGACACGTTAACTCAGTTTCACCCACGAGCCGGGTTGATCTGGTGAGGGGCACAGGGCGCGTCGTCCCGCGTGAGTGCCACGACAAGTTCCTTAACTCTGCGCTGTCAGGTGGCCAGCGGGTTCCTGAGGATTCTTCACGAAAGGGTTGGCGGCCGTGCTCACTGGCCTGCCGGACTCAGTACTGAAGAGCCGCTCCCCCCTTGGGGTCATACTTCGGGCATCCCCTTCGGCATGGGAGAGCGGTTGAACCCCGCGTTCATGAACTTGGCCATCTCCTCGGCAAAAGCGGCATCAGCGTCAAGGTCCGCCTGGGTGACCGTTCCGCCCGGAATGAGGGCGACTGCTTCGCACTTCAAGCCGATCTCGCCTTCTGCCGTCTCATCGAAGGCGCCAGTGAGGTCGTCGAGAATTCGCTGCGCAAGAACTATGTTCTCGGTAGAAAACGCGATCTTGTACGCATAATTGGTCATGATTGTTGACGGCGCTCGAAAACTGGACGGTTTCGGCGGTCGAAGAGTGAACGGTTTCAGTCTAGGGTTTCCTGCTCAACCTTGATGCTGGGCAGGGTCTCGACGCCGCGGTCGCGGAGTCGGTAGCTGG
>NZ_JBJFZS010000072.1:0-1047 GCF_045032595.1 Ornithinimicrobium jinqii
TTGGCCGGTTAACAGGCACGTGCCGACCTGTCCCATGGATCCGACCAGGTGGTGGCGTCGCAGCGCGGCGAGGTACTTCCGCGACCGGAACTGACTGCCGCGGTCGGAGTGGACGATGCATCCGGCGACGTCCATGCCGTGGGCGGTGCGGGTGGTGACGGCGTTGTCCAGGGCCTGCACCGCCAGGCGGGACTTCATCCGGGTGTCGATGGAGTACCCGACGATGCGGTTGGACCAGACGTCCTTGACCGCGCACATGTAGAGCTTGCCCTCGGCGGTGACGTGCTCGGTGATGTCGGTCAGCCACAACTGGTTCGGGCCCTGCGCGGTGAAGTCGCGCTCGACGAGGTCCTCGTGCGCGGGCGGTCCGGGCTTGCCGTTCTTGCCGCGCTTCTTGCCGAAGGCGCTCCACCAGGCGTTGTCCGAGCAGATCCGCCATGCGGTGCGGTCGCACATGCCCACGCCGGCGGCGCGGGCCTCGTCGGCCAGCAGCCGGTGGCCGAACTCGGGGTCGTCGCGGTGTGCGTCGAACAGCGCATCCGCGCGGTAGGCGGCCGCTAGATCGGCGTCGGTGACCGGCTCCTTCAGCCACCGGTAGTACGGCTGGCGAGCGATCTTCAGCACCCGGCACGTCACCGTGACGGGGATCCCGTCGACGGCCAGCTCGTGGACGAGCGGGTACATCATTTTGGGGAGATGTTCGCCTGGGACAGGTACGCCGCGGCGCGGCGCAGGACCTCGTTCTCCTGCTCCAGCAGCCGGATGCGCCGTTTGGCCTCGCGCAGCTCGGCCACCTCCTCACGGTCGGCGCCGGGCTTGATCCCGGCGTCGCGGTCGGCCTGGGTCATCCAGTTCGTCAGACACGACTCCGAGATCCCGAAGTCCTTGGCAACCTGCTTGATCGTCACCCCCTCGCCACGCTGACGAGCGACGTGGACGACATCGTCACGGAACTCCTGGGGATAGGGCTTGGGCATGGTGCACATCCTTCCCTGCGGCGCTTCACAGCACCACAGACTCGGTGTCACCTACCCGTGCAGCAGTCCC
>NZ_JBJFZS010000073.1:0-1015 GCF_045032595.1 Ornithinimicrobium jinqii
GGCGTTATGTGGGTGATCGTTGTCAAGAGGCCTCGGTGGTGTCGAGGCCGGTGATGAGGTCGTCGTAGATCGCTGCGCGGCGGGTCTGTCCCTTGGCGCAGGCGTCGGCGCGCTGGGCGAGCAGGGCTGGTCGGAAGGCGATGGTGGTCTGGAAGAAGGTGCAGGACTCGCAGATGCTCTCGTACTCGCAGTCCATGGCCTTGGGTCGGGTGCAGTAGCCGTTGCCCAGGAGACGGTGGTGCTCGCGGTTGAGACGGGCCATGTTGGGTCCGAGGTCCTCGGCCGGGAGCTTGGCGGGGTGGGCGTAGAGGGCGTCGACCTTGGCGGCGACGGCGAAGTACTCCTGGGCCACGGTGCGGTTGGCGATCCTGGCGTAGACCAGGGTCATGTCCAGGGACTTGTGGCCCAGCATCGCGGCGATCGCCTCCAGCGACATGCCGCGGTTGATGGCCTGCGTGGCCAGGGTGTGCCGCAGCCGGTGCGGGTTGATGTGGGCCAGCCCGGCGGCCGCGCCGGCCTTGTTGATGAACCGGGTGACGGCGTGCCGGTCGAGCTGGCGGCCGTTCTCGTACGGGATGAGCAGCTCGTGGCCGGGGGTGACGTGCGCTGCCCGGTAGGCGCCGATGAGCTCGACCAGGTGCGGGTGCAGGGGCAGGTAGCGGTCCTCGTGCAGCTTGCCCACGGGCACGTGGAGCCAGTAGGTGTCTCCGATGAGGACGACGGCGTCAGACCTCAGGGAGCAGTACTCCCCGACGCGCAGGCCGGTGCGCAGCAGGACCTCCACGGTCAGGCCGACGAGCTGGCGCTGGTCGGCCTGCGCGGCACGGAGCAGCGCGGAGGCGGAGGGGTCGTCGAGGGCCTTGGGCAGGGCGTGGTCCTGGACGGGGATGTCGCCGTGGAACATCGGCACCCGGGGCGGGGCTTCGGGCCAGCCCCATTCGTCGATGCGGACGAAGAACATCCGCAGCACCCCGAGCCGGTGGGCGATGGTGGCCGGGGCCGGGTGGGGTTTGTT
>NZ_JBJFZS010000074.1:0-971 GCF_045032595.1 Ornithinimicrobium jinqii
CTGACGAGCGACGTGGACGACATCGTCACGGAACTCCTGGGGATAGGGCTTGGGCATGGTGCACATCCTTCCCTGCGGCGCTTCACAGCACCACAGACTCGGTGTCACCTACCCGTGCAGCAGTCCCAGGCTGTGCAGCTCACCACTTGGGCTGTTCTGTCGTAGTCCGTGCTTCCACTCCACACGTAGGAGATCTATGTCGGTGAGCCCCAAGGCGCATCGGGACCCGGATCTGGTGAAGCGCAAGGTGGCGCTCCTGCAAGCCCCGCATGTCGCCGGACTCAACGCGATGGTGCGTGACATCAACCGTCACCGCGCCGACGATGGTGCCGCGCCCTGGTTCGACCCTGCAGACGCCGGCACAGACGCCGACGTACTACTGCTTCTCGAGTGCCCCGGCCCCCGTGCCAGTGCGCACAAGGGGTCGGGCTTCGTCTCGGCCGACAATGACGACCAACCGCCGCAAATATCTTCACGCTCCTCCACGACGCCCAGCTTGACCGCAACCGCATCGTCATCTGGAACGTGGTGCGTGGTACGTGCCGTCCGATGACGGCAAGAGCACCAAGAACGCCAAGCCAGCCGACGTCGTGGAGGCGGAGCCTTGGCTCGACAACCTCGTCACCTTGCTTCCTCGCCTGAGACTGGTCGTGCCGATGGGAGCACCAGCTCTCTCCGGGTGGATGAAGTACCTGACCGGGTCACCAGAGCGCGCTCTTCTACCCACGCTGGCCGTACCTCATCCAAGTCCCCAGAGACTGAACACGGACACTGCCGCGCGTTCGCGAATCCTGAACGCTTTTCACACAAGCGACAGCGCTGGACTGAGGTCCCAAACGCACGAATCTAATGGGTTGTGCCGATCCTCTGGCAGGCTCGGTTCCGGTAGCGGCCGGCGGGTCAGCACTCTCCGAATCTGATCGTTGAGGTCTTGCGGCAGACCGTGCGCCCGCCGGTCGTGAGGAGGCGTG
>NZ_JBJFZS010000075.1:0-881 GCF_045032595.1 Ornithinimicrobium jinqii
CGCTGCCGCCACGCCCTCACCCCGACCACCACCGGACAGGAGGAAAGCACTGCTACCGTCCCCGCACTGACGGCCTGATCAACCCACCGAAGGATCACCGTCGTACACCACTCCACCGGACTTGACCTGGCCCACCCGTCCTTCACCGTGCGGCAGGTCCAACGGGACCTGGGGCCCCGTCTTGCGGCCGCGCGAACGGCCTCGTCGGACAGCTGGTCGACCTGGGCGTCCTCTCGGCGAACTCCGGGGCCCTACCGACGCCGCTTCTTCGCGCCCGCCGTCCTCGACGTCCTTTTCGGCGCGGGACCCCCGATGCACATACTTCTCCGGGTTCGCGGACCCGAAAGAGGTCCTCCCCGACGACCGGGAAAGCCCTCTGACCTCGGTGGAGGCGAGGGGACTCGAACCCCTAACCCCCTGCTTGCAAAGTCCACGATTGGGGTACGCGAGAACGCTCTGACCTGCGGGTATGACGCTTTGAGGAGCACCCAACCGCGCCAAATCTGTACCCCACTGCAGTACTTTTCTGGGGTACGGTCCGCGTGCGTTAGGCGAACGAAGCGGAGGGCCATCATCACCGCCCCGGGAGCGACCATGACTCGCGCCATAATTGCCCATCTGTGGAGTGCCGTCGATGCGGCGTCCAAGTGGGCTCAGTGCCCGGAGGGCGTGACACCGTTGTACCGCCGAGGTGCGCGCGCTCATCAGGCATAAGCAGGTGACCGGCACGCGCCGAGGGTCGTGAGAGACCGGATCCGCTTGATATGTGGGTGATCTTCGGATCATCGGCGCCTGTACTTTGCAGGTGTCCGTCTCGCTGAGGAGGCGCCTGATGTCAGCTCTGTCGTTGAGGTTCGTTCCGGGCGATGAGCGGTTGCCTG
>NZ_JBJFZS010000076.1:0-677 GCF_045032595.1 Ornithinimicrobium jinqii
GTGGAGCTGGAGGAGGCCAACGCCGAGATCGACCGGCTCGGTGAGGCGGTCAAGGAGCTGGCGGTCAAGCTGATGCTGCTGGAGAAAAAAGGGGGTGCGGACTGATGCCCATGGCCCCGGTGCCGGCCCGCGTCGACGCGGCCACCAAGACGGTCCTGCTGCAGGCCATCGCGCAGGCCCTGCAGGAGGGCTGGCCGTTGGTCAAGGCCTGCGCCGTGCTGGGCCTGGAGGAGCGCCGGGCCCGCCGCTGGACCCGCCGCAAGGACACCGCCCAGGGGTTGGGCGATGCCCGCCCCGGTGCTTCGCTGAACGCGCTGACGCCGGCCGAGATCGAGGCGATCGTGTCCGCGTTCGAGACGTTCGGGGTGAAGGACTTCTCCCACCGGCGCCTGGCGCACCGCGGCTCCTACGAGGACCTGTTCTGGGCCTCCCCGTCCACCGTCCGGCGGGTCCTGAACGATCATGACCTGCGGTTTCGTCACCCGCCGCGCCCACCACGGGGGCAGCGGCGCCCGTTCCCGGACTGGGCCACGTACACCCCGAACTCGATCTGGATCTACGACAGCACCCACTTCCCGCGTGCCGGGATGGCGGTGCTGATCATCGAGGACCTGGTCTCGCGCAAGTGGCTCACCCACGTCGTCTCCTCCCAGGAGACCCACACCCAGGTCCGGCTC
>NZ_JBJFZS010000077.1:0-655 GCF_045032595.1 Ornithinimicrobium jinqii
ACTGCCCCGCCTACCGGACCACCATCGAGCACATCCCCGTCCTGACCGCCCAGCGCGACGACGCCGTAGCTCTCGCCCAGGACGCCACCGACCGAGGCTGGGACGCCGAGACCGAACGGCACCTGCGGCTGATCACCCGGCTCACCACCCACATCGAGCAGGCAGCGACACGCCGCACCCCCGCGTGACCAACAGCACAACCCGCCTTACCGCGCCCCGACTCAGCCGTCGATTAGCCAGATAAAGCGCCGACAACGCCGCCATGGAGTCCTTCTTCGCCCTCTTGCAGAAGAACGTCCTGGACCGCCGCCGGTGGACCACCCGGCAGGACCTTCGCATCCACATCGTCACCTGGCTCGAGCGGACCTACCACCGGCGCCGGCGCCAGGACCGACTCGGCCGGTTGACGCCCATCGAGTACGAGGCCACCATGGCCACAGCCGCCCCTCAGGCGGCCTGACCCAACCTGTCACCTACCCGTGCAGCAGTCCCTTCTTCCTCCAGTCCAGGGTGTGGGGCGCCAGCCAAGGGACTGTCCGCCAAACGGTGTTTCTGGTCTGACACGCCGGCACAGCTGGCGGGGAAGGTCATGAGATGACCGAGAAGATCTCGAGCATGAGCTCGATGCCGAAGGAAGTGAAGAAGTTGGTCTCGC